>MGSU01000150.1 GCA_001799195.1 Deltaproteobacteria bacterium RIFOXYA12_FULL_61_11 | reverse complement strand
CGGTGGCCGGCTCGGGTTTCGGCCTGACCATGTCCGACCCGAGCGCCTATTTCAATGACGCCTACTTCAGCCAAGGGGAGGCCCTCTTCTACAGCGGGCTCGTGCTGTACCTGGGGACCAAGGTTTTTGGCCTGATCAGCGCCGTCGAGGCGGTGCAAACCTACAACGAACGCTTCAAAATGAAGGTCCGGCGGCTCAACGAGGTGACCTCCGTCGAGCCGATACTCGCTCCGGTCGTCCTCGACGACCGGCCCTACCTCCTCCTCGGAGCGCGGTTCTGAAGCGGTGAGGAGCTGCTCGGCGCGGCCTGCTTCATTCAGCGATCAACCAATCCTCGAGGTGCTCGTCGGAGGCGAGGTCGAGGTCGCCGATGAGATAGACCAGGATCTGCCCCTGCTGATGGGTGGTGATCGTGACCGAACGATCCAGGAGGGATGGTTCGAAGACCACGAGGAGTTCTGGACGCGTACCTCGGGGTAGAGCGTGGTACAGGAAGTAGGAGCGTTCGAGGTAATGGTAGCGGAAGTCGAGGATCGCGGGATGTTGCAGGAAGGACGCATCGCCCAAGCGCTGGTTTGGGGTGTGCGTATAGCGCAGCGCGGGTTTTCCGTCGAGGTGGAGGTGGAGGGTGCGACCGTGGCGATCGGCCGTGAAGGCGAGTTCGATCGTCGGACTCTCGGCCGAGGAAGGCAGTGGTAGGGCGAGCAAGAACCCCATTGCCCATGCTAGCGGGGACCGGGTCATCGGATCCTCACCACCAAGGCTCGGGGCTGGGCTTCCCGGTCACAGGTGAGGGTGATGGTCCCCGTGCCATCGGTCAGGACATCGTAGGAGAAGGCCCGGAAACTGAAGGGCCACAACCGCTTGAGCGATGTACTCGGCGCGAGCCGAGCTAAGGGTAACGCCAGTTTCGCAGTGAGATCCACGGTCGAGGTCCCGGTGCCCCGAAGGGCGATACCGATTTCTTGGCCCGTGGTCTCGTCCTTGATCGGAGGGTCGAAGGAAGGGTGGTCGGCCGAGGGATCCACGGTCTCCCCGAGGACCTGGAGGAGGAATTCATCGTAGAGGACCTCGAGGGTCGTGCCGGTGACCTCCTCGATCAAAGCCGTGCCGGTGGAAGTGTTGTTGAACAAGGGCTGCAGCAGCGCGGTCACGCCTTGACCCGAAATAGTCCCGCGTTGTCGCTGGCTCTCGCCGAGTTCTCGTTCGAACAGGAACCGCATGAAGAGGTAGTAAAGGCCGGATTTTCCCGGTTCCGAGGAACGGTCGAATCGAACGGCGCTCAACGAGGGGGTTTCGTCCTCGGCTTCGAGAAAACGGCCGACGATATCGTTCCTGCGGGCGATGGGTTGATACCCGAGTAGGTCGTTGAGCAGGAGTCTGAGGCCTTCCACGACAAAGGGTTGCTCTCGGGGGAAGGCGGCGCTGGTTCTGCCCTTCACCACGAGCAGGTATTTCTTGGCCAACACCATAAGATCGGCGACGGCCTGCGAGAGCAAGGCGTAGAATTCCTTGCTGTTCTGCAGTCCGGCCAGGCCGTTGTGGCCGGGCAGGCCGCAATAGATCAGGTATTGCTCGTTGCTGCCCGGGTTGGCGGGGACCTCTTCGAAGGCGTCGGCCAAGCGCAGGAAACAACCGCCGTCGCGCGGGGAGAAGGTCGAGGAGAGGAGGATCATAATCCGTCCGTCTTGGTCGGGCACCGCTCCGCCAACGCTCTGCACGGCTTGAGCCTCGGCCGGGAGCGGACCAATCAAGGAGCGCAGCCGGGGGAAGAAGGCCTCTTCCAGTTCGAGGTGGAGGCTGTCGAGGTCCTTACGGGAGATCATCGTCTCCACGTCCTCGGGGGGTAGGTCCCGGGCATCCACGGCCAGGACATGCGAGGTCCCTTGATCGGTGATCTTGGCGGTGATCCTCTCCGGAGGCAGGAGCGGGTCGGTATTCGCCAGGTTGAAGGCAACCTCTTGGTTGCGGGTATAGTACTTGGAGGAAAAGGATGCTGCCGTGGGTTGGGTGACGACCGGAGTGCCGGGTTGAGTCTGATCACTGCTGGCGGGGTCGGCGCTGGGGTCCGGGGCCGCGTAGCGGGTGGCCAGCTCCCCGGTGAAGGTGAGGTCGAAGGGATAGATGCGGTGACGGGGAATCTCGGCGTTTGGGTCGTCGGGGAGTTCCCGCCAGCGCGAATAGATTGCCACGATATACGAACCGGCGAGTTCCTCTCCTTCGAAGCGGAGGGTCAGTCGAGCCCGGCCGTTGTCGTCCTGAGGGTCATGGTACTGGAAGGACCCGACCGTGCTGGGTACCTTGGGATCGCTGGACGAGGTGTCTTCGGGGGCCGAGCAGACCAGGAACAGGAGAAGGGGGAAGAAGAACGCGAAGGAAGAGCGCGTGGTCATAGGCTCAGCAGGCCTTGGCGGCGAAGATGTTCGGATCGGTGAGGAAGGTCGAGAATTCGGTGACCGGTATGGCGCGGCTGAACAGGTAGCCCTGAACCCCATCGCAACCGAGACGTTGGAAGAATTCGAGCTGTTCGCGGCTCTCCACCCCCTCGGCAATGACGGTCAGGTTGAGGGCCTTGGCCATGGTGACGATGGCCGAGGCGATTTCGGCGTCGTTCTGGTTGACGGTGACTTCCCGCACAAAGCTCTGATCGATCTTGAGCACGTCGATGGGGAACTTGCGCAGGTAGGAGAGCGAGGAGTACCCGGTGCCGAAGTCGTCGATGGAGATGCTGATACCGAGCTCTTTTAGGCGACGCAGGTCCCGCACCGCGACCGAGACGTCCTTCATCAGCAGGTGTTCGGTGATCTCCAGGCCCAGGTGGGACGTGTCGAGACCGCACTCCTTGATCAGGGCAATGAGGTTGTCGACGAAGCCGTCCCGGGAGAACTGCAAGGGGGAGATGTTCACGGTGATGCAGAAAGGCCGGTCGGTGAGTTTTTCCCAGAGGGCGATCTGGCGGCACACCGTACGAACCACCCAATCGCCGATGGGTTGGATAAGACCGGTCTCCTCGGCCAGGGTGATGAAGTGGTAGGCCGGGACCAGCCCGGAGCCGATCGAGTTCCAGCGCAGCAGGGCCTCGCCGCCGAGAATGCGATGGTCGACAAGGGAGATCTGCGGCTGGTAGTAGACCTCGAATTCCTCGTTGTCCATGGCCTTGCAGAGTTGGCGTTCGAGTTCGACGCGTTCATACGCCAGGGTCTGATTGGCCTCGGAATAGAGTTGGAAGGTGTTGCGGCCTTGCTGGCGAGCCCGGTCAAGGGCAGTCCCGGCGTTCTTGAGCAAGGTGTCGACCGTGGTTCCGTCGTCGGGGTGCAGGGCGATGCCGAGGCACACCGAGAGGTAGAGTTCGTGCCGGTCGACCGTGCAGACTTCTTCGAATGCGGTGATGATCTTGGAGGCGAGTCGACTGCAATCTTCGGCCTTGTTGAGGCCGGGCAGGACAAGACCGAACTCGTCGCTGCCGATCCTTGCCACGGTGTCGCTGCGGCGGAAGGTCTCGCGTAGTCTCGAGGCTACGAGTTGGAGGATACGATCACCGAGGGTGTAGCCGAGCGCTTCATTGATCGATTTGAAGCGGTTAATGTTCAGCACCACCACTGCGACCAGCTTGCGGCTGCGCTGAGAATGGAACAGCTCGAGCTTGAGCCTGTCTTTGAACAGCATGCGGTTGGGGAGATCAGTGAGGTGGTCGTAGAAGGTGTGGTGGATGAGATTGCTCTGCCGCAGGTCGCTGATGTCGCGGAGCTGTACCAGCACATGGCCTTCCAACCCGTTCTCGCTGCCGCTGACCCTCGCTTCGAGAATGCGCTTCTCTTGATCCTTGAGGGTGATTTCCAGTTCGGTGCGCTCGGTATTGTGTAGGGGATATTCGAACGTGGTACCGACGAGGTCTGCCGCGGAGGAATCGAGCAGAAGACCTGCGGCGGCGTTGGCATAGCGGATGAAACCGCCGGAATCGAGGTAGAGAAGGCCGTCGAGTTGGGCCTCGAGGACGGCTCGGTGGAGTTCATGGGCGTCGGTGTTCTTCGGCATGCTGGTCACTCGCGTTGTACTGCACCGGTTCGTCCGGACACAGTACCATAGCACGGAATGGGGAAGTAGACCAGCCCGATCGAGGGCTTGCGCATCCCGGAAAACCTATGCTAGGGCTGGGAACATCCGGGAGAGCCCGGAACGTGTTGCGAGGTTGCCATGAGCGTGGTCCTTCCCCCTCTATCCCATCCGTCCGAAGTCCAGCGGTACCTCGATGGCCTACCCTACAGTACCGACCATTGTTATCGCAGTCCGATCAGTGTGGTGCGCGACGGTAGGGCGCATTGTTTCGACGGTGCGGTCTTTGCGGCGGCGGTTCTTTCCAGGACCGGCCGTCCGGCCTTGATCATGGAGCTGACCGCGCATCGCGACGATGACCACGTGCTGTGCTTGTTCCGAGAGGGCGGTTTGTGGGGCGCGGTGGCCAAGTCGAACTTCACCACTCTGCGCTACCGAGAACCGGTGTTCCGCAACCTGCGAGAGCTGGCCCTGTCGTACTTCGAGTTCTATTACAATGTCGTGCGGGAGAAATCCCTGCGCGGCTACTCGACCTGGCTCGATCTCTCGCGCTTCGATGAGCAGGCCTGGCAGGAAGAGGACAACACCATGGAACGCATCGTGGAAGCCCTGGAGAGCGCACGGCACTACCCGATCCTTCCCACCGAGGCCATCCAGGGTTTGCAGCTCGTGGAAGACAAGGTTTTTGCCGCGGGTATGCTCGGAGCCGACAAAGCCGGTCTGTTCGTGCCGGAGGGGACGTGAGGTCCGTGTCGATCGAGAGCATACCGAGGGGGCACGTCCCTTTCCCCGCAGTCCTGTTTTTCCTCCTTTTGTCCAGGATCCCTCTCGTTGCGGCTGAACCCGGGTTGCACGTACAGTTCGAGCAACTCGACGAGTTCGGTGGCCGGAGGGTTTTCGAACACTGGGCAGTGGATCCGTACGAGCGCACCGCGCTGCCCGAGGGGGAGCTGCGAGTGCTGGATCGCAAGCGCGGCGAGGTGCGCACCTGGCGGCCGGGCAGGGCTTTCTATCGTCGCGAGAGCCTCGCCGAGCATGCGGCCCGGTTGGAAGCGTTGCATGCGGCCGAAGTCGGGGAGCACGGGCAGACGTATGTTGAGCCGCCGGAACGTAGAGAGGGCACGGTCCGCCTCGCGGTACCCCAACGGACTCGCCTATTCGGCATGCTCAACTGTGTGGCGGCCGAGCTGCTCGACGCCGCGAAAAAGCCGGTCCTCGGCGCCTGGGTGTTACGCGATGCCGTGTTGGCCTCTACCCTGGCTGCCGATATCAAGAAGAGGCTGCGCTTGCCCCCGAGCCTGCGCTATCGCTACGAACGCGCCGATGTCCTGCTGTTCCTCGCCGCGGGGGTGGTCCCGATCGCGCTCGACCTGCCCGTTGCCCCTTTCGTCCTGCAACGCCTCGAGTTGCACGACCTCGCCGGCGCCTTCTTCGAGGTGCCCAAGGGGACGACAGCGGTGGAGGGAGGAGAATACTATCGTCGGGTCAGCGAGGACCTGCTCGAGAGAGCCTTGCCTTCAGGGCGTCCCGAGGTCACTCGTTGAGCAGCCGCGCTACCGTCCGACCGTCCAATTCCGAGAAGATGCGAGCTGCCTGATCCGGATTTTCGGCGAGGAGGTTCTTGACCCGCTCGACCAGCCGAGCCACGTCCTCGGGAGAGAGTTCGGCCAGATCGCTGGAGGCCAGGGCCTGCAACGCGCGAGCAGAGGCCGCGTCGTTCTGGATGAAGGGGACGACCTTTGCGGGGGGTTGATCGGTACGCGGAGCGAGGGGGCGTTGTGCAGAGGGAGAGAGATAGTCGCGTAGCTCGATGACCATGGCGGTATCCTCGGGGTTGACCTTGGCGCCGGAACGGCATCCAGGTTTCGTGCCATCATCATCGACCAAACATAACAAGGTGTTGAGTATTTTTTAAGACCGTATCGACAAGGTCTTGACGAAGGAGGGTGGGGCCACTGTCAGCGGTGGTAGAGGGACCTTGCGGCATGATAAATTTGACACCACGCGTTACTTCTGGTATTCGTGCCGTCGTGTTCAAGGTGGCCCGTCGAAAAACAGTCGGGTTACCCTCGCCAGTTGTCACAACGAAGGAGTAACGCTATGAGCCAACGTATAATTTTTGCCTTGATTCTCATTCTGGTCGCCGGAGCAGCTCTCGCCAAGCCGCGGCAGAAGCTGGTCGATTGCCGAGCTACCCGGGTCTTTGACTCTTCGATCTTCGAAGAGGGCCTGAGCGTCTACGAATACCCCAACTTCGATATCGAACAGGTCGAAGGTGGGCTTGTCGTCGATATGGGGTGCATCCGGGATTTTGACACCCGCGAGGGGGCTACAGTGACCCTCAGTAAGAACGACTACAACGAGTTGTTGGTGCATTTCAGCTTTGCCAAAGAGGAAGACGACGAAGCCGAGCCGATTCGTTTCCAGTTCACCTCGCACTCCACCTGGGATGTCAATGACGAAGGCGAGGATATCGAGGGCTATCACGGAGTGGTGCTCTATCTCGACGACGCCGGGCTGTGGCGGCCGTTGGCGTCCTTCGATTGCGGCAAGGCGCTCTGATTGTTCCGTCCTGCCTCTGTTCTCGAGCCTTCCCGGTCTTCCACGGGTTTTTTCTGTTCCCCGAAGGCTGCCTTGAGAGGTATCGCTGTTTTCGGATTGGTTCTGGGGCTCGTTGGCTGTACCCGGCAGCGGCTGGTCGGCGAGGTGGTCGATGCGGTCGGGAAGCCGCTCGCCGGCGCGATGGTTGAAGTCGAGGGGAGTACCTTCTCCACCCTCACCGATGATCGGGGACGGTACACCCTCGAGTATCGCCCCGGGGAGCTCGTGCTGAGGGTCCACGCTGGACCTTACCTCGAACCCTCGCGCTTGAGTCTCTCGCTCCCTCGCAAGAAGACGCTCACGCTGGCTCCAATCGCGCTGACCCCTGCCGAACCAGAACTGCTGCGCGTCGAAGCCGGGCGTTTCCTGATGGGAGAACCGCAGCTCGAGGGCACGGGGGAGAGCTATCCGATCGAAGCTCCCCAGCACGAGGTACGTCTGAGCAAGTCGTTCTTCCTTGGCAAGTACGAGGTGACCCAGGGCCAATGGGCTGCCGTCACCGGAGAGCATCCCAGCCATTTCCGGCCTTGCGGTCTGGATTGCCCGGTCGAGCAGGTGTCGTGGTTCGAGGCGGTGGCCTACTGCAACCGCCTCTCCGAGCTCCGCGGCCTGGCGCGGTGTTATGCCCTCGGAGAGGGCGAGGCGGTCTTCGATGCGTCGTGTGACGGGTACCGGTTGCCCACCGAAGCCGAGTGGGAATACGCTGCCAGAGCAGGGACGGTCACCACGCTGTACAGCGGGCCGATGACCACTCTGGGAGAGAACCATTCGCCGGAACTCGACCTCGTTGCCTGGTATGGCGGCAATAGCGAGGTGCTCTATCCCGAGGGGGTGGATTGCACCGATTGGCCCGGCAAGCAGTACCCGTCCGAGCGCTGCGGTCCGCAGCGGGTGGGAACCAAACGGCCAAATGCCTGGGGGTTCCTCGACCTGCTCGGCAATGTCGGGGAATGGACCCAAGATTGGCTGGAGGAGTTGCCCGTCGAGCCCGCGGTCGATCCCTCCGGCCCATCGAAGGGAGAGGTCCGCGTGGTTCGCGGGGGGAGCTGGTACAGTCTTGCCGGAGGTTGTACCTGTGCCGGACGTCAGGGGGAAGCGCCGCGCGAGCGCAACCATCATCTCGGTTTCCGCTTGGCCCGAACCCGTCCCTACCTCCCCTGACTCCTCTCTTTTCGGAGCTAGGATGGGGTAGGGGGAGGAGATGCTCCTTGCCCACGGCATGGTTCTGAAGTACAACAAGGGGCTACGGTTCTCCCGTTCCGCCGCCGAGACCCGTGTTGTTGCATTTTACTACGGTGACCCTATGTACCAGCTCAGCCTCGCTCTGCTGCTCTTTGCCACCGCCGCCCTCGGACAGATCGTCGAAGACGACGAATTCAGCGACCCGGTCCCCGAACCCTCGGTCAAGGAGGAGCCCGCGCCCTCGCAGCCATCGAAGGCGGCAAAGAACCAGGCGAAAAAAGAGCCCAAGGGCCATAAAGGAACGGTGAAGGCCGTTGCCGAACCCAAAGCCGCTGCAGGGAGTACCACCTCGGAACCCGCGCCGACCGCTCCTAAGGGAACCTCGGCTACTCCCGTGGTCGCTCCGACCCAAACAACGGGAGAGCCAGGGACCGACCCGTTGTTGCCCGTTACCCAGGACGACCTCGGTGCTGCTCCCGAGGATGAACCAACAGCAACGAATAGCCGCGACTTGGTTGCGTACCGGACACCCAAACCGGTCTTCGAACCCTTCCTCGGGCTCGGCCTCTACCATGACGCGACCTGGTTCCTGGCTCTGGAGACGTCGTCGGCCCTGGGACTGGAGCTGCTCGCGCGACCCCTGACCTTTGCCAACCGAGCGGCCTTCGAATTCGTCGAGGACTACGCCGTAGGTCTAGGAGCCACCGCACTCCTGAGCGAACTCGAGGATTTCGAGCTCTCTATTAAGTTTCTGCTGTTCTACACGCACGACGTGATCGAGAATGCTCCGGGGCTCGAAATAGAGCTCGCCCCCTCGCTCCGCCATCAACTCTCCGAGCGGGTCTCGGTCTTCGGCGACCTCTCGCTGCTCGAATACCACTTCTTGGATCTCGGCAACCTGCGGCGCTATGATATCCGCCTGCTCGGCGCGTCGCTCGGGCTCATCTGGTATTTCCTCTGAGGCCGTAGGCGGTTCTTGACTCCCCCTCCCCTATATTCTATGCAACCCTGTCCGAACGAGGAGAACCCAAGGAGTACCCCATGCAAGAGAACGAGACCAACCCCCAGGGTATCGTGGTCAAAGACGCGGCCACGTTGCGCCGCCTGTTGGCCGAGATGGCCCAGGAAGAGCGGGCCGTCGAGGAAGCGGTGGACGAGGAAGAGGTCGAGGAGGGGTTCGAGCCCCTGGTCGACGTGAAGGAGACCGCGACCGCGTACGAGGTCTTCGCCGAACTCCCGGGCATGACCAAGAAGCAGCTCTGCGTGGAACATTGCGAAGGTCTGCTCGTGCTGACGGGGGAGAAGTGTCCCGAGGAATTGGCCGAGGGTGAGAGTTATGCTCTGATCGAAAGAGCCTTCGGACCTTTCCGACGCGAGCTGCAGCTCCCGCCCGATGTCGAGGTCGAGAAGATCGAGGCCCACTTCAAGAACGGGCTGTTGCACCTCATCCTTCCCCGCAGCGAACGCACCCGCCCACGCACCATCGAGATCAACTGAGCCCTTATTCCCCCCCCGGAGACTCGGCCTCGTCCGCAGAGCTGTCGCCTAGGTGCTCGCGTAGCACGTCCTCGAGCTCGCGTTGCGGTTCGGCAAGGGTCGGCAGCTCGTCGGGTAGGTCGAAAGGGACGTCGAAGACCGTGCCGCCGCTGCCGTCGGCGCGGAAGTCGAGGAAGACGCTCCCTCGGGGGTCGGCCAGTCGGCCGCGCACCGCGGCTGCGCAGAGCGCGTACTGAGCAGTGACCAACTCCTTCACGGTCTGACTCTTGCCGCTGGGGTGGTGCAGGTAGGCCGCCGTTTCGGGCACGGCGAGCCCGGAGCGGATCGAGCGCAGCGTCGTGCAGGTCTGGTCGAGGCAGAGCGAGAAGTCGCGCACGACGTGGAATTGGTCCGGCCGGGTCACCTCCCACAGGGTGCGGCCGTAGCGGCGGTGGTTGGGATGGAGCCAGCGGCCGAGGACGGTGCCCGCGATGCCCTCGCACTGTTCGGCGCGCTCGATCCACCCGGACTCGAAGAAGGCCACGTTCTGGATCAGGATCAGCTCGGCCTCGTTGAAGGACCGTCGCGGGGTCGCCTCGAGTTCCAATTCGGCGGGCGGCGGTTCATTCTCTTGCGGCAGGATGGCGGGCGGGAGAGCGCGGGTGCAGGAAGTGAACAGAACCAGAGCAGCCACGCGAAGCAGAGGGTTGCACTGAACCATGGGTCAGTAGAACACGGTCGGGGTGCGGTGGTACGGCAGGCCGGGTGGCAGCAGCTTGGCGTCGTTCCACAGAATCCAGTCGAGTTCCAGGGGTAGGAAGGCCCGACCGCGGGCCTCGAGTTCCCGGCGCAGCAACTCCACAGCCCAGACCGTGGCCGCGCGCAGTTCGACTTCCAGGGCAGACCCCGCAGGCAGGAGTTGCTCAGCGGCGAGGCTTGCCCGCAGCTCGGGCGAGTAGCGCAGTACCCCGATGCGTTCGAGGAGTTGGGGCAGCTTGTAGTCGGCAAAGGCGGTGAGGTAAGCGAGGTCGTCGAAGCGACCGGGACCGGTCCCGTGGAAAGCGCCGTGGAGATCGGCGCAGAGGATCTGGGCTCGCTTGCGCAGGAGCACGACCTCTCCGGCATACCTCGCCCTGTCGTCGAAGCCGGGAAGCTCGGCCACGACCAGTTCGACGAGCTTCGCGGTGCTGCCCTTGGCCGCGGCAAGCAAGCGCAGGGCGCTGCCGCCGTACCGCTCAACCAGAACGTCGCCCAGGGCTCGCGTGAAGGCCCGGCGCTCGGGCAAGAACTGCAAGCTCCCCTCGCCGGCGAGGACCGCCTCGAATTCCTCCTCGGGCACGTTGGCGAGGGCCTTTGCGGTCGTCCTCTCCGGCCGTTCACGGAACCAGCGGGCCAGGGCCTGGCTGAGGCCGAAGTACCCGCCGAGGTTCCCTTGCGGCGTGGCGACGGTCCACTTGCACGTGCCCGGCAGGGGCCAGAAGCAGAAGTTGAGCGTGTCGAGCAGCAGGATATAGCGGGCCGTGGTCTCGGCGTCGGCAGGTCCGAGGTGGTGCTCGTCCGGCCAGGGCGGGGGAAGTTTCTGCTCCCGCAACCAACGGAGGGCCAAGGAAGTGAGGGCCTTGCGCTGGAGGGTGACGTGGACCGCGGCCTCGACGACGGGGAGCGTGGAGGTGAGGACCGGGTTGTTGGTCATAGGCTTCCCTTTGCGATGGCCTCGCGCAGCGATGCGGCCAGACGGTTGCAGTAGTGGAGATTATGGACGGTAAGGGCGGCCATGGCTCCGATCTCCTCCAGCCGGACCAGGTGGGCGAGGTAGCGACGGCTGGCATACCGGCACGTTGGGCAGGAGCAGGCCGGGTCGAGCGGAGCCGGGTCGGTGAGGAACCGCCGGTTGCGCAGGTTGAGCCGGCCCTCGGCGGTGAACGCGATGCCGTGCCTGGCGTGCAGGGTGGGAACGATGCAGTCGAAGGTGTCCACGCCGCGGCGGACGATCTCGTCGAAGTCCTCGGGATGGCCGATACCCAAGAGGTGGCGCGGTCGCTCTTCGGGCAAGAGCGGGACCGTCCATTCCAGCACCTGGTGCATGTCCTGCTTGTCCTGACCGAGGTCCCCACCGATGCCGAAACCGGCGAAGGGCAGGCCGCCGATGAAGCGGGCGCTATGCTGCCGCAGCTCGCGATAGTGGGAACCCTGGACGATGCCGTAGAGGGCCTGCTCTCCGTCGTGCAGTTCGAGACAACGTTCGGCCCAGGCATGGGTGCGGCGCAGCGAGAGTTCGAGATAGGCCGGGGTGGTCAGCGGCGCGGTACACTCGTCGAAGGCGAAGACGATGTCGGCCCCGAGTTTGCGCTGCATGGCCAGGCTCTCAGCCGGACCGAGGAAATGCTTGCTGCCGTCGCGCGGCGAGCGGAACCACACTCCGTCGTCGGTGATCTTCACGTGGTTCGGCTGAGACCCGGGTTTGATGGTGGCCTGCTGCTCCTTGCCGGGGAACACGCCGCGGAGTTTCCCCACGTCGTGGTCCCTGCCGAAACCGAGGCTGAAGACCTGGTACCCGCCGCTGTCGGTCATCAGCGGCCGCTGCCAGCCCATGAAGGAGTGCAGGCCGCCGGCCGCGGCGACGAGGTCCTCGCCGGGAGTCAGGTGCAAATGGAAGGTGTTGCAGATCAGCAGTTGGCAGCCAGCCTCGGCGGCTTGTTGCAGCGAGATGGCCTTGACCGCGGCGCGCGTGGCCACGGGTACGAAGGCCGGGGTCTCGATATCGCCGTGCGGGGTCGAGAGCACGCCCAGGCGGGCGGCGGAGCGGCTGGAACGCGCGGTCACGCGGAAGGAGATCATGCGGCGCTCGGGAAGGACAATTCCTACCGGGTGTACCAGGACCGGTAGGGTCTGGCAACGGGGAATAGCACAAAGGCGGAGTAGCCCGCCCTGGGTGAAGCCGCTCGAAGGAACATCATGTAGGTTTTTTCACCAGAGTTATTCTTCGCAATTATCTTGCAAACATACGATTTGGCCAACCGCTGTACTCCTTGGTCCGCCAACAACTTTTCCCGTAGTATCAACTTGGATGGTATCGTACCGGTATCCGTCCGTCCTACTACTGCCCTGGGCCGCTTTTTCAAAGCCAAGCGCAATACAAATACCATGTTCGTCACTGGCGGTACTGAACGGTAAACGGGAGGCATCGTGCTTGGGCCTCACCACCAAAGTGCTTTTTTCTTTTTGCTGTACTTTGTCGCTGGAGTTCATGCAGACAATTTGCGAAATGGCTTTCGATACTGGCCCTCCGATGACCAAACCTTCATCATCAACGAGTATGGTATTATACCGAAAACCATCCGTACGGCTACTGTTAGCCGCCGCTCGTTCGTATCCTAAGGCCACACAAACACCGTCTTCATTGCTGTTGGTGCTGAACGGTAGATTCGAACCCTGGTGTACTGGTTTCCTTAGCAGCACACTCTTTTCCTTTATGGAGATGCCGAGAAAGTTGACACATACCATCTGGGAAATAGCTTTTGCTGATGGTCCTCCGACCACAATACCATCAGTATCAACCAGTATCGTGTTGTAGAGAAAGCCATCCGTGCGGCTACTTCCAGCCGCAGCTCTTTCATACCCAAGGGCGACACAGACCCCATCTTCATTGCTGTCAATGCTGAATGGTAATCCTGAAGACAAATGTTTGGGCCACGTAAGCAGTTGCGTTTCATCGTCAGGCACGGAAGTTGGATCTTGTGCATAGAGAGGTATACTGAAGGCCAGTAATGGAAGAAGAAGCATTGCCACCATGTTTTTCATGACGAATCTCCGATCATGAAGAAGTACAATAAACCCCAGTCTTCCATGGAAGTTGCATATAATAGACCAAATTAATCCGTGTTTATTCAATGTGTTATATGCTGCATCTGGTGTCAATCCTTCTCCATTACTAGCGTAGACCCCCTGAAATCTTCCTGCGCGGTTCTTTCTGCGCCCCTCCAAAACGCTAGCTCGAAACAACATGGTCTGGAACCACGTTGGATCTTGTTCAATCGCGGCACCTCTTCTTGTACTCAGCACCGCGACCGTGCTGTTGATAGTTCCTTCTCGGCCAAACCAGGTTGGTCTGGTATCCTGGGACGATGACCACGAGCTCAGGCTCACGGCTCGATGCCATGCTACCTCGGCGCGACCGCACATCCCTCCTCGGAAGAAGCCTCGACCTGGCCCTTGCCGGGGTGTCCCTCCTCGTGGCGGTGTTCCTCGCCGAAGGGGCGGTGCGATGGTCGACGACACGCTACCGGAACGCCGCGGAGACCTTCACCACCGCGGATCCTTTCCGCCTCTGGCGGCCGATGCCGAACACGGTCCAATACCTCGAGCACGCCGACTCTTCCCGTCCGTTCCCCCTGATCACCAATAACCTCGGTCTGCGCCACCCCCGGGACCTCGCTCTCGACCGGTTGGAACCTTCCACGAGGATCGGCCTGTTTGGGGACTCGTATCTCGCCCAGCTCGGCCTGCCCTCCCCCTATCTCTTCCCCCTGCCGCTCGAGTACCTGCTCAACGCCTCCGCGGCTCGGTTCGAGGTCCTCAACTTCGGGGTCTCGAGCTATGGTGTGGACCAAAGCTATCGTACGTACCTCGCCACGCCCTTGCGCGATCACCTCGACGTGGTGGTCTATTTCTTTTGTTTCAATGACATCAATAACATTTACGAAACGGGACTCTATGACCTCGCCGAGGACGGTTCCCTGGTGAGCCTGACCGCGGACCTGGTGCCGTGGTGGCTGAGCCTCCTCTCGCGGCTGCACCTGACGTATTTCGTGCTCGAGCGGCTCGGAGGTTTCGAGAGCCTCGCCCGCTGGAAGGAGCGGCAGGAACGCGAGCTCGTCACCGCCCAACAGAAAAGGACGAGCGATGATCGCGATCGCTCGATCTTCCAGGGCTTCCACACCGAAGAGCGTGAGAACCGAGAGCTTCTTCACGCCGTGGCCGTGTTCAACGCCGTGCTCACGGTGTGGAGGAACGACGTCGAAGCCCGGGGCGGTACGTTCCTCGTCGTGTTGCTTCCCGTGCAGCTCAACCGGATCTTCCATCGCTATATACGCGGCGAGTATGAGGTGGTGGATCTGTTCGAGGATTTGTCCCGCAGGTTTCCCGCGTTCCAGGTGGAACGCGAGGTCCTGTTGCGCTCCATCCCCTATCTGAGCGAAGCCGGCAATTACCTGGTCGCCTCCCTGCTCTATGAAACCTTCGCGGCCTTACTCGGTCTCACCCCCGGGTCCCCGGCCTGGGTGGAGGAGCGGTTGAGGGTCTACTACCAGGCCTTCGCGGACAGACCCTATGCCTGGCTCCCCAAGGGAACGGTCGGGGTTGAGGGTGCAGACCCTGCCAAGGTCGAGGCTCTCCGCGAGCGCTATTTGCAGCTCGAACTGCGGTTGGAACATGGGAAACGCTGAGCGGTTCTCGGTTGACCAGACGGACGGTAAGCCTTCAGAGACGTTCAGTTTTGGGTGAATTGCACGTGAGTGACCACTCCATTGACGGGGGGGCACCGACGGGGGTCCCCCGCCACGGTGGGTGCATGGATGCACACCTCCAGGTGGTGCGCAGGAGGCCGCACCATCGGGCGCAAGGATGAGCATGGTGGGGGTGGCCGCATGGATGCGGACCTGCAAGCGACGCGCAGGATGCAGCGGCGTCGTTGTGTGAGGTGACAGGACCCCTCGTACCACCCGAAACTGAAATCCACCCAGTCTGAAGCCATACGACGGACGACACGTACTGCTTCCCCTGCTCGATCTTGGTAGGTATGCTGGACGGGAAGCGAGCTCTTTCGGCCTACGAACTCGGAGTGACCTCATGCAACTCGATGGACCACCCGGAAGAAGAGGAAACCTGGTCTCCATTTTCTATGGTGATACCGTGCAGCATCACCTGCCGCACATTCATGTCAGGTATCAGAAACACAAGGCTGCTCTTGCCATCGAGGATGGCAGGGTGCTAGCCGGTGAGTTCCCGCCGCGCCAGTTGCGCATGGTGCAGGTCTGGTGTGATCTCCACCGCGAGGAGTTGCTGGCGAACCGGGAGCTTGCCCTTGCCGGCGACGAACCCTTCCGCATTGACCCGTTACGGTGAAGCCATGGCCGTGGTTCGCTCCTCGAGGTGTTGACGGTGCAAGCCAGAGAGGATGACCTCCTCGAGAGGGAATTCCATCCCCCGCAGCGGTAACGAGTGATTGCCCTTCCCCCTTACTCTTTGCTACATCACAGGTCCGTGGAGCGGAGCACAGGAGCGGGGGCATTGGTAGAAGAATGTCCAACTCGGGGTTCGAGTGCATGGTCGGTGCGCAAGAGGTGGACCTTGACCGCTGCGGTGGGCGATGGGATAGTGAGCTGGACCGGGACCGGCAGTTCGACGGCGACGACCCTCGGAAGGAGAGTGCCCATGCCCTGGACCCTGGCCACCTTGCGACAGAAGCGGCATGAAGGGAAGCGTGGGATGAGAAGCATATGAAGGTGTACCTCGATAATTGCTGTTTCAACCGGCCTTTCGACGACCAAACCATGCTAACGATACGACTCGAAACCGAAGCAAAGTTAGCAATCCAGGAAAAGATCAAGACCGGACAACTCGCATTAGCCTGGTCCTATATTCTCGATTACGAGAACCAAGCCAACCCATTCTTGGAACGTCGGCTAGAAATACAACGCTGGAAGGAGTTGGCAGATACCTTTATCGATGAAACGGAACAGACGCTCACCAGGCTTGACCAGTTGACGAACCTCGGCCTCAAACCTCTGGATGCGTTGCACGTAGCCTGCGCCCTTGCCTCGAGCTGTCAATATTTCCTGACCGTGGATAGGAGTATCCTCGGGAAAGCAGCACGTATAACCTCGATTACCCTTATCAATCCCATCAATTTTCTCATGGACCTGGAGGGTTTGGCTTGAAGACGGACACCGAAATAAAAGTATTGGGCCTCGAAATCCTCAGCCGCAACCTCGGGCTGGTGGAAACCGAACGCTTCATTGCCCTGATCCAACGAGAACGCTTCGATTATACGCGTTGGAGGGAGTCCCTGTTCCAGGGTCTGAGCGGAGTCGAGCTGAGCCGCTTGGCCATGGAGCACCAGAAGACCCTGAACCAACCCTGAACCCCTTGTTTCAGTTTTCTCCTCGACACCCGGCGTTTTTCGACCATCAACGGGCTAGAGTCCTCGGCTGTTCACCGCTCCTTCGCCGACAAGCTCCGGAGCGTGCGGGTCAGGAGAAGGAGGGAGAGCAGGGCCTTGTTGACCGCTGTGGCAGATGGGAAAGCCGCAGCGGTAACGAGTGATTGCCCTTCCCCCTTGCTCTTTGCTACATCACAGGTCCGTGGGGTGACAGGAGCGGGGCCATGAGCAAACCGACCAAGGACGTGACCGGGGCCTTCGACCGGCAACAGGAAGTACGTATCGATCGTCTGCTCGACCGCTGCTGGGAGCACCGCTTCGAGCCGTGGGGCGAGGCCGTGCTGGAGGGGACGGTCTCGGCCGAGCCGCGACCCCTGTTCGAGGCCCTCGGCGAGCCGCTCGTTCCTTTCGTCCGCGGGCAACGCTGGGGTGGGAAGTGGGACTGCGCCGTCTTCCGCTTGACCGCTATAGTTCCGGAGCAGCAGCGCAGCCGTGACCCGGCCCTGCGCCTCGACCTGGGCGGTGAGACCCTGGTCTTGACCGCGGACGGTCGGCCGTTGCAGGGGCTGACCACCGAAATCCGCATTCCGGACCGGCGCGTCTCGTTGCGCGACGTGCTACCGCTCCGCGGTCTTTTCGCCCTTGACGGCACGATCACCCTGCTGTGCGAGACCGGAGCCAACCCGATCGCCCCGCCCGAGGAGCCGGACTGGGACGACCCCCGCCTCGGCCGCGTATTGCGCTGCGAACTGGGCGCCTGGCGCGAGGATGTGTTCCAGCTCTACTGCGACCTGGAGTTCCTGCGCGACCTGATGCTCGACCTTCCCTGGGACAGCCTGAAGCGTTCGACCGTCCGTGCGGCCCTGGTCCGGGCCGCCGGTCTGGCCGGCGAGCTGAGAACCGACGAAGTCGCCGCGGCCCGCATAGCGCTGGCCGCCGAGCTTGCCAAGCCGGCCGTGCCGACCACGCTGCGCTTGACCGCGGTCGGGCACGCTCACCTCGATCTTGCCTGGCTCTGGCCGGTGCGGGAGACCGAACGGAAGCTCGTGCGCACGGTCAGCACCCAGCTCAGCCTGCTCGAGCGGTACCCCGAGCACCGTTTCGGCATGAGCCAGACCTGGCTCTACGACCGACTGGCCGAGCTGCGGCCCGACCTCTACGCCCGGGTACACCGGGCCGTGCAGGAAGGCCGCTGGGAGCTGCAGGGCTGCACCTACGTGGAGATGGACACGAATCTCGTCGGCGGCGAATCGCTGTGCCGCCAACTCCTCTACGGCAAACGCTGCTTCCGGGAGCGCTTCGGCCGCGAGGCGACGACGCTATGGTTGCCCGACACCTTCGGCTTCTCGGCCGCGCTGCCGCAGCTCCTCGTGCTCGCCGGGGTGGAACATTTCCTCACCAACAAGCTGAGCTGGTCGCAGGTCAATGTTTTCCCCCACCACACCTTCCGTTGGCGCGGGCTGGACGGCTCCGAGGTGCTGGCGCACTGCACGCCCGAGGAGAACTACAACGGCGAGAACCGTCCGGCCGACCTGCGTTTCGCCGAGCGCAACTATCGGCAGAAGGCCCTGCTCGACGAGGCCCTGGTCCTGTTCGGCCTGGGCGACGGCGGCGGCGGACCGGATCGCCTGGAGCTCGAACGGGCCCTGCGCGCCGCCTCGACCGAGGGCTTGCCGCGCCTCTCCCTGGGTGGAGCCGAGGCCATGCTCGGCCGTTTGGCTCAGCACCGCGCCGAACTGCCTCTGTGGAGCGGCGAACTGTACCTCGAGATGCACCGCGGGGTCTTGACCACGCAAGCCCGCACCAAGGCCGACAACCTCGCCGCCGAGACCCTTGCCCGCTCGGTCGAGGGTCTGCGCCTCCTGGCCGAACAGGTGGTAGGTCTGCCCTATCCGAGCCGGGAACTCGACCAGGCGTGGCGTACCATCCTGTTCCACCAGTTCCACGACATCCTGCCCGGTTCTTCGATCCGCCGGGTCTATGAGGAGGCCGAGGCGGCCCACCGGGAGACTCTGTCCTCGCTGGAACGGCTGGCAACCGAGGGCCTCGAGGCGGTCGGTACGAGTTCGACCTCAGGGGTTGAACCCTGTCTGGTCGTCTACAACCCCCTGGCCTGGGACCGACGCGAACTCCTGGCCGTGAGCGTGCCTCCGGAACAGACCCAGACCTGGACCGCCGCGGGTGCTGGCCAGCGCCTGCCGGAAAGCGCGGTCGAACCGGAGCGCGGTGACCTGCTCGTTGTGGTGGGGCTGCCTGCCCAGACCGTGGAGCCTCTGACGCCGCGACCCTTCGAGCCTGATCCACACCTGACCGTAGGACCCGACCTGCTCGAGAACTCCTTGCTGTGCGCCCGCTTCGGTGAACACGGTGAGTTGACCAGCCTCGTGGAGCGCGGCAGCGGCCGCGAGCTGCTCGCCCCGGGGCTCGGCGGCAATGCCTTGGCCCTGTATGAGGACCGGCCCAACGTCTACGACGCCTGGGAGGTCGACCGCTTCTATTTGGACCGGCCGCCGGAGCGGCCGCGCCTCGTGTCGCGCCGCGTGCTCGAAAAGGGGCCCCTGCGCATCGCCCTGGAACAGCGTCTGGCCATCGGCAGGTCCGAGGTGGTCCAGGAGGTCCGACTCGGTGCGAACAGCCCGCGACTGGACTTCGTCACCCTGGTGGAGTGGCGCGAGGAGCACCGCATGCTGCGCGTCTCCTTCCCGTCCGCCTTGCGGCACGGCATCTTCCATGCCTCGATCCAGTTCGGCCACCTGCAGCGGCCCGGCCACACCAACACCTCGTGGGAGTGGGCCAGGTTCGAAGTCCCGGCGCAGCGCTGGGTGGACTGCTCGACCCCGGAACTCGGCCTCGCTCTGCTCAACGACGGCAAGTACGGACACCGCCTGGAGGACGGCGTGCTCGACCTGGCCCTGTTACGCAGCCCACGTATACCCGACCAGAGCGCAGACCTCGGGCGGCACCGTTTCACCTACGCCCTGCTGCCCCACCAGGGCGACCTGGTCCAGGGCGAGGTGGTTCGCCGGGCTTACGAGCTGGCCCACCCGCCGTTGGTCGAACGGATTCCTGCGGGCTCGGGGGGGGGGCACGCTACCGTTCCGCCGGCGCTGTTCTCCACCGACTGCCCGCATCTCTGCGTCGAGACGGTGAAGAAGCCGGAACAGGGAGAGGGTATCATCGTGCGTATGTGGGAATGCCACGGCCGCACCGTCGAGGCGTCGCTCCGATGCGGCCTACCGCTCGGTTCGGCAGCGGAGGTCGACCTCTTGGAACGGCCACGCCAGGGCTCTACGGTCTCCCTGGTGACGCCGCAAAGCCTCCGGATCGGTCTCCGGCCCTTCGAGGTGAAGACCGTACACTGTACTTTCAGCGCATGAGCGAGGGGGAGGACAGCCGGAGGATTTTGTTGCTCGAGCCCTGGCTCGGAGGTGCCCATGCGGCTTGGGCCGAGGGTTGGCGCGGCGCGAGCAGGCATAGGATCGAGGTCCTCGGGTTGTCCGCCCGGCACTGGAAGTGGCGCATGCACGGGGCGGCGGTGACGCTGGCCGGATTGGCGCGAAGAGGAGCACCGCCGGACCTGCTCGTGGCGAGCGACCTGCTCGACCTCGCGACCTTCCTCGGCCTTGTCCGTGCTTGGCCCAAGGTGCCGGTTCTGGCCTATTTCCACGAGAACCAGTGCGCCTACCCGGTTTCGAGCAGGAGAGGGGCCGAGGGGGACGCCGACGCTGCGGGCTATGCTTTTCGCAATTTCACCACCGCGTTGGCCGCCGATCGCGTTGCCTTCAACTCGGCCTACAACCGCGACAGCTTCTTCGAGGGTATGGAGACGCTCTTGCGACGGTTGCCGGATCACCGCGGGCTTGCAGAGCTGCGAGGGTTGCCGCCTCGCTGCGCTGTATTGCCCGTGGGCGTGGAGTATGCCCGTTTGACTGTCCTTGCGACCCGGAGGGTCCCCCATCCCGAGGGACCCCTGCTCCTCTGGAACCATCGCTGGGAGCACGACAAGGGACCCGAGGAGTTCTTCTCCGCCCTGGTCGAACTCGTGCGTCGCGGCCTGCGCTTCCGCGTTGCCCTCGCCGGGGAGCGCAGAGGAGAATGTGCAACCCCCTTCGACCGGGCCCAGGACCTACTCGGAGAGAGGCTGGTGGCCTTCGGTCCGCTGCCGCGCGAGGCCTACCTGACCTTGTTGCACCAGAGCGATATCCTGCCCGTGACCTCGCGACAGGACTTCTTCGGGCTGAGCGTCGTCGAGGCGCTCGCCGCCGGCTGCCATCCCCTCCTGCCGAGGCGGCTGGTGTATCCGGAGCTCGTGCCGCCGGAGCTGCACGAGGCGGTGCTGTATCCCGAGGGGGCTTTTGTCGAACGACTGGCAGCGCTCGTGGAGCGAGGTCCGGAGGCCGACGTGACCGGGAGACTCAGCGAGGCCATGGGCAAGTATGCCTGGCCGAGGCTGGCGACGGACTACGATCGGTTGGTCGACGACCTGACCTCTGCGGCTCCTCGAGTTCAGCGAACCCCGGAGAGATAGAGCACCATGTTGCGCAGATAGGCCAGCGTGCCCGCGCCGTTTTGCCCGGCCACCGCGTAGAAGCGTTGTAAACCCGAGTCGAGGACGATGCGGCGGGCCAACGAGGCTTTCCCGACCGCGATGACCGTATCGCCTGTCGCGTTCTTCGCGAGTGCCTCGAAATCCCTGCCGTTGATGATCCGGTCGCTGCCGGCCACGACCCTGGGCGGAGCCATCAGGCCGTTCAGGAAGCCCTCGAACCCATTGGAGGGATTGGCCTCTAGCTCGATCATTCCCCCGGCCATGCGGACCCGTTCGACCACCGAGGTGACCTCTTGGAACATCGGGTGTTGCGCGACGAGTTCAAGATAATCCACAACCTCCACGCCTCCCAACTGAGGTGAGAGTAAGCCTCCCTCCCTCTCTCTCGTGTCGAAGATCGTCCCGAGGTCCAAGGCTTCGGCGAGGGCATTGCTGTGGGTGATCGAGCCGAAACCCGCACCGAGGAACACGGCCGCGTCCGAGGCGACGAGGTGTTGGGCGAGTTTTTGGAAGAAGTCGCCCTGGACGGGCAGATCGAGAGGATCGGCCTCGGACCCCGAGAGGATCCAGATCTGTTCGTAGGTATCCCAATCCGTGGCCCCGAAGACCTTGCCGAAGCGCGGCTCGCCTTCGTAGAAGCGCAACTCGGAACTGCCGCTCGAACCCCCGGTGCGAAGGGTAGCGTGGTAGGCGTTGGTCACGTGATGGTAGTCGATGGTGATTCTGCCGAGACAAGGATCGCCGATGCCGGAGAGGATGTGCTCGAAGAATTCACCGCCGTCGCCTGACCACCAGCCGGACTTCAGATCCACGATGAGCAGGTCTTGGGGAAGGGCTGGGCAACCTTGCTCGATACCGGTGGGCAGGTCGGGAGTGGGCACGGTGGCCGGAACGATGGCGGTCTCCGACCCGGTCGAAGTAACGGGGACGTTTCCCGGCGAGGCCTGGCCGCTGCCGAGGGTCGGCCGGATCGCGCCGGGCTGCTCGGGAGGGAACCAGGAGGTCCCGGGTGGCGGCAGTTGCAGGGGGGGGAAGAGCCCCGCCACCGGGCCGCTCCGGTCGATGGCGTCGTCGTGCATGGCCGTAGCGAGGTCCTGCTGCTTGGCCTGCTCGTCGACCTGGAGTTCATACTCGCTCATGCAGCCGAGCAGGGCAATGGTCAGGAGAGGGAACAAGCGATGCATCGATCACCTCGTCGACATTGCAGGGGCGGGACGGACCGATTGCACGATCCGCTCCACGATGCCAGGTCGGACCGCACCAAGATGAACCTTGTAAAACAATCTGTTAAATAAATTGCACGGTTGGCCCGAGCCTGATTGCGTCGGCCTTGGTGTCGGCTCGGTTGACATGTCGTCGCCGCGGTACTGTCTTTCGTGAGATACTCGTCGTATGGCACAAAGTCTTGGATCACAACGGGGCCGCATGGTCGCGATAATCGAAAAAGGCACCTGGGTGTTGCTCGTGGCCGTGGTGGCGCTCGCGGTGGGCTGGTTCATTCGGACTGAGAAGCCCGAGGGTGAGGAGCCGGCCGGAGGGAGTGCTGTTTGGCCTGCGGGTGGGAAGAATAGCCTCGGCCAGGTGATGGTGAGGATCGAACCCGGGACCTTCCTCATGGGGGCACCGCCGGAAGAGGACGGCAGACAGGGTGACGAGACTCAACATCGCGTGACCCTCCGGAGACCGTTCCTGCTCGGGGCGACAGAGGTCACCCAGGGACAATGGCAGGACCTGTTCGGCGCGAATCCCAGCCGGAACACGTCCTGTGGGAGGGAATGTCCTGTCGAATCGGTCACGTGGTTCGACGCGATCCGGTTCTGCAACGCCCTGTCGACTCGCGAACATCTCCCGCGGTGCTATACGGTCGATGGTGCTGCCGTGCGATGGGACCAGACCTGTGCGGGTTATCGTCTCCCCACGGAGGCCGAGTGGGAATATGCCGCGCGGGCCGGGACGACCGGACCTCGGTACGGCGAGCTCGAGGAGATCGCCTGGTATGGAGGGAACAAAGAGGGGAGGATCCATCCGGTCGGTCTGAAGGTTCCCAATGCCTGGGGTCTCTACGACCTGCTCGGCAATGTCTGGGAGTGGGTCTTTGACGTGGCGGGTGCATATCCCACCGGCTCCGGGTTCGATCCCTCGGGCCCCGCGGAAGGACCTACCCGCGAGTTCCGCGGGGGGTGCTGGAGCTATTACGAAAAGTATTGCCGGGCCGCGTACCGCCAGGAATTCGTCCCGGACAAACCCTCCGAGCACCTCGGGTTCCGCGTGGCCCGGTCCCTATAGGCCGCTGGTCCATCCCGCGAACCGGAACGCCGTGTCCTCCAACAGGAAGCGCGTCACCTCGACAGCGACGAGGTCATTACCCCGGGCGGTGAGGTGCACATGATCGGCGAAGAGCCTCGGGCCTCCGCCGGCGAGGAGCGCCTCGGTCAGGTCGTGGTAGGGGATTTTTCGTTGTTCGCAGAGCGTCCGCAGGCGGCGTTGGGGAGAGAGGACGTAGTCGCGGTCCCGGTCGAGGTTCCGGGCTTCGAGTTGATCCCTGATCGGGAAGACCACCAGGGCGAGAGGGGCGCCGGTCGGGTGCAGTACGTGCTGCATCGCCTCGAGCAGCTTCGCACTTTCTGCCCAACCATGGGATTTCCAGGCCAGATAGAAATCGTCGCGGTGCTGGAAGGAGAAGGAGGGGGCGAATCCGAAGAACTGCCTAACGATTTCAAATGAATACGCGGCTTCGTGCGCCAGATAGCTTCGCGCGAACAAGCGGCCGGGGAATCTTGTGCCGTCGAAGCGGTGGAGCCTCGCGGCGGGATCGAAGGGGAACATCTCCTCGCGAGAGGGGCGGTGGAGATACCGGGGATAGACATCGTTGAGCACGAAACAGACCACGACGAGGTCGGGTTCCATGGCCAGACCGTACGCCTTGAGGAACTCGGCCTCTTGGTAGGTCGTATAGCCGGGGACCCCGGCATTGATCACCTCGACCCTATGCGGGGTCGGCATGGCGCGGTTGAGGTTTTCCTCGATGACCTGGGTGTGCAGTCGGCCGTCGCTCGTATCGCCGATCCAGAGCAACGAGTCGCCGAGGAAGAGAACCCGGAACACCTCCGGTTTCTTCGCTGCGAGCTCCCGGTTGCGCAGTCCCAGGCTATTCGTGCCCTGTTCCCGGGGGAGGCGCCACCCCAGCGCGGCATCTCGGCCGGTCAGATGGGATTGTCTCCGGGGCGCCGGCTCGAAGGGCCAGGCCAGGAAGCGCAGCCGCAGGAACCCTTCCCCGAGGAGGAGCGCGCAGAGCAGAGAACAGCAGGCCAGCGAGAGATTGAGGAGCAGGGAAGTTTTCATGGAAGAGTCCCCGAGCTTGGGTCCTTCCCGGACCCGGCAGCTTTCCGGCGGGACCCGAGGAGCCGGACCAGGAGGCCCAAGAGGAACACGGCAGCGTAGCCGGAGAGAGAACCTCGGAGGGCGAGTTCGAACAGCGGATCTTCGAAGCGCAGGAGCAGCTCGTGCTGCCCCGGGGGGAGGTCGGCGCTGATCCGCCCCCGTCCGTCCGGCGAGGTCGGAACGAGCCTTCCATCGAGACGCAGCGCGAGGCGCGGGTCCTGGAGCCAGGCCAGTATGAGGGTTCGCGGCGCCGGGGTTTCCACCCTGCAGCGGAGCCCTTCAGGACCAAGCGTGAATTCGTCGAGACTTTCGGTGCCGCCGTCTTCCCAGGACACCAAGGGTCGTGCGCGTCCGTCGCAGAAGACCACGCGCCGCTCTTCGCGGATACAAGGAGTGAGACCGTGCTCGCGGAGTACGGGTCCGTAGCGGCCGAGGTAGTCGCTGCCGAGCAGGTAGCGGGAGACACCCCACGACCGGAGCAGCTCCACGGGCAGGACGCCGTCGTCGAAGTGTACCTCTCCTCCAGCCGAGATGAACGACGCACCCAGGCTGGTCAGCCCGTCGAACTGTCGTTTTCCGAGCAGAGGATCCGCGTAGCCCGCGAAATGCACCACGCGGCGGAGGGTCGGGTAGTTGAAATCCAGGAAGATCAAGTCGGCATCGGCGAGATGGGGCAGGGTGAGGAGCCGGGTCCCCGCGAGAACCTCGACGAGGGAGTCTTCCACGGGGGGAGGGCCCTCGGCCTTGATGCTGAAGGAGCGCGGAGGGGCCGAGAGGTGGAGGCTCATGACGTCGATCGTCTGGAGGAGCATGAGCAAGGCGATCACGCAGACGAGCCGAGGTCTGGAGAGGCGCTGGCCGAAGCGCTGCAGAGCGAAGCCCGCGAGCAGGTTCAGCGCCAGATAGGTAAAATAGATGCTCTTGAAGTGCCAGCGGAAAAGATTGAGGAGGGGGGTGTTCGAGAGCAGTTCGAGTACCGGGGCGAGACCGAGGAACAAGGGGGGCAACCCGAGTAGGAGCAGGAGGCCCGTCGGTCCTCGGAGGGGACGTGCGGCGCGGAAAGGAACAGCGAGGAGGAGGGCGAGTGTGGCCAGGGGGGGGAGCAACCCATCGTAGACCAGGGAGCTGAAGGTCAGTCGGGCATAGTCGCCGTAGTCGCCCGGGTTCCGGCTGAAGAGTCCCCGCCAGAGGACGGGGAGGTCGACGCTGCGCTGAAAGCATTGCAGCGGATCCAAGGGGGCGGTCCGGAAGGCAGATTCCCCGAGTTGGGCCAGCGCCGGGAGGAGCAAGGGAGCTGCGCCGAGGAGGGACAAGGCCAACCCGGTTGACCAGGAGAGGAGTGCCCCGGATGGTGCTCGCCGTCGGCCGCCGAATTCGAGGACCGCCCACCCACCTACGAACAAGGCCTCGAAGAGGATCCCGAGCAGGAAGAGCTGGAAGTGCCCGCAGTAGAACCCGAGCAGCCGCAGGAGTACCCCGCCGAGACCGCTCGCGGTATCCCGGGAACGGAGATGGGCGAGGTCGAGGGCCAACAGCGCGGGGAAATAGGCCGAGAGGTGGAGGAACACCCACCACGAGGCGCCGCCCTGGACGACGAAACTGCACAGAGCCATGGCCGTGCCGGCGAAGGTCGCGGGAGCGGGGTCGAGGCCGAGACGCCGGCCAAGGGCATAGGTACCGATGAAGGTGCCGAGGAGGAGCAGGAGGGCCAGGAGCTCCATGCCCGCGAGGTGATGTCCGAAGAGGACGCTGCTCGCGGAGAGGGCGAGGTAGGGGAGAGGGTGGAGCACCGCGCTCTGCCCGAGCGCGAGGTGGACCGTACCGCGATGTTCGAAGAAGTTGTACAGG
Organism: Deltaproteobacteria bacterium RIFOXYA12_FULL_61_11; assembly: GCA_001799195.1. Taxonomy (GTDB): domain Bacteria; phylum Bdellovibrionota_F; class JAHFAK01; order YA12-FULL-61-11; family YA12-FULL-61-11; genus YA12-FULL-61-11. The sequence continues at coordinate 13,845 of MGSU01000150.1, read as the reverse complement.
GCGAGGTTTCCGCTGGTCGCGGCCTGCAGGTTGTGGAGGAAGTTGGGCAGGAAGAAGGTCCGGTTGTCGTCCTGGAGGAACCAGTAGGGATGGTGCCATTCCAACAAGGCAAAGCAAGCCAAGACTACGACCAGGCCGAGGCAAGGCATCGTGGGGAAGGTGCGTGAGGTAGCCGGGGCGAGTGGCTGCAGGAAGCGTTGACGCGCCCATGGTCGCATAGGGTGTCCTCGAGGGCCAAGGGCTGCGGGTCTGCGATGCAGCCGGATCCGAGTAGACCGAACCTAGCAGAAACGGGGCCGGGGATTCAAGCCTTGGTGGTTGCCGCGTGCATGCAGGGGATTGACCCTCGACCCCGGCTTGGGTACTTTCTGGTCCTGACCTGTCGAGAGCTCTCACGGCGAGGTGACCGGGTATGTCGAGGCATCGTCTTCTCGACCTCGTGCTGTTCAGTGTCCTCCTGGGGTGTATTTCGGACGGCCGTTCCTCCTGCAGCGGTCGGGGGGGGCTCGAGCGGGTGGACACCGCAGGGGTCCCGGCCGCGCCCATGGTCCCACGACTCGAGAATCACGTGGTGGCGTATTACGGTCTACCCTGCGCTCCGGGGGCGTGTGACCTGGTAGCCCAGCTCCAGCACCTGCAAGCGCTCGCGGAAGAGCAGCACGTGCCCTCCGGGTTGCTCTACGAGGTCCTGGAGTTGGGCCGACCGCACGCGCAACCGCCGACCCTTCGAACCACCGCGTTCGGTTTCAGGATCGAGCACGAGGTGCTGGTCCACCCGCCGCTCGAGTTCCACTTCCTGAAAGAACGGCCCATGGTCGTGATCCAGCTCGGGCTAGGGGACGACCAGACCGAGGCGGTGAACAGGTTGTTTGCCTTCCTCGAGCGCGAGGAGCTGGCGATCGATGGTCCGCTGTTCTTGCGCTTCCAGGACCTGCCGCTCACCGGGGTGCGCTCCGACTATCCTCGGAAGCTCTTCCTCCCCGTACGCCGGATCGGGGGTGCTTGAGCCGGATCGGACTCAGCAGGGACTCGTTCCCTCGGGAGCTCCTCCGGCCGTCGCCTGGCGACTATAGAGCCACCGTGCCAGGTAGACGAAGGGAGTGTCGAGGGCGGCGACCAGCACGCGCAAGTACCAGGTGCCGAGGATGTAGGTGAAGACCAGGGCGTCGACGCCGACCGGTTCGGGAGCCAGGACGACCCAAGCGAGGACGCTGAAGATCGTATTGTCGAGCAGGGCCGAGAGCATGGTGGAGAGGTTGTTGCGCAACCACAGGTGGCGTCCACCCGTCATCCGCTGGAGGACCTGGTAGAGCCAGACATCGTGGTGTTGGCTGCACAGGTACGCGGTCATGCCTGCGACGAGGAGTGCCGGTGCCGGGAGGAACAGCGCGGCGAGGTGATCGTGGACTCCCAGGGCCCAAGAGAGTCCCGGGGGGGCTTCGGCCTGACTCAGTGGGCGGAAGCCGAGGGTGAGGAGCATCAGGAGGTCGAAGACGAGGAGCGAGGCGAAGCCGAGCCACACTGCCTTGCTTGCTTCCTTACGCCCATAGAATTCTGCCAGGATGTCGGTGCACAGATAGGTCGAGGCGAACACCACCGTGCCCAGCGCGACCGGATGCTCGAAGAGGGTGAATTTCACTACCTTGAGTACCTGCAGGTTCGCGGCAATGACGCCGAGACAGACGTAGACCTGCAACCCGGCCGCGCCGAAGAGGCGGCCCATCAGGCAGACCCCGCCGAAACAGCAGACCAGCTCGAGGAGCAGGAGGAGTTCGGGCGGCCACGCATTGAGGACGAGGACGAGTTGTGCGGGAGAGAGGTCCATCGGGTTTCATCGAGATACGTCCACTCGAGCCTAGACGCTGGAACAGGTCCGAGGCAAGAAATACCTCGAACTTGTGAACCATTCAGTCTTGGGGGGATTGCTGATTGTTCCCGTAACCCTGTAGGGGTGGCGCCGACGGGGGACCCCCGCCACGCGCAAGGATGAGCATGGCGGGGGTGTGAGGCGACAGGACCCCTCGACCCCCCCAAGACAGAACTTATACAACTTGTGTTCTGTTCGAGCTTCCATTACCATCCTTCCCACCGGAGACGATGGCAATGCGAAGACACGGACCTATGCTCTGTTCCACGACCACCCGGCTGGGGATCCTGATGCTCTGCTCGTGGTGGTCAGCCGCGGCGCTCCCCCGCGATATCCTGGTCTTGACCTCGGCCGAGGTCCCGGCCTACCAGGAGACCATCGAGGCCTTCCGGAGGCACGGTTCCTATACCCTCCGGCAGTTCGAGCTCGATGGCAACCAGGCTCGCGGCGAGAAGCTACTCAGCGAGGCGATGAAGCAGAAGCCGGTCCTGGTGCTGGCTCTTGGAGCCAAAGCGGCCTATCTTGCCGCTCGGCGGGTGAGAGAGGTTCCGGTACTCTTCGCGGACGTCATCAACTGGCACAACTACGGCCTGTCCGGCAAGAACGTCTCGGGCATTTCCCTCGACGTTCCGATCCAGAGCATGTTCGCCCAGTTCCTGATGACCGTGCCCGGGCTCAAGCGCTTGGGCATACTCTACCACCCGAAGCACCATGAACCCCGCCGGCAAGAGGCGGCCCGGGTCGCTGCCGAATACGGGCTGGAGCTGGTGGCGCTCCCGGTGGAGGAAGCCGCTGCGGTGCCCAAGGTCTTCGCCGCCCTCGCCCCCAAGATCGATGCCTTCTGGATGCTGCCCGACCAGGTCATCTACACCGCGTCCAATTTTTCCCATCTCCAGCAGCAGTGCCTTCAGCGGAAGCTCCCGTTCATGGCCTTCTCAGAGGAATTCGTACGCGCAGGGGCCCTGCTCTCGATATCTCCGGACTACCGTGCCATCGGCATGCAAGCGGCTCTCATGGCCGGCGAGTTGCTATCCCAGCAAGCAAAGCCGCAGGGAGAACCCGAAACCCGCGTGGTCGCACCGGTCGGGACGACCCTGGTGTTCAACCGCAGGACCGCCGCCAGCCTCGGTCTGGCCGTGCCGCCCTCCCTGCTCCAGATGGCCGACACCCTCATCGACTGAGGTCCTCCAATGGTCCATCGCCTGCTGTTCGTCCTGGGACTCTCGCTTGTGTTACCGGCGTTGGAGACGAGGGCCTCGGAGGAACTGAACCCCTTTGACGAGAAGGTCGGAGAAGAAGAGTTCTTGCGTACTGCGGGAGAGCTCATCGTCGCCGCCTCGCGCTATTCGCAGACGACGAGAGAGGCCCCCGCCTTCGTTACCGTCTTTACTGCGGAACAGCTCCGCCGCTACGGCCATCGCACCCTCTCCGATGTCGTGCGCTCGGTCTCGGGCTTCCACGTCACCGACGGCCGGGACTACCACTACCTCGGGTTCCGCGGTTTGACGCTGGGTGAAGACTTCAACACCAGGGTGTTGATCTCCATCGACGGGCACACGGTCAATGAACCCAACGGGGCCTCGGTCCACCTCGACGAGACGTTTCCTCTCGACCTCTCCCGCGTCGAACGTCTCGAGATCGTCCGCGGACCTGCTTCGGCGCTTTATGGTTCCAACGCCTTCTATGCCTTGATCAATGTGGTCACTCGCCGGCCCGAACGTTCCCTCGAGGGAGAGGCTTCGGCCGAATATCGTCCCCTTCGCGGCGGCAAGGCAACCTACTCGCTGGGATCGGCCTTCGCAGAGCAGGGCGAGGTCATGGCCGGGGTCGTTGTCCTCGAGGAACCCGAGTCCTTCGAGAAGCAGTCCTACCCGGCCCATGACGGCAAGACCAGTCGGACCGATCGCGAACGCAAACTCGCCGCCGACCTCACGCTGCGCTGGGGAGGCTGGCGTTTCCTGGCCCTGACCTCGATGCGCGAGAAAGGCTTGCCGCACGCACCCTATGAGACGAACTTCGGTTCGACCGAGAATCTCTACCGCGACCAGCAGGTTTTGCTCGACCTCTCCTATAGCCAGGAGCTCAGCGCCTGGTACGAGCACAGCATGCGGCTCTATTACGACCGGTTCCGCTTCGAGGACAGACTCGATTACCGCCCGGACCCGCTGTGGCTCGACGAGAACCGCGGGGACAGGCCCGGTGCCGAGTACCAGGGGTTGCTCAGTTTCTTCGAGGGGCGTTCCCGTACCGTGTTCGGCTTGGGAGGCGAATACCTGGCCACCGAGAACCTGAGTAGGGAGGTCCGAGGAGACGACCCGACCCTCGCCTTGGTCGATATCGCCAAAGAAGACGATTTCTCTCGGTATACCGCCTTCCTCCAGGAAGAGCTGAGCGTGCTGCCCGAATTGCACTTGACCCTGGGTCTCCGTTTCGACGGTCACAGCGTCTTCGAGAACAATGTCAGTCCTCGCGGGGCAGCGGTGTACACCCCCTACTCAAGTGGCACCTTCAAGCTGATGTTCGGCGAGGGTTTTCGTAATCCAACGTCGTATGAGGCCTTCTTCGACGACGGCGGGGCCTACCGGGCCAACCGCGACCTCCGCTCCGAGCGCATCCGCATGGTCGAAGCCGGCTACGAGCACCGGGTGGGGGCGTGGACCCTGTACGATCTCGTCTATCACCTGCGCGCCTCGGACCTGATCGCCCAGGAGGTGGTAGGCACCTACGACGAAGACCGGGAAGTCCTGCAATACCTCAATCGCGGGCTTTTCACCGGGTATGGCAGCGAGACCGGGCTGCGCTACCTGGGCGCCCCGTCCGCTTGGCAGGGACAGGCCAATGTGACCGTGCTGAGACTTCGCCAGGACGGAGCAGAACCCGCCTTCTCGCCATGGCTCCTGGCCAACGCGAGCGTGAGTGTGCCGCTCTTCGCGGGATATTACCTCTCCCCCGAGGTCCACTATCTTGCTCCGCGCCTCACGCGCGACCTGGCCGGGCGGACCGAGCGGGTCATGTTGGTCAATCTTGCGCTCCTCGCCGACCGACTCTTCCTGGAGGGTCTGGAAGGTACGCTGCTCGTGACCAACCTGCTCGATTGGGACTATCGGGAACCGGCCTTCGCCAACGCCGAGGATCTCACCCTCCCCAGCGACGGTTCGGCCTTCATGCTGCGGTTGCGCTATCGCTTCTGACGGTGAAGGACGAGGCCAGCCCCTCATCTCATCTCGGTTTTTCCCCGAACGGCGGGCGGCTCTCCCTGGGCTCGGTGTTCAGGTGGCCGTGAGCGGCGGGAAGTGCAGGCGGAAATACGTCCCCTCCGCCTCCCCGCTGTCATAGCTCAAGCGACCATGATGGCCGCGCATGATGCTGTAGCTGAGGTACAACCCCAGACCCGTGCCCCGGCCGACTTCTTTGGTGGTGAAGAAGGGCTCGAGGATGCGGTCCTTGATCTCCGGCGGGATGGGTACTCCGTTGTTCCAGATGGTGATACTGGCGCCATTGCCCTGGTCCAGGGCCGTGCTGAGTTCGATACGGGAATTGCTCCTGGCTTCGAGGGTAGCGCCTCGGTCTTCAATAGCATTGATCGCGTTGTTGAGGATGTTGATCAAGACCTGTTCGATCAAGGTGCTGTCACAGGAGACGAGCGGTAGATCCTCGGCGAGGTTGGTGTGGATGGGAATGTGGGAGTCGCGCAGTTTTTTCTCGAGAAGACCGAGGGCTTCCTCGACGACCTGATTGAGCTGGTTCGGACGCAGGTCGCCCTCGGGACCGCTCTGGCGGGAGAAGCGGCGCAAGCTGTTGGTGATCTTGCTCACGCGTTGGACCGCGGTGAAGATCTGCTCGAGATACTGTCGCAAGGTCAGGACCTTGGGGTCGTGGTCCTCGCATAAGGCCCCGATCTCCTCCGCGTAGCCCTGGATCACGGTCAGGGGGTTGTTGATTTCGTGCGCAATGCCCGCGCTCAGTTCTCCGAGAGCGGCCAGTTTCTTGGTCTGGAGCAAATCCCGCTGCATCAATTCGCGTTCGCGCCTCGCTCTCACCGCGCGCAGGGAGACATCCATCCTGGCCAGCAGTTCGAGTTTGTCGAAGGGCTTGACCAGGTAATCGTCGGCTCCCAGACCCAGGGCACGAACCCGGTCCTGGACCTGGGCCCTGGCAGAGATCACGAGTATGGGTAGGTCGGCCAGCGCCGGATCTGCCTTGAGGCGGCGGCAGAACTCGAAACCGCTCAGGCCCGGCATCATCAGGTCGAGTAAGAGCAGCTCTGGCCTGGGTCGTGCCGGATCCTGCAGTCGCCGGAGGGCCTCGAGGGGGTCGGTGTAACCCTCTGGTGTGAAGCCATCGAGCTGCAAACGGGCACACAACACCTCGACGTTCACCGCTTCATCGTCCACCACCAGGACGAGCTCTCCCCAACCCCGGCGTGGTTGGAGGTCCGAGTTCGGGCCTTCCTGGGTGGTCCGTTCGGACGGCAAGACGAGCTCGGACGGTGAGGTTTCCGGGGCGGATCGGAGCGTAGGGTCCGACAGCGGCGCAGGGAGGCCTTCCAAGACCGCAACGTTATCATGGCCGAGCTCGAGGAAGCGGGGGATCCTCACGGTAAAGGTGCTGCCCTTGCCGAGTTCGCTTTTCACCTCGATGGTGCCGCCGAGCAGCCCGGTGTAGCGGCGGCACAGCGCGAGGCCAAGACCGACGCCGCTATGGGCTCGGTCAGCGGCGCCGTCGAGTTGGCGGAACTCGTCGAAGATCGCCTCGAAGTGTTCGGCGGGAATCCCGATGCCCGTATCGCCGACCTCGAACTCGACCGTATCTCGGGTCACCGTGCAGTGGAGCGATACCCCTCCCTCCGAGGTGAACTTGGTCGCGTTGCCGGTCAGGTTGAGCAGGATCTGGGTCAGTTTAGCGCGATCTTGTACCACGGTCGCATCTGGGTCGGAGACCTCGAGCTCGAGGCTGAGCGGCCGGCCGACGAGGAGTCCCCGGGTGAGATCGGCGACCACGGTGACGAGTTCGGCCAGGGAGAAGGACGAGGGTTTTGCTCTGGCCTCTTTGCGCTGGACCGTGGCGAGCTCGAGCAATCCTTCGACCAGGCCGGTCAGGCGTTGCGCGCTGGTGCGGATGCTCAGAAGCAGCGGACGCAATGCTTCGGACCGATCGCCGAGGCGCTCAAGGAGGACTTCGGTGAGCCCGAGGATGCCGTTGAGCGGGGTGCGCAGTTCGTGCGAGGTGTTGGCCAAGAACTCGGTCTTCAAACGATCCAGCTCGAGCAACCGACTGTTCTGTTCCCGCACGACTCGGAAGCTCTCTTCCAGGTTGTCGGCCATGACGTCGATCGACCGGGCCAGGATCCCGAGTTCGTCATTGCTCTGCAGGCACAGCCTCCGGCCGAGGTTTCCGCGGGCGAGTTGATCCGTCAGTTCGACCATGCTGGTCACCGGTGCGGTCAGGCGGCGGGAGAAGAACCAGGACACGAGGGTCGAGAGCAGGATCAATCCGGAGGCGATGCTGAGCGCGGCGAACCAGAAGGAGCGGACCTTGGCCCGTGAGGTGCTGCGGGTCCGGGCGATGGCATCGTCGATGAAACGCTGGGTGTAGGCCAAGCGCAGCGTGCCCCAGCGGGTCCCGGCGAGGAGGATCGGTGAGGCGACCTCGAGTAAACGCTCGCCGTCGCGGGTGAGCTCGAAGTCGCGGGTTTCCTCGAGCGCGGCCGTGGTTGTGGCTTGATCGTCGTTCAGGACTTGATGGACGAGCCGAGGGTCGCTGTGGACCAAGGTCAGCCGGTCGCGGTTCATGACCATGCCGTAGCGCAGCCGGCTGTCGGAAGCGAGGGTCGAAGAGAGTAGGGTCTCGACGAAGCCATAGTTATGTCCGGCTAGGGCCTCGCCGATGCCCAGGGCCAAGTTTGAGGTCAGGGTCCGGCCCTCGGCCACGAGGTTCGCCCGGAGAAGGGTTACCTTAGCCGCGAGTTCTTCCTCCATGGCTTGTTCGAAGGAGCGGATATGCACGAAGCTGGTGCCGACCGTGGTCAAGACCACGAGGGTGATGCTCAGGGCCGCCAGTTTTTTCAGGAAGGAGAAGGTTGGTGCGGGCGGACTCGGTGGTGCTGGGGAGACGGTGTTTACCACCGGGGGGTCATTCCTTGCTACCCTTGGCTTCCCTGACGAACCCGTCGTACCCGAGCAGGCCGAGGAAGGTGCGGGCTGCCTGAAGCTTCGAGGTGCCGAGCAGGAGCAGGGTTTTGGTCAGGTGTTCTCCCAGGGCCGGGCTATAGTTGCCCTCGAGCCCGCACATCGTGGGAGTGACGAGGGCTGAGGTTTCATGTAGCACCTTGAATTCGTTAACAACCCTCGGATTGACCGTGCGCAGGTGTTCGAGGTTCTCTGGCCGGACGAGACTCAGCTCGACCTGTCCGAACGCCAGGGCGAAGATGGCATCGATGTCTTTGTTGACCAGGATCAGGGAGAAGGTCGCCGGAGTGATGGGAGCGCCCTTGAGCAGCTCGCGCTGCAGCATCGCCTGGGTGTCTTCTCCCAGGGGGGTCAGGGCCAGCTTGGCATGGTCGAGTTTGTGGAGTTCGAGGCCGCCCCGGCCGAGGAGGAGTTTTTTGTAGGAGGTGATGCCGTTCACCGTCGCCCGTAACAGCGGGACCAGGGCCAGTTCCACGCGGTGTTCGGCGAGGTACCATCCGGGGCAGAGCAAGAAGGCCGGTTTTTGGGCCAGGATCTGAGGGTCCAGGACCTCCGCCCGTTCGAAGACCTCGAGAGCGAGGGGCAGATCCAGTGCGGTGAAACACTCCCTGGCCGCGGCGAGGAGGGAGGAGGTCTTCTGCAGTTTGACGTCCGGGGCGTAGAGGAAGAGGGTTACGGGGGGCGAAGCCGCGGGTGCGGTCGAACCCGGAACGGCTGCCCAGCATACGAGCAGGAGGCCGAGTAGCCGAAGACCGAGGTGGGGAGCTGCGACACGCGGTGGAGGCACGATATTCATACCCCTGATGCTAGTCGAAGGAGTTCGAGAAGTCCATAGGAACTGCCGGATCCCAGAACCGCAGGTTCATACTCGTCATGGTGCAAAAATTGTTATTGGATCATGGTACTTGGGGAACCCGGAGAAGGGCTGGAGCGAGGACCATCGAGACGATTCCCACCTCTTGGGGGAACCTGCCCGGAGAGCGCTTGGCCAGGGCGTCAGAAATAGGCCAGCCCCACGGCCAATTCCAGCCAGGGGGAGAGGACGCCGCGGGCGACCAGGCCTCGAGTGCTGTCGAGAAAGGTTGTCGGCAAACGCCCGGTCAGGGACACTTGCAGCGGGAACTTGATCCACCCTTCGGGCAGGACGGACAGTCCGATGGCCGGATCGAGACCCGCGGTGAGCATTCCTCGGTCGCTCCCGTCTCCAAGACCGAGGAAGGTCAGGGGGACTAAGTCCAGGAGGAAACGAGCCGCCCAACGCCAATGGAAACCGTACCCCGCGGCCAGTAGGAGGCGGTTGTTCGGTCCATCGACCGCTCCCACCCTTGCGCCGAGGTGGTACCCGCTCAGCCAGGTGGCTTCCCGCCCCAGGGCCGAGAGCAGGGAGAGGTCGAAGCCCTGGACGAGACCGCGGGCGCGCAGTTCAATACCATAGGCAAATACAAGGGCTTGGTAACTAAGCGGTTCCCATGGTACCGGCAGATCTCCGATGTGCAGCATGGCATAGGGCAGATGGTCGGAGAGCGAAACGAGGTCGACCGGCCGGGAGAGGAGAAACCTGCCGAGAGAGTGCCGTTCTTCGAAGTATTTCCCCCGGGGGAGAATACTTGCCCAGTCCCGCAAGGCCGCGGCCGTCGAGGCGAGGATCAGGGCGCGTTGGTAGCGCAAGAGACAGTTCGTGGCCGTCTCGGGATCTTCCGGCGGGTGGTGGATGCATTGGCCGAGCCCGAGGCCTTCCTCCAGGCTTCGCCCACCCGCGCCTGGTCCGAGCAGATAGCCATCACCGAAGGCGAGGAACGGCTGGGGGGGCGAAGCGAAGGCAGGATGGCCGTGGAAGATGGCGACCACGCCCACGGCGCTGTCGTGGTCGTGCCTGCGCCTCGTCTCTTCGATCCGGGTGGCGTAGGGCCGGGTGCGCAGGTGCCCGCCCGAGAGGTTGTCCTGCAGGAAATGCAACCCGCTGCCGCAGAGGGGTAGTGAGAGGAAGGCAGAGGCCAGTCGCAGGCCGAGCTCTCCCGCTGCATCCTGTTCCTGAGCGAGCCGATCGACCCATGGCACGACCGGTCCGGTCAGACCTGGGTCTGCGCTCTTGCGCCATTGGAGTACACGTTCGGTGAGGCGCGCCGCGAGCAGCCGGCAACCGAGGTCGCGGCGGGCGCTCTCGCTCGAGGCCTCCCAGAGTTCTTCAGAGAAGTTCGGACCGGAGAGATCCTCCGCCTGTTCGGCCGAGAGCAGGAGGAGAGCGGTGCAGGGGGTCTCGGCGGCCGATCGCGCCGCATGCTGGAAGCCGACCCAGGAGGCATAGGCCTCGGCACCGAAATGGTGGTAGTGGGTCAGCACCATGTCCAGGTACTGCGGGTTGTCGAAGGAATAGGCGCCTGCCGGGTCGTGTGGGCCGGGAAGCAGCGCACGGCGGCGGTTCGGTGCGAAGTGGGCCGCGGAGAGGGCCGGTTCGGGATGAGCCACCAAGGCAAGGGCATCGGTCGCTAACCCCCGGTCGAGTTCGGACCAGGGCAGTTCGTCCCCGGTTTCGCAGGCGTCCTCGGCCACGTCTTCCACCATCCCGCCGGGGGGCTTCTCGAGCCATTCGAGCAAGAGGTCGATGACCCCGGGGTCCTCGGCGCGCGGTAGACCGCCGATACGGCCGTACCAGGGCAGGTGGTCGGGCAAGGCGGCCAGGTCGCCCAGGGTGATCGCATACTCCTGCCCCTCGGCGGGTCGAGGTCCGTGCAGCACCGAGGCAGCCTGTTTGTACCCTCCGTTGCAGTACGGTTTGTCCCAGCGCAGCGGGCAGAGCAACGACAAGGCCAGGTAGCGTATTGCGAGGAACTCGTGCCCCTCGTTGTCCGGAGCCCCGGCATTCTCGGCCGAGAGGAGCTTGCCGAGGGTCGTCTGCGCGAGGAAGCAGGCCCGGTCGGTCAGGTAACTGTGTTCTAAGTAGTCGAAGGCCGGGGCAGGTTCGGGAACACCCCCCAGCACCGTTGCGAGGCAGAGAGCGAAGCCGAGGCCCGGGATAGTGGTGCGTTGGAGTCGCACGAGGCGTGATCTCTCAGTGACCTCCGCCGCGTTTCTGGTCGGGGAAGGCCTTCCAGATCTTGAGGGTCAGGGCGAGTCCGATGAGGGTGAAGGGCAGGAGGAAGACCGGCCACCAGGACCAGCTCTGCCAGGTCGCCGTAGCGGGGTCGTTGGGCAGGAGGTATCCCAGGGCCAGGGACTGGAAGCCGGTACCGAGATAGACGAACCCGTCGATCACCCCTACCGCGGTCCCCGCACCCTTGCGGCCGCCGAAATCCATGGTCGCGGTGCCGGAGAGCATGCCGTGGACGCCGATCACGCACATCGAGATGAAGATGGCGAGGTAACCCAGCACGGCGTAAGTGTCGAGGGTGAAGACCATCACGCCCACGGCCACGGCCATACCTCCATAGAGGAGACAGGCCGAGGGAGCCCGACGGGACTGGAACAGTTTGTCGCTGACCAGGCCGGCGAAGAAGCCGCCGGTGATACCGGCGATCATCAGAGCCTTGCCCCAGTTGCTGAAGATGAAGTCGGTGGTGTGAAAACCGAAGGTCTTGGCGTAGATGGTGCCCCAGTGCATGATGCCGTTGCGGAGCACGCCGGAGCAGAACTCGATCAGGGCGATGGTGATGATGATCGGGTTGGTCAGGATCTTCTTGTAGAGCTGCAGCACGGTGAAGTTGCGGTCCATCTCGCCCGAGGAGGCGTCGCCGGTCTCGAAGTCCTTCAAACCGGCTTGCGAGGGCCGGTCCTTGAGCACGAAGATCTCGAAAATGGCGAAGACCACCAGCAAGATGGCGGGGACGAAGAAGACCCACCAGGTCTGCACCACCGTCGTACCCTCGGCCCCGAACAGGGCGCGCAACAGGTGTTCGAGTACTCCGAGCTGGCTCTCGTCGGGCGAGACCGCCTTGATGATGGTCGAGTTCCAATCGAAGGCGAATTCCAGGCCCAGGGAGATGAGCACGCCGAAGAGAGCGCCGAAGACCCCTCGCTCGCGGATGTGGAACCAACTGGCGTTGACCTTGACGATGGAGACTGCGCCGAAGCTCTGGAAGTACATGTTGAGGGCGTAGAGCACGGTGAAGGTGGTCGCCAGGTCGAAGGAAGACTGGCCGGTGATGATGAGGTAGAGCATCCAGCCCATGACCAGGTTGATCGCGGCCGCGCCGAAAGCACCGATCAGGATCGAGCGTTTGCCCCCGATCTTGTCGGTGAGGGGACCGTTGACGGTGAAGGAGAGGCCGTAGACCACCGCCCCGATGCCGAAGATGGTGCCGAAGTCCGAATTGCTCATCAGGTTGAGATCGGCCAGGGCGTTCTTGGCCACGGTCAGGTTGTAACGACCCATGTACAGGAGTGCGTAGGTCAGTCCGAGCGGGAACCAGTTGATGAAGGAGCGTAGGCGGAATTCGGTGCTGTGGTTCGCTGGGTTGTTGATCGCGTAGATGACCACCACGATGGTCAGGGCGAGCACCGGGACTAGGATGTCGAACATGGAGCTACCTCGAGCTGGGGTGGGTGAAGCCGAAGGTTCAGCGGGCCGTGTGCAGTTTCCACAGTTTGTTCAGGGCCAGCTCCAGGGCAGGACCGAGCTTGTCGGGTTGATCGGTGATCTCGGGCTCGTTCTGTAGGATCGCGAAGGGCACCTTCTTCCCCTTGACCAGGAGGTGATCGGGGTTTGCCGCCGAGAAATCGGCCCAGTCTGAGCCCTTGTAGAGCATCTCGAGCTTCTTGTCCTCGAGAGCGTGCTCGAGAATGCTGTCCGGTTTATTGGGGTTGTAGCGGCGGCGGTTCTTGCGCAGGGACTCTTCCCACGAACAATTGATGTAGAGGGTACAGGCCCGCGCCAGGATGCTATCGTCCAGATGGTCATAGGCCATGCGGAAGCCGCCGTGCTCGGAACCCCGGGAGAACTCGAAGAGCGCGGTGGTCGTGGTGTGATAGCGAGGATCGTCCCGTAATACTTTATCGTAATTGAGACAGAGCCGCCGGATGAGGTAATTCCAGAAGAACTTGTCCTTGAACACGTAGCCTTTGAGGTGCTGGCCCTGATAGGTGAACTCGGTGTTGGAGATGAGGCGCTCTTTGCCGTACTGGGTATAGATGTCGTCGTCCTCGAAGCGTTCCCACAGGATCGGGAAGTCATCGAATTCGGCGAACTCACCCACGTGGAAACGTTCGATACGCTCGGCCAGAGGCACCTTCTTGAGGTAGTCGAGGACCTCGGATTTGCCCGCCGCCGGGCGCCCGTTGAGGATGATGAGGTCGAAAATCTTTCCGGCCATGGTCGAACACCTCCCAGCTCGTGCAACTTCGGGTCATGAGGGCCGGCCCGAGGGCTCGGCCTGGCTCTTCTTGCCTAGCAGGAGGAGCGGGGGGAGTCAAACAGCACCACCAAAATCCACGTTGGACTTCAAACCACCGAATCGCCTTTCCGATCGTCTTTCCGAATGCCACGACTGGTGGTTTGTAGATACTTGATTTTACTTATCTTTTTGAGAAACCATTCCTGGCTCGCATCCTGCTGAGGTGTTCCAGCCATGAGCATGATCACCAACACCCGTGTGCCTCGCGACCTGCAGCTCCACGACGGCGATCTGGTCCACGCCTATTGGCAATGCACCGACCACGCCCGCCAGTACCTGCTCAGCAACCCTACGTTCAAGGAACTCTACCTGGACCTCCTGGCGGGAACGAAAAAGCACTATGGTATCTGTCTGATAGACTTTTGCTTGATGGATAATCACTTCCATCTCCTCCTCCGCATCC
>MGSU01000149.1 GCA_001799195.1 Deltaproteobacteria bacterium RIFOXYA12_FULL_61_11 | reverse complement strand
CCGACGCCGCGGCATCCTGCGCGTCGCTTGGAGGTCCGCATCCTTGCTGCCGCCCCCACCATGCTCATGCTTGCGCGTGGCGGGGGTCCCCCGTCGGCGCCACCCCAACGTGGTGACGAACAACCTGTAATCCATCAAAAGACAGAAAGCATACGGATCCTCGTAGGATGCGATTGCACGGGAGTGCGGTCCGTGATACGTGCATCGAAGGAGCTAGCAGGACTTCTCTGATGACAGAGCTACCACCTCAGGGCGAGTTGTTCCACCTCCCCACGGTGGAGCCCGGCCCGCCCCTCCCTCAACCTGAGCCGGCAAAGACCCAGGGCAAGAAGAAAGCCACTGATCCCCGCGAGAGCGAGCGGAACTTCGTCTCCGCCGGGGCGATCATCGCGCTCTATCGCCCCGAACTCGGTGACGCCGTCGAATTCCTCCTGCGTTGCTCGGCCAGCGCTGAACTGCATCATCCCTATGTCTACCCGCCCAGCACCTACGCCGCTTTCGCCGCGTACCTGCAGCGCCTCGCCGACGGTCGCCACCTCGGTTTCCTCCTGCGACGCCTCGAAGACCGCTCCTTGGTCGGGGTGATCAACCTCAACGAGCTCGTGCGTGGGGGGTTCCACTCCGCCTATCTGGGGTTCTACGGTTTCGTACCCTTCAACGGCAAGGGGTATATGACCGAGGGTTTGCGCCTGGTGTTGCGCTATTGCTTCCGAACCCTGCGGCTGCATCGGCTCGAGGCCAATGTGCAGCCGGGCAACCTCCCCTCGCTGGCCCTGGTTCGTCGTTGCGCGTTCCGCCACGAGGGCTTCTCTCCCCATTACCTCAAGATCAACGGCCGCTGGCGGGACCACGAGCGCTTCGCCCTGACCCGGGAGGATTGGGCAGGCAAGCTCGACCGCGAATTCGGCAATGCCTGAGAGACCGTTCTGACTCGGCGACAAAGCAGGACCTCCGCATTCCAGCACCTCCGACCGTGTACAAAACCTCAGGTGGTTGCCTCTATCACCAGCTCGGTCCATGCCGCCGAGCTCTTCCTTTGTCATGGTTCGATTTGCCCATCATGGTACACAATGACTTGTCCAATAAAGATTCAAATACGTCATAACACTCTATAATATTTTTGTATTGCCCACTTGCTCTTTTCTATATGCATGTTGTATATTTTGACGTGGCATGAATAAGTACACAGAGCATCGACTCGTGGAGTAAGGGGGCGACGTGGACAAAGAGGCGGCCCAAGGCGTCAATATCTTCGAATACGACGACTATCGTCGCTACCTCAACGACAAGTACGAGGAACTCAAGAACACCACCAAGGGGTTTTCGTACCGCGCCTTCGCCAAGAAGGCAGGGCTCTCGTCCTGGAACTACTTCCTGTTGGTGAAGAAGGGCCAGCGCAACCTCTCGCTCAAGACGATCAAGAAGTTCGCCGAGGCCCTCGATCTTCCCGAACGCGAGGCCGAGTATTTCGAGAGCCTCGTCATGATGAACCAGGCCCAGAATTTCACCCAGCGCGACTATTACTACAAAGAACTGCTCAAGATCGCTACCCGGCGGGGGTTCCAACAGCTCGAGGCGGCCCAGTACGCCTATTACAGCCACTGGTATATCCCCGTCATCCGGGAAATGGCAGAACTCAAGGACTTCCGCGCCGATCCTGACTGGATCGCCCGGCATGTCAGCCCGGCCATTACCAAACGCGAGGCGTCAGAAGCGCTCGAGACCCTGAAGATGCTCGGCATGCTCACCGCAGAGGGCGGCACCCTGGCCAAGACCGAGAAATCGCTCAGCACCGGTCACGAGATCCGCAACCTCCTCGTCAAGAACTTCCACTTCAAGATGATCGAACTCGGCTACGAGGCCATCGAGCGCTACGCCTCTGACCAGCGCGAAATCGGCAGCTTGACCTTGTCCCTGACCAGCGATCAGGTCGCGGAACTCAAGCAACGCATCTTCCGCTTCCGCCAGGAGTTGCTCGAGACCTTCACCACCGATCTGGCCACGGACGACATTTTCCAGTTCAACATGCAGCTCTTCCCCGTGACCAGACTGGATCGGCGCAAGAAGACGGAGGAACCTCAATGATCGAGCGCCTGGAGGTCGTCCTCTGCGCTTCCCTCGCTTTCTTGGGGTGCGCCATCCCGGAGTTCGTCCTGTCCGGAGATGATGAAGAACAGGAGCAGGTCGACCCCAACTTGGTCGTGGTGCGAGAAAACCTCCAGTTCCTCAACCCGGACCTGAGTTTTTCCGGAGGCTCGGACATCGGCAATCCTTTCTCCGGCGGAACCGACACCGGCAATCCCTTCTCCGGCGGGACCGATACCGGCAACCCCTTCTCGGGTGGAACCGACACCGGTAATCCCTTCGCACGCACCGACCTCTCGACCTTGTCCTCGATCGTGGTGCCCGAGAACGGCGAGCTCTTCCGCGCTCTCTTGGCGCCCGCCGACGGCTTCCACCTCGGTTCCTCGTTCGCCGCGGGAGAGGCCGATGTGATCGTGGTCCTCAACGCCACCCGGCTCGACGGGCAGGTCAAGCCGACGTCCTCCTTGCGTTTGAACCAGGTCAAACTGTTGCGCCGGGCGGACGACGGCACGGCCGACGAGGTACCCCTACAGGTCGAGCACGGCGCCTTCAATCTGGCCGCGGCGACCACGACCTCCCTCGTGGCCACCAGGGCCAAGCTCGGCGCCGGCACCTTCGGCAATCTCTCCGTGACCCTCGAGGACCAAGACACCGTGCACCTGGGCACGCTCGATCGGGCGGAAAAGGGCCGACTTAGGACCCTGACCCTGCAAGGCATTGTCGGAAAACAAGAGGGTGAGCGGTTCCTCCTAGTCGGAGGTTTGGTCGATGGTTTCCGCCCGGTCGCCGGACCCCTTCAGGACCGTCAGACCTCGTTCCTCTACCTCCAGTCCATGGCGACCTATCGCGAGGACGGGGCCTTTGAGTTGCTCGTCCATCAGCAATTCCAGGCTCCCTTGGCGCCGCCAGGACGTTTCGACGATCCCGCGGTGCTGCTCACCCATCCCACCCCTGTCCTCCACGCGCCGGTCCTTCCCGCCGCTCACTGGGCCTTCTCGCAGGTCGCACAGGGGATGGCGAAGGATGAGAGCGGCAATGGTCACGACGGCGATCTCGTCGGTGCAACCCCGGTCGCCGAGGGTCGCTTCGGAGGAGGTTTGGCCTTCGATGGGATCGACGATTACCTCGGCGTCGCCGGAGAGCACCTCGGAGCGGTCGGCAATGCCCTCGTCGACCTCTCCGGGCAGCTCACCGTCACCGCTTGGGTCAAACCGGAGGTGCTCAGCGACAATCAAGTCATCCTGGCCAGCGGGGGATCGCAACACACCTCGGCCGAGGTAGCTCTGTGGCTGCACCAGACGCGGGACGCCGAAGGTGCGCTCGTCCTGACCGCGCGCTGCGATTTCAGCGTTGCCGGCACCACCGCTCACCTCACCGGAGGCATCGTTCCGCCGGGCCAATGGTCCCATCTCGCAGCGATCGTCGATTTCGTCGGCGGACGGGCCGCGATCTACCAGGATGGGCGGCTCGCCCGCAGCGGCTGTCTCGACGAACACTGCGATCCGACCGGTGCCCCCCCGCGCGGCAACGGCGGTGCGCTCTTCCTGGGAGCGAATCTCGCGGGCGGAGGCTTCTTCCGCGGTGCTCTGGACGAGGTCAAGCTCTTCCACGGCGTGGTCTCCCCGCATCAGCTCTGTCTCGAGGCAGGGAGACCGGACTGCGGATGAATCGACCGCGGTTCAGGCGGGCAGGCGGAAGGTCTTGGCCAGGAGCTTGGCCACCTCACGGCGCGGGACACACCGTTCGAAGCGGAAAGAATCTGCGAGTCCCTCGAGCGTGATCTGATCCAACCCTTTGAACGCCGCGGCGTAGGAGGGCAACAGCGCCTCGGAAAGGACCACCCCGAACACGGCCCGGTACAGCCGAGAACGCAAGCGGTCGAGGTCCAGACAGTCCCTGCCCACCAGCGAACCCACGGTCTCGAGCAGATGATCGACCTGGATCCTTACGTCTCCCCGATCCATGGCGAAACAATCGGTGGAGAGCAAGCGCTTGTGGTCGCGACCCTGACGGGTGGCGACCATCCAGGGACTCTCGGGAGCGACGGTGACCAGCCCCATCACGCCGATGTCTTTGTATGTCCAGTACGTATGGTGGTCGCCGAAGCGCTCGAAGATCGCCAGCAGGTCGGAGAGGCAGCGCAGCCGATCCTCGGGGCTGCGTTCGTTCTTGAAGACCACCCCGTATTCCCCAACCCAGCAGGGCACCTGGTGCCGGGTCATGAAGGCACGCCGTTCGGCGTAGTCCTCGGCCATGCTGTCGAGGTCATAGCGCTTGCCCAGGTGCTCGCCGGGGTAGCTCATCGTGGCAAAACCCGGGGTCACGTAGTAGTGCAAGCTGTAGACGGTATTCTCGTCGAAGGGCGCTTCCAGTTGGGAAAAGTCGACCGAGAAGTGGTTCCCCTCGAGGAACAACAGGTGCTCGCTATCCACTGAGCGGATCGCGGCGGTGACCTCGCGGTAGAACTGGTTCAACGCCTCTGGGTCGGGGGCGACCGGTTCGTTGAGGAGGTTGTATCCGGCCACGCAAGCCCGGCTTCGATAGCGCTCGGCCAGTGCTGCCCATAAGGCGACCGTGCGCTGGCGGAACCCGGGATGCTCCCAGAGCAGGGCGTCGGTGCCGGTATTGTCGCTGTGCCAGTCCGGGTTCTGCCAACCAGGGGCGGCATGCAGGTCGAGTATGGCATAGAGCCCGCGGCGTCGGCACAGCTCAAGAGTATGGTCGAGGCGCGTGAAACCGGTGTCCTTGAAACTCCCAGGGTGCTTGTCGTCCTCGAAGTGTCTGTAATTGAAAGGGATGCGTACCACGCTGGCTCCCAGCGAAGCGAGGTAGGCCAGATCGGCGTCGGTGATGAAGCAATCGAGGAAGTTTTTGAAGAAGCCTTCGGCGCGCTCGGGCCCCAACGCGGAGGCAAGAGCGTCGCGCCAGGCGCTCTCCGCCCCGGGATACCCGGTGATGAAGTTCTCCTGGTTCAACCACCCACCGAGACAGACCCCGCGCAGCCGGACCGGCCTACCCGCGGTATCGACGATATGGCCGGAACGAACCCTGAGCATGTCCACGCGAGCACCTCCCGTCAGCGCACCTCGACCGTGTCCTCGACGAGCTTGTCGGACAGGGTTGCGGAGAAGACCACCGACTCCACTCCAGCGCCGGGTTCCTCGGTCTCGACCACCAGCAGGGAGGAGAGCAACTCGGCGACCATGCCGAAGACCTTGGAGAGATCGTCGGAGAAGGGGGTGTAGAGCAGGTACCCCCGACTGGCTATCACGAGGTCCAGCATGTCTCCGAGATCGATCAGGCCGAGACCGACCATGAGCACGGGGATCTTTTCCTCCCGTACCCGGGCGATGAGTTGCTCGCGCGTCGCGGAAGAAGCGTTCTCCGCGCCGTCGGAGAGCACCACCACGAGGCCGAGCAGGGTATCGCCGGTGCGAGCCTCGACGACCGCGTCGACGCCGGCGATGGAGCCGTCCCACAGCGCCGTGGCATAACGGTCGGAGAGGGCCATGCGGGTGTCGAGCCGCAGCCAGGAAGGATCGGAGCCGAAGGGCGAGGTGAGGTGGGTAGCGTCGGAGAACTTGAGAATGGCCGGGGACACCGCCGTGGGCAGCGCCTCCAGCAGGGTCGTGCTCGCCGAAGCGAGACGCTCGAGGTCGCACCGGGTCATGCTCGTGCTGTTGTCCAGGACCAGGGCCAGGTGTGCGGTGCCGGCGGGGGTCTTCTGTGAACCGAGCCGGGAGAGGGATCGCACCGTCGCCGGGGTCTTCTCGCCCTTTGCATTGCGATGGAAGACCTTTAAAGTGGATTCGCCGGCAGGGTCGTCGAAGGCGCCCTCGGCGTTGGTGGTCAAGAGCACAAAGCGGTGAGCATCGGGGTGGGCGAGTACCTGGAGAGTCGCCTTGCGCAGGAGATTGGACTCGTAGAGGTCGTGAACATTCTTCTCGCCTTCGGCCAGTCGCTCTTTGAGCGTTGCCAGTTCTTCCCGTATCTTGGTGGCCTTGTCTTCCGGGAGCTTGCCCGCGAGGGACTCCAGGGAGGCTATCTTGTCGCGGAGGCTCGCGAGCCCCAGGCTGGCCTTCTCGACCACGTCGAGGGAGTGGAATTGGCACTCGTCGAGGCCTTCGGTGATGCTCTCTAAGGGACACTGCAGGTCTCCTGCGACCTGTTCCTCGAGCTGGGGTTTCTTCTCCTTCGAGAGTTTATCGGCGAGCCCCTCGACCTGGTCAACCATCCAACCGCATGAAAACACTGCAAGAATGCCCATCAAGAGCATGCGTTTCATGGAAACCCCCGTTAATCCGGAACGTGGGAACGAGGAAGATACTGCCGGCTGGGGAGGGCTGTCCATTCCTCCTCGCTCGCTCAGAGGCCGGTCCGTTCGTCGGGTAGGTCGATCCGGCGGCGGTCGGGATCGCTGTGGGAACGGTAGAGGATGGCCGTATTCCCCAGGAGGCCGACCAGTTCCGCCTTGGCGGTCGAAGCGATGGTTCCGGCAAGTTCGTGCTTCTCGGCCTTGTGATCCTGGAAGCGGACCTTGATCAACTCGTGGTCGTCGAGCGCCGTGTCGATGGCCTCGAACACTCCCTCGGTCAGGCCCTGATGACCGACCATGACTACGGGTTTCAAGTGGTGTGCTAATCCGCGCAAGTATTTGCGCTGAAAGCCTCGTAGCGGCATGGGCGGACCTCCTCAATGGCCACTCGGTCAGCCCTACCACGATCCCGCCGGGAGGCACAAGGGATATCCTCACAGAACCGGTGAGAGTAGCCGAGGCCAGGTACCTTACCTTCTTCACCTACCACGAGGATGGCTCACTCTCCTCGAAGACCGACAAACGCGGTTTTACGTGGAGCTACGTCTACGACAGTTTGGGCAACCTGGTCCGGGCAATCGACCCTCTGGGCAACGAGACCTTGCTTTCTTACGATGTCGCTGGGAATATCACGGTCACCGAGGACCCTCTGGGCAACGTCACGACCTATGACTTCGACGCCATGAACCGCCTGACCTGCCGCACCGACGCCCAGGGCAATACCACCAGCTACACCTACCAGCGCTGCAACCTGGGCAGGCCCGTGGCCCAGCACCTCGCCGATCGCGAGCTTTCCTATGCCTGGGATCCCGAGGGGAATCTCGTCGGCCTGGCCGACCACATCTCGACCATGGCCTTCGAGTACGACGCCCTCGATCGCCGCACCGCGGTTATCACCTCGGATCGCTTCTTCCAGGACCAGACCATTGCGTACACCTTCAACAAGAATTCTTTGCTCACCGAGGTCCAGGATCCGCTCGGCGGCGTGACCCGCTATGCCTATGACGACCTCAACCGCTTGACCACGCTGACCAACTATAACAATGAGAACTTCTCCTTCCAGTACGATGCTCTGAACCGCATGACTAGGCTTGCCTTCCCCAACGGGGTTGCGACCCAGTACACCTATGATGCCATCGACCGCGTGACCTCGATCAGCTCGACCGGCGCCTCGGACCCGATGAGCCATGCCTATACCTACGACAAGGCCGGCAACATCGTGTCGTGGACCAAAGACGGTCAGCTCAACACCTATGGGTATGATGGAAGGAACTGGTTGACCCGGGCCACCCGGGATGGAGAGGATACGAGCTATTCCTATGACAGCAATGGGAACCGGCTCTTGAAGGACAGCTCGGCTGATACGATGAGCTACAGCTACGCCGTTGCCGACCGCCTCAGCGAGGATGATGACTTTGCCTATCAGTACGATGCCCGTGGCCGCACCGTGCGCCGGACCTCGCAGAGTGACGCTGGCGATTATGATGTCTTCGTCTACGATGCCTCGAATCGCATGACCGGGGTCGAGAGGTATGAGGATTATGCCTTGGTCAAGGATATCGAGTATGTCTATGACCCGCTGGATCGACGGATTGCCAAGGTGATTGATGGGGCGATGGTGGGGTATTATCTCTATCAGGGGGACAATGCCATCGCCATTGTTGACGCCCAGGGAGTGGTACTTCAGCGGATTACCAATGGGTTGAGCATTGACAATCAGCTTGCGCTGGAACTCGACACCGATCACGATGGATCGCTAGAACGCCTCACGATGCACAAGGATCATCTCGGCAGCATCGCGTACCTGGCGGATAGTTCGGGCAGCATGGTCCAGCAGTATGAGTATGATGAGTTTGGCAACATTCAGAATATGCTTGATCCAAATATCATACAGCCGTTCACGTATACGGGGAGGGAGTTCGATCCGGAGAGTGGGCTGTATTATTACCGGGCGAGGTATTATGAGGCGGGTGTGGGGAGGTTTTTGGGCGAAGACCAAGTGAGTAATACAAACATATATTTATATACAGAAAATAATCCGACAAACGTAACCGATCCAAGTGGACTCATCAATGTCATTGCGGGTGCGGGTGGAACAGTTACAGGGATTACTGGCGGTGAAGCCAGCGGTGGTATTTTCGTCAATCCGGGACTTTTTGGACAAAAACCTGCCGCAGGAGGATTTGCAAGCGTTGGTGGAAGTGCTGGGCTGAACATTTCTGGCGATGTTTTTATCGGTGTGATTTTAGGCGATGCAGAGAATATTGAAGGTTCCACAGTAAATACGAACATTAGCATTGGTCCTATCAGCATTAGTGCTTTCTTCAATCCACAAACAGGGGAGTTCGTAGGCGGAACTATTGGTATCGGTCCCAGTGCAACGACATACAGCGCGTCGACGGCGATTGCAGAAACTGGAACAACATTTTTATTCGGAACTCCAACTTCCCAAGAAAACGCGTGTAGCCAATGAGTTGCATTGCGTCTATGCGAAAGACCTTTCATCGACTTGTTGCGACTTGGTTTCTAGTTGGCTTCTTGTTATTGGTGGCGACCGCTGTAGTGAGTCATTTATTTCTTATTCCATTATTTCTCCTTTTTTTCATTATCGGAATATGGAGCCTTCGGTTAGCTTGTCCTCGTTGTAAAAAACCGATACTTCTAAATCCAGTTCGAATATTCGGATGGGAATGTTATTTTTGGACCGCGTGGGTACCTCAGAAGTGTCCACGCTGCGGTGAGCCTCAGTAGCCATGGAAGTCCTCTCGCCCCATACCCACGACAACACGGTCTTCGTCAACGAGCGTAACCCCTTCACCAAGGTGGTCAAGAACCAGGATGGCACCTATTCCCAACTCCTGCGCAATGGCCAGCGATATGACTTCGATGAGGAAGGCCGCCAGGTCCGCTTCACCGACCGTTACGATCATGCCTGGACCTACAACCCCAACCCTAACCCCAACCCCACGTTGGACTTCGGGTAATCGAATTGCAACGCTGAGCGGTTCGGCCAACGATC
>MGSU01000148.1:4493-9488 GCA_001799195.1 Deltaproteobacteria bacterium RIFOXYA12_FULL_61_11 | reverse complement strand
ACTTCTGGGAATCTCGCTGTGCTGCCTGAAAACCCACTTTTAGGACGCACACCCCCCCCGCGGGGGCGTGGATTGAAACACCTCGTTGTTGTGCCCCCAGTGGGGGCATGTCGTCGCCCCCCCCGCGGGGGCGTGGATTGAAACACCTCTTTGTTGTGCCCCCCGTGGGGGCATGGTTGTCGCCCCCCCCGCGGGGGCGTGGATTGAAACCACCCTGGCTACACGTATCCACCCTAGACTATACGTCGCCCCCCCCGCGGGGGCGTGGATTGAAACGTTGGCAACATCAAGGCCGCAGGCGTAGGGCTCGTCGCCCCCCCCGCGGGGGCGTGGATTGAAACCGGTTGTGGTAGTCGAGGGCGCTGCCGGGGAGCTGTCGCCCCCCCCGCGGGGGCGTGGATTGAAACTACCTGTTGGTCTCCATTCTCGCCGTTGCTGGTTAGTCGCCCCCCCCGCGGGGGCGTGGATTGAAACGATCAATCCTCGGGCCTCCACGGCCTGACTCGAGTCGCCCCCCCCGCGGGGGCGTGGATTGAAACGCCAATGTCTCCAACATGTTGCCACCGTTTCCAGTCGCCCCCCCCGCGGGGGCGTGGATTGAAACATATAGAGCTATTGGAACGTGCTCTACGCGAAGGGGTCGCCCCCCCCCGCGGGGGCGTGGATTGAAACTTCCTCACCCCATGGGTTACTCCGAAGCCATAGCCGTCGCCCCCCCCGCGGGGGCGTGGATTGAAACCGGCGAAACGGTGATCGTGTTCGTGGCCGAACAGGTCGCCCCCCCCGCGGGGGCGTGGATTGAAACCCTCGGCGTCCCCGTGGCGCTCCGAGACGTGGAGGTCGCCCCCCCCGCGGGGGCGTGGATTGAAACCAGTACCTCATGCACGAATTGTTGAGGGTGACGTCGCCCCCCCCGCGGGGGCGTGGATTGAAACCAGCGAGCAGAGGCAAGCGGCGGTCGATGCGTTCGATTTCCACGGCTTCCGAGCCGTGGGCCTGGAGACAGGGATGTCGACGTGTTGGCGGCTGCAGGAGGCCAAGCCGCCGACCCATTGAAGCCTTCCCTCATCCTACAAAAAAAAGTTCTGCCCCAGTGACGCCACATGTCTCTCTGCTGTGCGAGAAACCCCCTGACTGCCGAGGTCATGTCCGCGACCTCGGTGCTGGTGTGGCTTGCTTGGCTGGAGGTGGTGATGAGGAAGTACGTTGTGCTTGTCTGGTTGCTCATGGGATGCTCTGTCGATCCCGAAGCCCTTCTCGGGGGCGATGAGAGCGGAGATTCGGTAGCGCTTACTGTCAGTAACCGGGCATGCGCTGTATGTTATCGACGGGGTTGTGACTGTTCCGGCGCCGGGAGGTACCTGGGCAGAGTACCGGATCGAGACGAATACCCTGCGTCTGCGAGATGTTGACGGTCAGACCACGTCCTGGGCCACCTGCAACTAGAACCCGGTCGAGTGGGTTGCACCTGCAGTCGCGCCTCGATTGCGTGGAGGTGAGGGGAATAAAGACCCCCTCCTCTTGTCCCTTCACCGACACCCTGCAGAGAATGCAAAGGGCGAAGGAAAACTTGTAGCAGTACACATCTAAAAATATTATGGCATTAAAATACAATTAGTAATAATTGTACATTCCAAAATAATCCTGGCATGTATTCTGCTAAACCGTATGTCTTATGAGTATGAGTACCCAGAAGCTACGAAGGAATTGTGTGTCCGGCCGGGTGGTTGGGTACTTCCCGAAAACGCTGCTGCTCCTTTGCTTCCTCGCGGGAGCGGCCGGTTGCGGAGGGAGCGTCATCGAGATCGACGGCGCCGACTATGAGTTACCGGTCGGCGAGGGAGAAGCTGCTCAGTTCGACGACGATACTGTCCTCCCGCCCACCCAGGCAAACCGCCCAGAGCTTACCATCTCTCCTGAAGCCTCCTCGTTGCCAGGAGAGCCGGAGTATCTTGCGCCGCTCCCCGACGGTCCGGCCTTGAGGCTCGATCCACCGGTTCTTCCCGAGGGGAGGGAACCCTCCGAGAACGCGGAGGTTAACGAGGCTGGAGAAGACGAGGAACAAGCTGCCACCTTGGGAGAATGGGCCGCCAGACAACACCTTGTCGACACGGCCCTGCACATCTACCGCACACTCAAAGTCGGGGTGCGGTATCCGGTCAAGACCTCCTCGGGGACGGTGAAGCTCTTGGTCCGCTATGGGGTCGATACCCGTTCGACCATTTCGGATTCGGGGTCCTTCATGTGCACGGATTTCATACTCTACGCATTCACGCAGGCGGGATATGATCTGGCGGAGGCCGGGTTAGGCGCCCGTACCACCAGTGGGATGGCGCAGGCTTTCAAGAAGCGCAAGAACGGTACGACCACACTGTTCAACCCTCAAGGCGGACGGGTAGCGCCCAAGATCGGCGATATCCTGTTCGAACCAGGGCATGTCGCCCTCATCACCGCGATCGAAGGGAACACCCTTACCTACACGCAGTTCAATGCACGTCAGCAGTGGACGCGGAAAATTACCCGCGAGAACGGGACGTACCGGATCGGGTCAACCGGCGGGCAGAACCCGGTCAATGGTTGGGGGTTCCACTTCGCGGACTGACGCGATCCCACGATACTCCAAGGGGAATGCTCTTGCTCTTCCGGCACAATCGGTGAGCAGATCTTCGGCACCTGGAGGAGAGATAAACCTGATTGATGTTAATGTTATCAGTCTATTGACGTATGATTGCGCGGGTGTGACAAGGTGCGATTCTTGCTATGCAGGCCGTGAGTCGGTGTTCAGGGAGGGGACCATGCGCTCTATCGCCTTCGTCTTCGTGCTGGGCTTGTGCTCGTGTGCCAAGGATTACAGCTTCGTCAACGAGGACAAACCGAACAAGGAAGACCTGGCTCCCGACGCGTCGGCAGGTGCCGGAGAATTGCTCTGTCTCGACGAGGAGACGTGCTATCGGAAGGACGAGTTGGAAGCCTTGACCCCCGTCGAGCTCGGGGACAATGCTTTCAGTTGCAATGGGCAGGGCATCTGTTACCGGGCCAGCGCGTTGGATATCCTCATCCCGGTCGAACCGGATCGGATCGCCGACGACTTCACCTGCCTACCGACCGGGGTGTGCCTCCGCAATGCCTCCTTACGCGACCTCACCCCCTTGACCCCCCAAGAACTTACGGACCTGCTCGAGAACAAGGTGAGCTGTCGGGAGGACGGGGTCTGTTATCGGGCGACCGCGCTGCGGGACCTAAAAGAAGAGGAGGAGAATGCCAAGGGAGTCACCTGTCTGACCAATGGGGCGTGCTATCGGGCGCGCAATATCGAGGAGTTGACCCCTCTCAGCCAGGCGGACCTGACCTCTCTGGCCGAGGGCGCGTTGCTCTGCGGCCCCGAAGGTTGCTACCCGCGCACCGACCGAGGACTGCTCGCCCTACTCGGCAAGGACGAAGCCGTGGGGGAATTGCTCTGTTTCGATGGGCGGGGGTGCTATCTCGCCGAAGACCTGACCGAGCTCCCGGTGTTCGACCCGAGTATCTTAAGCGAAGAACTGCAGGTCGATTGCTTCGAGGGAGGTCTGTGTTACGAGCGCGACGAGCTCGAGGGCTTGAGTGTGGTCCCGGGGGATGTGCAATCAATAGATATTACTGGAATTGGTGGACAGGCCGACGCAACACGCTCCTCCTCCACCGAGCAACAATACGGTTCCACCGACTCCCTCCTCTCTCCCGGCCTGGGAGGATTTGCCGACGCCGGCAACCTCGACGTGGGAGACCTGTTAGTCGGTGACGCGGAGGTGAGCTGTTTCTGGCAAGAGGGGACGGGTGCGGATGCCGAAGGGGGGGCCAACGGACTCTCCGCGGTTATCAGGACCGCACGGACGCAGTACGAGGGACGTGAGGCCCTGCACGTGATTGTGACCTTTGCCCGGCGCATCGTCGACAACACGTACGGCAGCACTTCCTCGACCTATCGCAACCCCTCGGGCAAATCCATCGAACACAGCTTCGACCAGTTGCTCGAGAGCGATAAAGCGACGTTCTTCTTCCACGACGGCACGGGGAAGCTCGTCCTCTCCGCGGCTATCGACTACGTGAGCCCCGATCCCTCGGCGCCCTCTGGCTATGCCTGTCTCGGACTCGGCGGCGAGGGAGGCATCCTCTCGGGGCCGGCCTCGGCCGTGCTTGGGGCAACCTCTTCCATCGATCGCAACCTCAATGAGTTCGGCTATCATCTGACCTCGGCTTCGCCAGCAACCGACGAGGCCTACACCCCCAATCCCGAAGCTCCAAGGTGGAATTTCTCGGTCGAGTACGAGGCCTGGATCGACCTCTCCGTGTTCGGCGCGGCCGGTCCTGGAACAATCGAGGTCCGCGAGGTCCACGCCTCTCCGAGTAGGCTCGGCAAGAACTCGGTCCCCATTCAGACCGGGGTGTGCGAATAAACTCCCTCCTTCTGCCTCGGTGTTACGGTTCCGATACTATCTCAGAAGAAGAAGCCGATCGAGAAGTGCAGGTTGCCGAAGGCCTCACCGGGTTTGCGATCGAGGGCGATGCCGTAGTCGAGCTTGAGCGGCCCGACCGGGGTCTGGTAGCGCAGACCCAAACCGGCACCGGTACGCAGATCGAGACTGCCCATGGGCTTACTGTTGCTGAGGACCTCACCTCCGTCGTGGAACACCGCTCCCTTGAAATTCTTGTACAGGGGGAAGACCAGTTCGGCGAGGTAGTTGAGATAGAGGTTCCAGGTGATGTTGCCGACGAAGTCGTTGTTCGGGTACGGGGTGATCGAGTCTTCCTCGAAGCCGCGCAGGGAGCCCGTGCCGCCGAGGTAGTATTGTTCGATGATGGGAATGTGGACCTCGCCGAAGAGAACCCGGCCGTAGCCGCTGCGCAGGGTCAGGTTGGTATTCAAGCTCTTGCCCAGAGGGAGGAACAGGTCCTGGCGGGCCTCTACCTTGAAGAAGTCGCGTTGGGAGGCGAAGAGATGGTCGAAGAAGGAAAAGG
>MGSU01000148.1:0-4459 GCA_001799195.1 Deltaproteobacteria bacterium RIFOXYA12_FULL_61_11 | reverse complement strand
CCGATTGTTCCGGTTCTCGAGGAACAGAATCAGGTTGATCGAGCCGAGCCGCTCCCAGTCGGTATTGCGGCCGAGGAAAGCATCGCGCTCGCTCTGTCCACTGATGTTGAAGGTCTTGAGGTATTCGAATTCGTACTGCACGTTGGTCCGGAATTTCTCACTGACCTGCCGGCTGAGTCCCTGGATCAAGCTGTTCCGGTCATAGTCGAAGTTCTTCTGGTCCTGCCGTTCGTGGAGGATATTGGCGTCGTAATCGTAGACCTCGAAGAAGGCCTCTCTCGCCACGAAGCCGGTCTGGAGTTTACGGCCGAGGATCCTGGCCTCGGGGATGCGTCTGTTCAGCTCGCCATAGGCATAACCGAGTTTGCCGGTGCCGAGCAGGTTCGCATGACTGGTCTCGGCGAAGACCTTCACCTTGTTCTCCTCGAAGCGGATGATCCCGCCGGTGGTGTCCTCGGTGCCGATACCGGTGCCGAATTCCAGGCGGATGGCGTTGTCCTCGACCACGACGATCTCGAGGTCGTGATGTCGGTCGGCATCGATCGTGCCGTGATCAATGATGCGCACCGAGGTGAAGAGTCCTAGTCGCGAGATATCGTCCTTGGCTTTGTCCAGGGCGAGGAGGTCCAGTGGGTCATCGCGCCGGAGCGGGAACTTGCGCAGGATGTAGGCGGGCTTGGTCCGCAGCGCTCCGCTGATCCGGACCTCTCCCAGGTAAGCAATCAGCCCTTCGCTGAGCTCGAGTTCCAGGGTTATCTGGTTCTTGACCGCGGTCTCTGTACACGTGACCTGGGCATCGATAAAACCTCGGCGATGATACTCGGTCAGTACCTTCTTCCTGGCTTCCTCCGAAGCCTTCGCGGCATAGACCTTGCCGAGTTGGAGGCCAGTGGTTGCGGCCAGTTCCTCCGAGGTGAAGAATTGGTTGCCGCGGAAGCGCAAGGCTGCGAGCAGGCGGGGGACGCCTTCATCGACCTCGAGGTCGATCGTCGCTTCACCGTCGGCCAACGCAATATTGGTGATGGTCAGGACGAAGTCGGGATATCCCTCGGCGTGGAAGTGCTGTTCGACCCGATCGAGGGCTCTTCGCAGACCGAGGAAATAGTAGACTTCGCCATGAGCTTCGGAGGCATAGGCCCTGATCATGGAGGTAAGGAGTTCGGGATCGAGGGTCTGTTGCCCGGAGAGGGTGAGCTCATCGAGTTCGAAGTATTCGTGTTCGGTAACGAGGAGGGTCACGGTGATGTGCTCCTCGTCCTGGGTGACTTCGGCCTTGACCTCCGCGAAGGGAAAACCGCGATGCCGATACTCTTCTTTGATGATGCCCGCCCAATGTTCCGCGGTGCTCGGAGTGAAATAGCTGAGGCGATCCAGCGACAGGAAGGCGCGTAGCTCCTCGTCGTCGAGGGCTTCATTGCCGACGGTGAGGAGCTGGAACCGTTCGGCCAGGTTGCAGACGAGCTTCAGGTCGACCCGGTTCTTGATTCGGTCGAACGAAAAGACGGGTTTGTCGAGCCTAGCCATGGGGTAACCGCGTTTGAAGAGGAGCTTTTGGACCTTCCTGGTGCGGTCCGGGAGCATCGTCGGCCGGAAAGGTTTACCCACGTGCAGGTTGAGGATGCTCTCGATTTCCTGCGTCAAGGGACCGAAGCCCTCCAGATGGACCTTGCGCAGGGTGGCCCGGGCATATTCCTTCACCGTAACTCGGAGGTGCAGGCCTGCGCCTCGGACCTCTTGTTCGATCGTGACCTGGGCTTTGAAAAACCCCTGATTATAATACAGTTCTTTGATCCGCGCGGCCAGGGCCGAGGTGTCCGAGGGCGGAGGTAGACCCAGCTTGAGCTGGAGGGTCTCGAGGATCAAGGCTTCGCTCAGGCCGAGGTTCCCCGTAATGGTGATGCCGCGGAGGTAGAGGTAGGGGAGGAGCTTGAAGTGGACCACGACGCCTTCCTCTCCGGGGAGGAGATAGCACAGTACCTGTTCGAAGGCCCCGCCCTCGGCAAGCGCATGAACGGCGGCGTTGAGCCGGGCCGGAGAGGCGTCCTGACCGGGGAGCAGACCGGAACGGGTCGCCAGGGCTTCCTTGTCGAGGACGAGGGGGCTTTCGAATTCTATGGCCGCGATGCGAGGGGCGGCCTTTGCGGCGAGTGGCCCGAAGGTCAGGGCCGGCAGCAGGATACACCAGCACCTGTTCATTGGAACTCGAAGCGGAAGCGGAAGTCGACGCCGAGTTCGCTCTTCTGCAACAGGAGGTTCTCATTGCGCCCGCGAAAATCCTTCCAGGTGCCTATGATGGAAAAATTGTGGCTCACCCGGTAGTCGAGCAGAGCTTGCTGGTTGGTGTTGATCAGACCGGTTTTGTACGTCAGACCGAGGTTGGGAGTGAGCTCGGAATTCACGATGAGCAGAGGTTCGACCGATTTGTTCAGGTCCGAGAAGGACGGCACGACCTCGATCGACCGGATGATCGGTAAAAGCTTGCGGATCCTGCTCTCGACCGGGTCCTGCAATTGGCCGACAATGAGGAGGTCTGCGGCTTCCTGGAGCAGGGAGAGCTGTACGTCTTCGATATCCTTGCTGATCACGCCGAATTCCAGCAGGGAGATGATATCCGGTTCGTCGAGGTAGGGCACGCTCGAGTAGGTGATGTGTTGTTCCTTCAGGTCGCCGTCGAGGGCGACCGTCACCAGGTATTCCTTGATGGTGGTTTGTACGGTGAAACCGAGGGTCGGATTGATCGTCTCGCCCTGGTCGAAGATCAGGGAACCTCGTTTGAGGGTGAATTCGCGGTCGCGGAAGTACAGCTCGCCACGCGTGACGCTGACCATGCCGTGTAGCCAGGGGGCCAGCTCGGTGCCGCCGAGGTGCAAGTCGGCGCGAGCCTCGATATCGGCGAGGTTGTTCTTGATGACGATGCCCGAGGGGGCGACCACGTCGACGTCGAAGTGCAGTACCGCGGGGCGATCCGTGGGTCCGGTCGCACCCGTGCCGAGGTCCTTCCCGAGCTTGAGCAATTCCTTCTGCCAGGTGATTTTTTTCTCGTAGCGCAGCGCTCGCAGATCCAGGCGTCCTTTCAGGAGAAGGTCCTCGGGGGTTCCGGAGAGCCGGAACAAACCGTCCAGACGTGCCAATAACCCTTTGTAGGTATGACTGACCTTGTCCACGGTGAGGATGAGGTTCACGTTCTTGGGTCGCACCCCGTCGAGTTGGACCAAGCCGTAGGCATTGAACTCCCCAGCGCCGAGGTTGCCACGAAAGTTGAGGAGTTGGAGGGTCGACCGGCTGAAACGCAGCGATGCGTTGAGGTTTTGCACTTCCAGATCGGCCGCCGGGATGAGGAGCCCCCCATCGCTCAGGGAGAGGTCCCCGAGGATGATCGGATCGCTGACCGTCCCGGCTACTTGGGCTTCGAGTGTGATGTACCCTTTGAGGGGGTGAAACTCGGTGGAACCCAGACGGTCGATGAGAGCGAGCGGCAGTTCGGCATTGAGGTTCAGAGCGAGCGTGCCGTCGAGGCCGACCCGCCCTTCGAGGTGCAGGGTTTCGCCGAGTACCCCGAGTTTGGCATCGACGAGCCGCGCTGTGCCGTTCTCGAAGATCAGGTGCATGTGTTCGCTGCGGGAGAGCTCGAGGTTATTCTGGGTCAGGGTGAGGTTCGAGAGGTGCAGATCACCGCGCAAGGAGTTGGGATCATCGAGCGTGCCTTTGAGTTCGGCGGTAGCGGTGATGGAGTCCCTGAAGGCTCCGGCGGTGGATTTCCCGAGGAGTTCCAAGATGCTCAGCATATCGAGGGCTACCTTGAGGTCGAAGCGTCGACTCTCGAACTCTAAGCGACCGTTCGCGCTGATGGCCGGCCCGAGGGTCATTCGGGCCTCGAGATGGGTGAGTTCGGCCTCGCCGCTGACGGTGAGCTCTCCGGGAAAGATGTTCTCGAAACCGAGACCTAGGACCTCGAGTTGGTATTCGGCCTTGGGTGAAGCGGGACGGCCTGTGATGGTGCCGTTGAGGGTCACCAAGCCCTCGATCGATGGCACCAGGCGGTGCAGGGGTTCGAGTTTGTCCAGAGCGATACCTCCCCCGGTCACGTTCAGTTCGAGGAGGTCGGAGGAAAGGTCGATCTCCCCGCTGACGGTGAGCGAACCTTCGCCGGCATCGATTCTGGCCTTGGTCAGGTGGACCGATCCATCGGCATACTGGGCCTCGACCGCCAGGCTGTCCAGACGCTCTCCGTAGAGGTGTAAGGGCGAGGCATCCATCAGGAGTTCCGCGTCGAGGGCCGTGATCGGGCCGCGCAACGCGGCGGTGCCGTTCAGGTGGGCGAGCAACGGTAGGGTGGCCAGAGAAGGGTCGGCGAGGGTTGGGTCGAGATTCGCGAAGTCGAGGGTCAAGTCCAGGAAGGGACTTTCCCCCGCGAGGTCGAGTGAGCCCGCCAGGGTCAGGGAACCTCCGGCGTACTCAG
>MGSU01000147.1 GCA_001799195.1 Deltaproteobacteria bacterium RIFOXYA12_FULL_61_11 | reverse complement strand
GACGGTCTCGACGCCCTCGAGGTCGGCAATGGTCCTGGCCACCTTGAGCACCCGGTCGACGGCTCGGCCGGAAAAGCCATACACGTCGACCACGCGCTGCAGGAGTTTCGACGAGGCGCCGTCGATACCGCAGAACCTGCGCACCGAGGGTTCGTCGAGCATGGCGTTGCAGCGCATCGAGCTGCCGGAGAGCCGTTGCCGCTGGACCTCTCGGGCGAGATCGACCCGGGCGCGGATCGCGGCAGAATCCTCGCAACCGCGGGTATCGGTCAGCTCGGCGAAGCGTAGGCGGGGGACCTCGACCTGGATGTCGATGCGATCGAGCATAGGGCCCGAGATGCGCGAGACGTAACGGTCGACCTGGGCCTCGCTGCAGGAACACTCGTGCACCGGGTCACCGAGGAAACCGCATGGACAGGGATTCATCGCCACCACGAGCATGAAGGAACAGGGGAAGACGACCCTACCGGCGGCGCGCGACACCACCACGTTGCGGCTCTCCAGGGGTTGGCGCAACGCCTCCAGAACGCTCTTCCGGAACTCCGGGAACTCGTCCAGGAAGAGCACCCCGTGGTGGGCCAAGCTGACCTCCCCCGGTTTGGGAATGCGGCCGCCCCCGATGAGGGCCACGTCCGAGATCGTGTGGTGCGGTGCGCGGAACGGCCGGCTCGAGACCAGCGCGGCCCCCTTCTCCAGCAACCCCGCCACGCTATAGATCTTCGTGGTTTCCAGGGCCTCGGGGAAGCTCAGGGTGGGGAGGATCGAGCCCAAGCGCCTGGCCATCATCGATTTACCCGAGCCCGGGGGGCCGATCATCAAGAGGTTGTGCCCACCCGCGGCGGCAATCTCGAGGGCCCGTCTCGCGCCGCGTTGCCCGAAGACATCCCGGAAATCCGGCCCGCCACGGGGACCGGCATCCAGGGTCCAATGCTCGCGCCGCTGCATGGGCACGGGAGTGTCCGCTTCGATGACGGCCGCGGCCTCGAGCAGCGTCGCCACCGGGTAAACCTCGACTCCCTCGACCACCCCGGCCTCGACCTCGTTCCCGACCGGCAACAAGACCCGTCGGCGTTCGCCGTGGGCCGCGTCGAGTACCACGGGAAGGATGCCGCGTACCGGTTTGACCTGTCCGCTGAGGGCTAGTTCTCCCAAGACCACGAATTTCGCCAGGGAGGTGCCGTCGAGTTGGCCCGAGGCTTCCAGAACTCCCAGGGCGATGGGCAGGTCGAGGTAAGGTTCGTCCTTGGGCTGAGCCGCGGGCGCGAGATTGACGGTGATACGGCCCCGGGGGAAGACGTAGCCGCTGTTGCGCAGAGCTGCCCGGACCCGGTCCTTGCTCTCCCTGACCGCGCCCTCGGCTAAGCCGACCGTGGTGAACGACGGCAAGCCGCGGGAGATGTCTACCTCGACTTCGACCGAAACCGCCTCGATCCCCTGCAAGGTTGCGCTGAACAGTTGGGTCGACATCGCTATTCCCCCTCGCGGCGTTGCACGTCCAAGGATACCTACTTCAAAGCCTGTGCCGCATTTTCAATCAATAAATACTGCAAACTACATTCAGCTGTCCGAATTTCGGTGACCGAATTCCGGTGACTGACCGATTTTCGGTCATTTCCTCGGCTTGAGTCCTGCCCGCGAATGGGTATCATGGTCTCTCGCAACCGGGTCGAGTACTCCGAAGACTCGCCCGGCGTTCCTGAGACCTATAGTCCGGAGAACCTCCGACCGATGCGGCGAGTTCGTTCCTTCTATTGCCTGCTGCAACTCCTCGGGTTCCTCCTCGCGGGATGTACCACCGGCCCTCGTCCGGTTCCCGCCCACACCCAAGTCGACGCCGGGGAACCCGCGGGCCTCCTGTGGCACCTCCGTTCCGGGAACCACGAGGGCTGGTTGCTCGGCTCGATCCACCTCCTCCCTGCCTCCCACGAACAACTCCCCAGACCCATCGAAGAAGCCCTGGACAAGGCGAGTTGCGTCGTCCTCGAGGTCCGGCCTGAACCCGACCATGCCATGAAGTTCCTGCAACGTGGCCGCTTCGAGCCCGGCGGCGACCTCCGCAGAGTCTTGTCGGCGAAGGCCTGGGAGGAGCTAGCGGCTTCTCTCCCCGCTCTCGGCATTGTTCCCGAGGACGTTCTCGGCTTGCGTCCCTGGGCACTTGCCCTCTCCTTGGCTGCTCGGGCAATGCAGGCCGAGGGCTTCAGCCCCGCCTACGGGGTCGAAGAGCGGTTGACCCGGCGGGCGAAGAGCGCGGGAAAGGATCTGCTCGGCCTCGAATCCTTCGATGAGCAAGTCGGCCTGCTCCAGGCCCTACCCCCGGATTTGCAGGAGGCGTTCCTCCTGGCGACGGTGCGTAACCTGCCCAACACCGCCACCGATCTCCGGGCCCTGTTGGCTATCTGGTTACGAGGAGATCTCGATGCCCTCGAACACCACCTGACCACCCAGTTGCAACGCTCCCCCGAACTCCGCCCGGTCTTCGCCACCATCTTGACCCTGCGCAGCCGTATCATGGCCGAGCGTATCCTCGCCCTCTTCGGTGAGCGCGGCGGCTGCCTGGTCGCGGTCGGCGCCGCCCACCTCCCCGGCGAGTCCGGCGTCCTGGCACTGCTCCAGGAACACGGGGCCATACTCCAGGTCCTACGACCATGAAAGCTCGTTCACGGCACCCCCTGCGCACCGAAGCGATCGCCCTCTTGAAGCGGCTCCCCCTCTGGCAGCGCGTGGTTCTGGCCGGTTCCTGCGCCGTGCTCCTGCTCGTCAGCGCCGCCTTCCTCCTGCCCTCGACCTGGTTGATCCAACGTTCGGTGCTCATCGCGGCTCCGCCTGCGCGCATCTACAGTCTCATCAGCGATCTGCGTTGGTGGCCGCGCTGGACCATCTGGAATCGCGATCTCGATCCCTCGTTGACCGTCGCCTTCTCGACGGTGAAACAGGGCAAGGGTGCGGTGATGCGCTGGTGGGGGGATCGGGTCGGCGACGGCAGTTTCGAGATCGTCGAGACGGTGCCGGAACGCAGCCTCCAATACCTCTTTACCCTGCACAGCGAGAATTTCGCCTTCTTGGGGTCCTTCCAACTGGACCTGCACCCGGACGGGACCCTGGTCACCTGGCAACTCTTCGGCGACGAGGGCTACAACCCCTTCGGCCGCTTCTTCGCCCTCTTCCTCGAGGAAAGCGCCGGGGCCAGTCTGGAAACCGGACTGCATCGGTTGCAACGCCTCTGCGAGGCGCGCTGAGCTACTCCGCACACGTGAAAGGAAACGCCGAGCCCCCCGTCAGCCCGCTCGCCTGAGCAACCTCGCCGCCTTGTCTGCCAGAGACAGGAAGGTGGTCAGCTTGCCGCCGAAGACGTGCAACAAGCGCACGCGGCCGAGCAGGTGCAAATCGAACCGGTACTCACGGCTGATCCTGGTCGGATCGTCGCGCTGTTCGATCAAGGGGCGAATACCGAGTTCGACCCGGGTGATGTCCTGGCGCAAGAGCGGCACGCGGAGATAGCGCCGGGCGTTCTCGAGGAGGTAGTCCACGTCTTCCTCGCTCACCATCACCTCGTCGCAGGTGCTCTTCTCGAAGCGCTCGGTGGTGCCGATCATGGTTTCGCCCCCGCGGGGTATGATGAAGAAGATGCGTTGCGAGGCGGTCTGCAGGAACAGCGGCCAAGGCACGAGCGCGCCGGGGACATAGAGGTGAATGCCGCTGACCCTGGTCACCTGGTAACGCGAGGGCAACCGGTAGCGGGCATTGACCTCGCCGATCCACGGCCCGGTGGCGTTGATCAAGGTCGTCGTGGTCACGGTACGGCCGGGCAGGCGCACCTCGATCACCCGGTCGCTGAGCACGAGGTCCTCGGGTTCCACCCCTTCGAGGAAGACCGCGCCGCGTTCGCGGGCCTGCTCCGCCACTGCCCGGGTCAGCGCCACATCGTCGGTGAGGGCGTCATGGTAGCGCAGGACCATCTGCAAACCCTCACGCCGCACCGCGGGGAAGTTCTTGGCGAACTCCTCGAACGGGACCACTGCGCTGCGGTGCCCCGCGGGCTTCCCAGCCAGGAGATCGTAGACGCGGAGACCGAAGCGGATCAGCTTGGCCGCACGTGGAGAATCTTCGTACACGGGGAGGTAGAAGGGCACGAGCTTCACCAGTTCGGGGAAGAGTTGCAACAACTTAGTCCGGTCGTGCAGCGCCTCTCGGACCAGGGAGAACTCCATGTTCTCGAGATACCTCAGGCCGCCGTGGATCAGCTTGGAGCTGCGCGAGGAGGTCCCCGCCCCCACGGTGGCGCGCTCCACCACCAGGACCGAGCGCTCGGGAGAGCTCAGGCGGCGGGCAAGCCCACAGCCGTTGATCCCCGCGCCCAGGATGACGATGTCATAGTGCATGGGTTCCCTCCCGGCTCAACGGGGTTCGATACGCAACCGGTTGGCGCAGGTGTAGCGCCGGACCGCGACCCCGGCCAGCTCGAAGAGCCGCTTCGAGACCTTGTACAGGTCCAGTTCCGGGTACTTGTCCTCTTCGTAGATCACTTCCGCGATGCGGTGCTGAATGATGAGCTTCGCGCACTCGTTGCACGGGTAGTAATTGCAGTACAGGCGGCAGCCGTGCACCGGAGCACTGGCATTAAGCAGCGCATTGGCCTCGGCATGGACCACATAAGCATACTTGGTGGTCAGGAAATCCCCCTCCCTTGCCCACGGCAGGGCCTCGTCGCTGCACCCGCGGGGAAACCCGTTGTACCCTAAGCCCAGGACGATGTCGTGAGGGTCCACGATACAGGCGCCGACCTGGGAATTGGGGTCTTTGGAACGCGCCGCGATGAGGTGGGTCAAGAGCATGAAGGTCTCGTCCCAGCCGAGATAGTCCTGCCGTGGTCCGTTGCCGCCCATCTCACTGCCTCGCTTTGAACAACTGTTTGGCGACCTTGGACACCTGAGCCGGAATGTTGCGGTCGCGGGAGAGGGTTCGCAGATCCTGAACCCTCATGAATTTCAAGAATTTGATGGCCAGATAGGCCGGAGTCTTGGGATTGGAAACCAGGTTGAGCCGTATCGCATAGCCCTTCATCCATTCCTTGTTGCCAGCGATCAGGCGCAACACCTTCTCGTTGACGTTCTTCATCCGTGAATAGCGCACCACCTCGCTGAGGGTTACCCGGGGGTTCTGGAGCACGGCGGTTGCGACGATGAAACTAGCATCGGTTATCAACACGTTCCGCGCGAAGGCGTTCCCCCTGAGGGCGAGTTTGACCCGTTGCGCCGGGGTCATCATGCTGATCTGGGTGCTGACATTGCGTTTGAGTTCGTGATACTCGCCTTCGTCGAGAGCATCGAGACTCGCGTCGGCCACCTCCTCGACCAATTCCTCCTGGAACTCGGTCTGGTCCTGCGCGAGGAGCTGCGCGGCCTCTTCCTTGGTGAGGACCGGATCCTCCCCCTTGAGCACCAGACCATTGACCTTGAGGAACCCGACGACGTAATCGATCGAGGAGCGGAGGATGCGGGGATTGTTCTTGAGGTTGACCAACAGGGAAGGGTTCTGGAGGAACATGCGGTTGTTGCTGACCACGAGCTGACCGACGCGCTCACTGCAGTGCTCGGCGATGAGGGCGAAGGTGGAGACATCGATGGTCTGGTTCAGGAGCACGGTCTCGAGGACCTCGTCGTTCTGGAGATGGACCTTGGCGAAATGGTGCAAGACCACGGAGGAGGTCGAGGGGTCCCGGCTGATCGTCCTGATCAACTCGAGGGGGATGGAGGCGAAACTCTTCTCGGCCTCTCCGCGCACCTCGTCGTCCCGGTCCTGCTGGAGGAGGCACAAGCTGGCCACGAGCACGCCCATGTCCACGTCCGGGAGCAGTCCCCTGGCGGCGAAGAGACGTTTTTCCCGAGGCGATTGAGGGCCGATCAAGTCGAAGATCCGCCGAGGGATGACCAACCGTTGTTGCGCCCGTGGTTCCTGGTCCAAAGTGCACCTCGTCACCGAGCAAGGCCGAGCCCTGCTCCGGGCGATGATCATAGAGGAAGGAGCGGCAAGATGACAAGCCTCCTGAGGTTCACCGGAGCGTCGGATCCTTCTCGGGGACAGCAAGAAACGTCTTGATCGCTCCCCAGGGTCCAGTAGGATGAGCGCAAAGGGTACGAGGGAGTATGACCACGAGCCTCGATCCGATCATCGCCTCGCAACGAGAACGCCTCGCCGCGGTGTTCCGAGCCTTTGCCCTCGGCCTGCTGAGCGTGTTGCTGACCACCTTCCACCTGGCCGGTCTGCTCGAGTTGCCCTTCGCCCTCCTCCTGGGAACGGCCTTCGCCGCCATCGCCGTCCTCCGCGAGAAAGGCCTTTTGCCGCGGCTCCCCACGGCCCTCTGGACCGCGATCTTCCTGGCGCTCTTCCTCGCCCTGGCCGCGGATACCGTTTTCGGCAGCGGCTCCCTGATCGACAATTCCTTCCGGTACCTGGTGTTCCTCTTGCTCTATCGCTACGCCAACCTCGAGACGGGAGGCGACTACTTCCAGTTCATCCTCTTCTCGTTCCTCGGTCTGGTGCTCGCCTCGGTCCTCAGCTTCGAGCTCAGCTACCTCGGACTCTTCGGCCTCTTCGTCTTCCTGGTCTTGGTGCTCCTGATCCTGCACGCCTTCCTGCGCAACCTCGAGGAGACCGCCCTGGCCGAACGGGCCGACCAACGCCTCTTCGCTCCGGCCCTCCTCCTCCCCTTCTCCTTGGTGGTCGGGCTCGTGTTGGTCCTCGACCTGCTCATCTTCCTGATCATCCCTCGGATCGACTTCGGGTTCTTCTACCGCGACCAGCGCCGCGCCCCGCACCTCTCGGGTTTCGGCCAGGACGTGACCCTCGGGGACCTGGGGACCATCCTCGAGGACCCCAGCGTGGCCTTCAGAGTGGAGTTCCCGGGCAGGCAGGGACCGCCTCCCGGTCCACTCTATTTCCCGGGGAGGACCTATGACCATTACGATGGACGCCGATGGTCGAGGTCGGTGCGCCGCGGCGCTACCACCACCTCGGGGAAGATCCTGCGCGAACTCTGTCTCGACGAAGGTGCCTTCCTGGTTCAAAAATATTTTCTCGCCCCCTTTCCCTCGGAGGCCGTGTTCGCCCTCCGTACCGCTTGCCGCTACCGTGTGAGCGAGAACATCATGGACCTCCTCATGCAGCGGAGCGTACCCATCGAACGGGACTGGTACGGCGATCTCGTCTTCACCTCGAGACAGGAAGCGAACCGCATCTACCAGGTCGAGAGCCTCCCGGCCGAGGCGTACCCCGGAGACCATGACGACCTCAGGCCGTATTTGCAACTCCCCGGTGACGATGCCCGGATGGCCGAACTCGCGGCCTCCATCGCCGGCGGAACCACCTCGGGCAGAGACGCCGCGGCGACGCTCGTGGCCTATTTCCACAACACCTTCGGGTACACCCTCGAGCAGACGCACGAGGGTCCCGGCGCGCTGCACCACTTCCTCTTCGAAGACCGCCGCGGACACTGCGAATACTTCGCCACGGCCATGGTCCTCCTGCTGCGCCGGCTCGGCCGACCGGCGCGTCTGGTCGCAGGGTATCGCGGGGGGCAGTGGAATGAGCTCGGTTCGTACCTGATACTTCGCCAGCACGATGCCCATAGCTGGGTCGAGGTCGCGGACGGGGGACTCTGGTCGCGCTACGACCCGACTCCCCCGCTCGACGAAACCTTCGAAGCCAGGCCAGGGGTCTTCGACCGCTACTACGACTTCCTGCGCCACCGTTGGGAAAAATACGTCCTCTACTACAACCTGCGCACCCAACTCGGCCACCTCGAGCACCTCAAGAAGTTCTCGTGGCACAGACTGCACACCATCTCCGAGCTGTGGCGCGGATTGCGGGGGCAACCGGAGGAGGGCAAAGCAGGCCCCAGCTCGGGTCCCTTCATCGTCCTCGGGATTCTCGGACTGCTCGGGTTCTTCCTGTTCACAAGAGCCCGACGTCGCCCCCTCCAACCCCGCTTCTATCGGCAATTGCTGACCCTCCTGCGCCGGAGGGGCTACCGCCTCCGGAAACACGAAACCTGGGACGAATTCCTAGCCCGACACCCCTCCTTGCACAAGCACCGGGACCTCGGGAGGCTGCTCGCCCTGCATCGGCGCGTCAGCTTCGGCCGCCAGCCCCTGAGCGAGGACCTGCGCGAGGAAGCGGCACGTTTGCTGCGCAGGCTGGAGGAGTTGCGCTAGATGGACCTCGGGACCCGGAAACGGCACAACCTCCTCGAACTGCATCAAGCCATCGGTCTCGGCGAGAGTTACCTCACCGCCAAACCGCCGGAGCTCCAACTCGAACTGACCGCGAAATGCAACCTCAGTTGCCGCTCCTGCGGCCGCACCCATTGGGGCGAACGCCGGAAGCCCTCGGAGCTGGACCCCCTCCTCCTGCCGTTCTTACCGCCGTTCCTGCGTCTGGCCCGAGGCTTGACCCTCGGCGGTTACGGAGAACCCACCCTGTCCCCGCTGCTCCTCGAGGTGCTCTCACTCGGCCATACCTATGCTTGCACCACCACCCTGATCACCAACGGCACCCGGCTCGACCGAGCGTTCGCCGCCGACCTCGCCGCGGTCGGTCTCGACCGGCTCGTGCTCTCGATCGACGCGGTTAGCGATCAACTCATGCACTTCTTGCGCGGAGTCCCTGCCGCGACCATCTGGCAGGGGCTCGAACATGCTCGGCATATCGGTTGCGGCCTCGAGGTGCAGACCGTGGCCTGGGCCGAGAACCTCTCAGAACTTGCCGAACTGGTGGACCGGGCAGGGAAGCTCGGAGTCGAGAAGGTGCAGGTTCTCTTGCCGAAGATCTATGCCCAAAGCCTCCGGGCCTCCTCTCCCTTCCTGCATCGGGACCGTGCCGAGGAGGCCTTTGCGGCGGCCAGAGAGCGAGCCGCAGTACACGATCTCGACCTGCGGTTGCCCCCCCTGGAACAGGGATCGGAACTCCGTTGCAGGCAACCCTTCGAGGTGCTGGTCCTCCGACATGACGGAATGGTCCATGCGTGTTGCAGCGCCTTGTTCGACGGCGATCGCCGGGCCCTGGTCGCCGGGTCGCTCAGGACCACCCCTCTGGCGGAACTCTGGAACGCGGAGCCCTTGCAACGCTACCGGACCGCCTTCCACGGACGTGGGCCCTGGCCCGACGTCTGTCTCGGTTGCGCCTTCCGCCTCCACACCCTCGAAGCCTACTGCCGCTTCCTCGACCAGGAGGACCATTGACCCCGTCCAGCCCACCTCCCGAGCAAGGCCCGCTGCTGAGCGTGATCGTGGTCACCTTCAACCACGAGGACACCCTTGCCCAACTCTTGACGTCTTGGACCTCTCAGGCCTCTGGTCAAGACCTCGAGGTCCTCGTGGTCGACAACGCCTCGACAGACCGAAGTGTAGAACTGAGCCGGGACTTCCCCCTCACCTTGTTGCCCCAAGAGCACAACCTCGGTTACACGGCCGGCGCCAACCTCGGGGCAGCGGCTGCTTCCGGCCGCTTCCTG
Source organism: Deltaproteobacteria bacterium RIFOXYA12_FULL_61_11 (assembly GCA_001799195.1). Taxonomy (GTDB): domain Bacteria; phylum Bdellovibrionota_F; class JAHFAK01; order YA12-FULL-61-11; family YA12-FULL-61-11; genus YA12-FULL-61-11. The sequence continues at coordinate 36 of MGSU01000147.1, read as the reverse complement.
CTCTTCTGCAATCCCGATATCTTCCTGCCCGACCCG
>MGSU01000146.1:2214-9514 GCA_001799195.1 Deltaproteobacteria bacterium RIFOXYA12_FULL_61_11 | reverse complement strand
TCACGGATCCCGATGAAGACACCCTGTTCTTCAAGCTCGGCACCGACCAACCCTGGTCGACAAATTTCCTCGTCAAGCCGATCATCGACAATAACCTCATGACCTTCACCACCAAGTACGACCTGGCTTGGCGCGACTGGACCAACCCGGACAACCTCAACAACGGCTCGACCTGCGTACGCCTCGAGGCCAGCGACGGGCTGATCAACTCGGGCATGTGGGACCTCTGCTTCAACGTCGCGGACACGGTGCGGCCGATCACCCTGAAGCGCACCGACCTTCCGCTCACGGCCTACGAGTGGACCCCTGCCGGAGTACCCAACTGCACCGCCAACTGCGGTGGCTTCAACATCGACCTCAGCACTTACATCAACAACGTCGACGGCGACGGTTACCTCGTCAGCGGTACGTGGACGCCGGAGGGAGGACAAGCCCAAGCCCTGGGCACGACCGAGTCGCAGGGGCCCTACCCCACACCCGTGCTGAAATTCGAGCACGACCTGATAACCGACCGCATCACCAAGGCCTGGTTGAACTGGAACCCCATCGCGGCGACCACAGTCAACGGACCGGGCTTCGCCGCCTTCACGGCCGAGCTCCTCATCGGCCAGAGCATGTATCCCGCGGTCGAACCTTTAGCCTTCACCGTGAACGTTACGGTGAACAACGCCAACCAGACCCCGTACCGCACGGCGGTCGACCGCTGGACCAACCCGGCCCTGTTCCAGGCCCAAGAAGGCAGCGAAAAGCGCATCAACCTCTCTCAACTCTTCGCCGACGGCGACAACGATTTCCTGTCGTACCGCATCGACGCCATGTCGGTAACCAGTAGCCAGTACAGCTCCGTCCCGGCTATCCTGCCCGAGGGCGGCGTCACCTACGCGGTGTTCACTCCCAGCTACACGGTGAGCCAGGACCCGAACTATGACAACGAGATCTGCTTTAATATCGAAGCCAGCGACGGCATCGTAGGCTCGGGCTACCACGGCCTGTGCTTCCCGGTTGATCACGTGGTGCGTAAGGTCACCCTCAAGCGCACCCAGGTCATCCTGACCGCCCTGGAGCAGGACGGTTTCGACACCCGTTGCAACACCGTGTCCTGGGTCAACCCGACCACCATCAACTACTTCTGCGGTACCATCGACATCGACTTCAACAACTTCATCGACAATCCGGACGGCGACGCTGTGATGGTCGAGGCGGTCTACGACCCGAACGAGGACTTCGACCCCTTCACCCCGCAAAAGAACGCGGCCGAGCTGCTCCAGAACTTTGGCAGTTGGCGCTTCGCCTGGAACCCCATCACCCGGACCACGGTCGGCACCGAGGGCGCGACCTACACCTTCAGCTACCTGGTCTCGCAGACCAGCGAACTCTACACCGGCGAGACCAGCCAGCTCGACTTCGTGGTCACGGTCAAGAACGTCAACCAGGCCCCGTACCGTAACAACGTGAGCAGCGGCACCAACCTCTCGCTGTTCCAGGCCACCGAGGGCTCGGCCTTCGCCATCGACCTCAACGCGCTGTTCGATGACGCCGACAACGACAACCTCGCTTTCGCCATCGATGCGAACACGGTGGATGCGGGCAAGTACCTGTTCCAGCCGACCCTCGCCGCCGAGAACGGCACCACCAACCTCAAGTTCACCCCGAACTACACGGTGAGCAACAATCCGGACTGGGACGAACAGGTCTGCCTGAGCATCGAGGGTCGCGACGCCCTGGTCGGCTCCGGCTACCACAGCCTGTGCTTCCCGGTGGACCACGTGGTGCGCCAGATCACCCTCAAGCGCAGCTCGGTCAACTTCGTGGCCCTTGAGCAGAGTGGCAACGACGCTCGCTGCGCCTACCCGAAAAACTGGACCAATCCGGCCGTGGTCAACTACTTCTGCGGTTCGTTCGAACTCTTCTTCAACGAGTTCATCAACAACCCGGACGGCGATGTGCTCCTGATCAGTCCGATCTTCGACCCCGAGGCCGACCACGACCCGCAGACTCCGCAGCCCGACTCCGACGACCTCCTGGTCAGCCCCTGGCCCGGTGACTACCGCTTCGCCTGGAACCCCATCAGCCAGGCCACGGTCGGACCAACCGGCATGACCTACACCCTCAGCTACCAGGTCGAGCAGGCCGACCCGCTCTATACCGGGGAGACCAGCCAGCTCGACTTCCTGGTCACGGTGCAGAACGTCAACACCGCACCGTATCGCAACGCGGTCAGCCGCTGGAGCCAACCTGTTTTGTTCCAGGCCACCGAGGGCACAGCCTTCTCGGTCGACCTCAACGCCCTCTACGATGATGCCGACAACGACGGCCTGACCTTCCTGCTCGACCAGAACACGGTCGACGCCGGTAAATACCAGGTGTTGCCGACCCTCACCGCAGAGAATGGCACCACCAACCTCAAGTTCACCCCGAACTACACGGTGAGCAGCGACCCGAACAACGACGCCGAGGTCTGTCTGAGCATTGAGGCCCGCGACGCCCAGGTCGGATCCGGCTACCACAGCCTGTGCTTCCCGGTCGACCACGTGGTGCGCCAGGTCACGCTCAAGCGGTCCACTGTTAACTTCGTGGCCCTGGAGCAAAACGGCAACGACTACCGCTGCGGCCTCTCCAAAAACTGGACCAACCCGGCCGTGATCAATTACTTCTGCGGCTCGTTCGAGATCTTCTTCAACGAGTTCCTCAACAACCCGGACGGCGACGCGGTCTTGATCAACCCGGTCTTCGACCCCGAGGCCGACCACGACCCGCAGACCCCACAACCCGACGCTGACGACCTCTTCTACGTGCCCTGGTACGGCGACTACCGCCTGCTGTGGAACCCGATCAGCCAGACCACGGTCGGCCCGGCTGGCACCACCTACACCTTCAGCTACCTGGTTGAACAGGCCGACCCGCTCTACACCGGCCAAGGCCAGCAGCTCGACTTCTCGGTCACGGTGCAGAACGTCAACCAGAGTCCCTTCCGCAACGCTCTGACCCGCTGGAACCAGCCGCTCATGTTCCAGGCAAAAGAGGGCGACGCCTTCAGCATCGACCTCAACGCCCTCTACGACGACGCCGACAACGACAGCCTGACCTTCCTGCTCGACACCTACTCCATCGACCAGGGCAAGTTCACCGGCCTGCCGGCCCTGCGCTCAGCCGACGGCACCACCTACCTCGACTTCACGCCCAACTACACCGTGAGCGGCGACCCGAACAACGACAACGAGGTCTGCCTCAGTGTCGAGGCGCGCGACGCGGTGGTCGGCTCCGGCTACCACGGGCTGTGCTTCCCGGTCGACCACACCGTGCGGCAGATCTCTGCCAACCGTGCCCAAGTGCTCATCACCGCCTACGAACAGGGCGGCTGGGACAACCGCTGCAACAATGTGAACTGGTCCAACCCGACCACGATCAACTATTTCTGCGGCGGCATCAGCTACGTCGACTTCAACAACTTCATCCTCAACCCGGACGGTGACTTCCTGACCGTGACTCCGGTCTCGGTGCCCGGCGAGGACATTGACCCGCAAACCCCGCAGCCCAACTCGACCGAGCTGTACTATCCGCAATGGGGCTACAACTACTTCCACTGGGCCACGGTCTCCCTGGCCACCGTAGCCAGGGCCGGCGGCACCTTCACCTTCAGCTACGACCTCACCCAGGCCGACCCGGCCTTCAGCGGCCAGACCACCCGGCTGGACTTCGTGGTCACCGTGCAGAACGTCAACCAGGCGCCGATAGCCAACTTCGACCTCGGTGGGCGCTGGATAGCCATCAACGAGAACGCCGCCCAGAGCCTCAACTTCAACACGGCCTTGTTCCGCACCGCGGCGCCCGACCTGCTCGTGCCCTGCTCCGAGCCGGCCGTGGGTTGCAAGACCCTCTTGACCGACCCGGACGACCCGGCCACGTTGAACGTGCTGCTCAACGAGAACTATACCTACGACCCGTACTACTACGGCACGGGCGCTACCCCGGCCGTCACCTCCAACGTGCTGACCTTCACCCCGGGGTACGAGGTAGCCTCACCTGGTAACCCGGTTGGCGGCCAGTACGTCTACCTCAAGGCCAGGGACGAACTCTCGGCCGAGATCACCGCTCAGCTCAACTTCCGGGTACAGCAAGTCAATCGCGCCCCGATCCTCAACGCCGGCTACAACGCCGACACCGCGCGTCAGACCGCGTACGAGCAAAACCACCCAACCTGTACCCAGAACTGCGGCTACGCCCAGCGGCTGCTCATCGGCGGCGGCGACAACGTGGTCGTCAATCCCGACGGCCTGGCCCTGGTCGTCAATGACTGCGACCGTCGCCTCGACGCAAACTGCGTTTTCTTCCACGCCAACGACCCGCTCTCGGGCTTCGTACCTGACGCCGATCAGGGCGGCGGTACCGGCGACTTCGACCTCTTCCAGCTCTACTACGGAACCCAGAACACCCTCGAGCTGAACTGGTCCGAGATCCGGCGCAGCGTGCTGACCAGCAGCGCGTCGCCCAAGGACTTCACCTTCCCGATCAGCGTGGCCTACGACCCGGACAATGATCCCGGTACGGCCAACAACGTCTTCGTCGGCGCCACCTCGACCAAGGTGCGGGTCTACAACAGTCCGACCCAACCCGTGCAATACTCCAACGCCTCGCTCGCAGTGACCGAAGGGCAGGGCCAATTCACCTTCTCGCTGCTCGACTGGGTGAGCGACGACGAGGGACCGACCGCATTCACCGCGTTCAGCTACCTGAACGACAGCGCCAACATCAACGACTCCGTGGCCTCGGGCCAGACGGTGTTCACGGTGGCCAACGACGGCACCGTGACCCTCGACCCGGGTTCCAACTTGGTTACCGGCAACTCCCAGTTCTGGGTCGGCTTCCGGGCTCGCGACAACACCAACCTCTACCTCGACTTCAGCATCCTCTTCGACGTCACCAACTCCGCGGTCGACCCGACCCCGGCCTACACCGACCTGCAGATCGTCGATCAGTTGTCCTCTACCTCGAGCTACCACCGCAACATCCGGCAGCTCTTCAACGATCCGGACAACAAGATCTGCATGTGGCTCGACCCGGTGGTCACGCCGATCGGTGATGCCCCCGCGAGCGCCCTGTTCGTCGGCGGCTGGTGGAACGACCCCTACTTCGAGGCCTCCGACATCGCCGACGACGCCTCGGGCGACTACGCGGTCACGTTCGCCTTCCGCTACCTCAACAACGGGGTCTGCGACGGCAGTTTGACCGTGGACCTCGATGTGCAGGTCTCGGTCTCCGGCCAAAACCTACCGCCGGTGGTTTCGATGGGCTTCTTCGAGAGCTACTGCTACTGGGAGGGTTCATCGTGGCGCTGCGAAGACCACGCCTCATGGTACGGCACCCCGGCCGTGACCGAGCTCGAGGAGTACAGCTACTCCCTGTACGACGCCTCGAAGGTCGGCAACGACCAAAACGCCTTCTTTGACCCGAACGGCGACACCCTGGTCTATTCCTGTGTCGACTACGCGCCGGAGTGGAACCCGACTCGCTGGATCGACTGTGCCAACGTCGAGTTCGACGGCACGACCCTCTTGGTGGTGCCGCCGCTCAACGCCACCAGCTATGACGTCGAGGAGAAGTGCGTCCGTCTCCGTACAACAGACCCATTCGGTCTGAATTCGCTGGACGTGGCCGACGTCTGCTTCGACGTGCGCAACCGCAACGCTCAACCGGTCGTGGCCCTGCCCAACGTGCTGCACGTGGCCCCGGCCGCCATCAACTCCCTCAACCTCGACACGGCGATCACCGACCCCGAGTACGATAACCGCCTGGTGGCCTTTGCCGACGGTTACACCCCGCCGAGCTGGATCACCCTCCAGAAGTACGGCACCAGCCAGAGCACCTGTTACGCCGGTAACGACTACTGGTACCCGTGCTACCTGCAGCTCGCTCCGGCCGCTGACCGACCGCTGGGCAGCACGGCTGAGGTGCAGCTCAAGATCACCGACACCCGTTGGGGTTATGACGCCCAGAACAACTGGGTTGAGCTGACTCTGCACACCGTCAAGCGCACCGTAAAGGTCTCGGTCGAGCGCGGCGTGGCGGTGGTACCCATCTCTAACGGCTTCGCCACCGTCACCACCGGCAACGGCCTGGTCACCGGTCTGAGCGAGGTCCCACCCCGAGCCGTCGCTTACCGCGATGGTTTCGGCACCATGGTGGCCGCGGCTCAAGACGGTATCTATCGGTTGAGCACGACCACTCCCGCCGCAACCAAGGTGGTCGACGAGCAAGGCGTCATCGACGCGGCCTTCGACGACCAGGGTAAACTGGTCTACCTCACCGACACGGGTACACTGACCCGGGTCGATACCAAGGGTGCAACCCCGGCGGAGAACGTCGAGACCGTGCTCTTCTCCGACACCACCTACGCCGGCCTCGGCCTGGCCTTGGGGCCGAACGGCCACCTCTTCGCCAGCTTCGACGTCTCCGGCGACGCCCGGATCGTCGAGTTCGAACCGCAGTTTGGGATCGAGCTCGGGGAGGTCGACCTCGCCAGCGACCTGCCTCTCGACTTGGCCTTCAGCGGCTCAGGACGCCTCTACGTTGCAATGTCCAGCGGCGCGGTCTACGAGCTTCCGCTCGATACCGTCGGTTCGCTCGACACCGACAACCCACCGCTCGAGGTGGCGCAGCTCGGCGAGGTTTACTCCGATCGCACCCAGGGCGACATGGTCTTCGACTACGCCAACAACCTGTATGTGCTCGGTTCCAGCATACTGTCCTTGGGCAACGTGGACGAGGCCGCCGAGCCCAGCACCGTGATCGAGGCAGGTGACCTGCCCGGCGCGGGTGTCGTACGACCGACCGGCGTAATCGTATCCAAAAATATCGCTAGCGGCGTCGGTCTGGCGGTGTACATAGCCGGGGAGACCGGCACGATCAGCCGCTTCACCTACAACCGTAAACCCTACTTCCGCCTGCCGACCACGCTCACCTACGACGTGAACAAGGGCGGCACGCTGACCGTGGATCTGCGCGGCCGCGATTACGAGGCAACCTCGTCGGCCAGCGGTCTGACCCTCGGCAGCGTTGACCTGCCGGACTTCATGACCTTGGCTCAGGGTGCAGACACCCTGTACAACGCCAAGATGGAAGCCCCGGGCGTGTTGACCATCACGCCGTACTACGACGACCTCGGCACCTACACCGTGACCGTGACCGCCGCAGAGACGGCCGGCGGCAGCTCGGCCCTCACCGGCAGCATCGAGCTGACCATCAATGTGGTCGACACCAACCTGGCCCCGTTCTTCCCCGAGTTCGGGCCCTGGACCGTGCT
>MGSU01000146.1:0-2207 GCA_001799195.1 Deltaproteobacteria bacterium RIFOXYA12_FULL_61_11 | reverse complement strand
ACCTCGGCTTACGGCGGCAACGTGATGATGCAACCGGCCTGGGACTTGGTCGACCTCGAGGACTCCGATATGTACGAGTGGGGTGACATCACCAACCTCTGCGTATCGGGCGACTGCCTGACCTACACCCTCGGCACCATGACGTGGTGGATGTACGAAATCGATCCGTTCACCGGCCAGAACGTCGTCGGTATGGGCTACAGCTCCGAGCAGTTCTACGCCGGTACGCAGGTCTTCAGCTTCCAGGTCACCGACGCTTGGTGGCCGTATGCAACGCGGTCCAAGGATCTCACCATCGAGGTGTTGCCGCGCGCCCCGTACAACAACGTCGGCGTGGTGAGGGTGGACCGTATCTCGGCCTTCGGTCACACCAACCTCGGTGAACTGGCTGGTGGTTATCCGTACTCGGGGAACTACACCAGCGGCGTGGTCGCACCCGACCCCGAGACCATTGACGACCCGCTCTGGGCAGGCCCCGAGATCACAGGGTTGCAGGTGATGCTGCGCAACATCAGCAACGGCGCGGTGTCGGTCACCGACCTGCAGTTCACCTTCACCGAGTACGGCACAAGCACGCCGGTTACCGGCATCAGCGTACTCGACCCGACTACTTGGGTGCCGTGGACTTTCGACAGTCCGATCACCTTGCCTGGGGCATACGAGCCGTACATCGGCGCGCCGGTGGGTCTGCAGGTCGACCTCGACTTGGCCCCGGACGTCCTGCGCGGCAAGTTCGTCACCATCGACGTGCAGCTCACCGTGGACGACCCCAACGCCCTGGTCACCGAGACCTTCGCTAAGGGCCTCATCTACATCGAGTAACCCCTTGGAGAGACGGGCGGCCCCACCGTCCGTCTCTCTCTTTTCCCGCTGTTTCCTCTTGAATATTCCCCCCGCGGTTGACAGTCGCCCGACCCTGCCTATTCTCAAGAACGTCACGTTAAACCCGACCGTCGCCTCGACGGCTGCCAATCAGGAGGCATCATGACCGACACGACCCACACCCCGCTTATCAATACCGTCATCCCGGACCTCGCCTTCAAGGCCTTCCACGACGACGAGGTCAAGACCATGAAGCTGGCCGATTTCCGCGGCAAATGGCTGGTGCTGATGTTCTACCCGGCCGACTTCACCTTTGTCTGTCCGACCGAGCTCGAGGAGCTGGCCGACCTCTACGACACCTTCCGCGAAGAAGGGGCCGAGATTCTCAGCGTCTCCACGGACACCGAGTACGTGCACAAGGCCTGGCACGACGCCTCGCCCTCGATCAAGAAGATCCGCTTCCCCATGGTCGCCGACCCGACCGGCACCCTCTCGCGGGCCTTCGGGGTCTACATCGAGCAGGCAGGCTTGGCCTTCCGCGGCACCTTCCTGATCGACCCGGACGGCAAGATTAAGACCATGGAGGTGCATGACAACGGCATCGGCCGCAGCGGGCAGGAACTCTTACGCAAGCTGCAGGCGGCCAAGTATGTGCGGCAGTACGGCGAGGTCTGCCCGGCAGGCTGGCGCCCGGGCGGCAAGACCTTGAAACCAGGCCTGCACTTGGTAGGAAAAATCTAAGGTAGGGGCGCAAGGCTTTGCGCCCGCTCAACCACAACCAATGGAGGATACCATGTCCTACGAATGGAAATTCAACCCCAGACCCTACAGCGACGAACAGGCCAAGACCCTGCTCAAGACCGTGATGTCACCCGAAAGTACCGACTGGCATTACAACAAGCACCACAAGGGCTACGTCGACGCCCTCAACACGATCGAGAAACAGTTGGCCACCGCCGACAAGACCAAGGCCAACGGCAACTGGTCGGACTTCGGCGAACTCAAGCGTCGCCTGACCTGGAACCACGGCGGAGCCCTGCTGCACGACCTCTATTGGCAGAACCTCGGCGGCGACGGCGACATTACCAAGGGCCCGGCCATCAAGGCGGCGATCGAAAAAGAATTCGGCAGCGTCGAGAACTGGCTGGCCGACTTCAAGGCCACCACGATCTCCGCCAAACTTTCCGGCTGGGGTGTGCTGGTCCTCGACCAGCTCGGCAGCGGCCGCCTGCTCAACAGCCTGGTCGACGAACACCACTACGGCGCGATCTGGGGCGGCATTCCGCTCGTCGCCTGCGATGTCTTCGAGCACGCTTACTACCACAAGGACGGCGCGGGCCGGGCCGCCTACATCGACAACTTCGTCAAGAACCTGCACTGGGGCC
>MGSU01000145.1 GCA_001799195.1 Deltaproteobacteria bacterium RIFOXYA12_FULL_61_11 | reverse complement strand
CCCTGCTCACGACCCGCGACCGCCAGGCCTACCGGACCCTGGTAGAGACCAACCGGCTCGAGCCGGTATGGGAGGGCAAACCTCCGGAGAGCGGCGAACAGGCAGAGCAGGCGCGGGAACCCGGACCTCGGGACCGGGGCCGTCGGGGTCCCCGCCGCGGTGACGCGAGCTAAGGGTCTGTTCAAAAAATAACCTACAATCCCTCAGAGACCTCAGAACGGGATGGAAAAGCTCACCTCGAGGGGGCTGGCGAGCCGGCCCGCCAAGAAGGGCGCGGAGGCGATGAGCACGCTGTTGCTGAGGACGTGCATGGTGATCGCGTGGTCCAGTTCCCCCCCCTCGAGCTCGTAGAGCAATCCGAACAGCAACCCCCCGGTGAAGCCGCTGATGAAGCGCAGGGCGATGATGTTGGCAAGGGGATCTTCGTCGACCTGAGCCTGCTCGTCCTGGACGACGGCCTCGTCCGTGTTCGAGGGCAGGACCTGGGGGATGTGGACCAGGGCGAAGATGGTCGAACTGAGGAGCAGGGCGACGGGGGTGGGGGTACCTTCCTTGAGGCTGCCGTGGACCATGCCGCGGAAGAAGCCCTCCTCGGCCGCGGCGACCGGGGTGAAGAAGAGATACCCTCCGGCGAGGAGCACGAGGGACAGGCCGAGCTTTGCCCCGAAGGACATACCCGTGAGTTCGCCGTCGGGATCGTCGATGGAAAAGGTCGCCGGAGTGAGTACCAGGGCCAGGGTGAGGGTCAGAGCCGTCTCGGCGAGCGTGAGCAGCGCGTACCCGGTGAAGAGGTTCGAGAAGTGGTACGGTGCCGTCAAGTGGGCCCAGAACCCCTTCGAGGTGATGGGATGGGTGTACCCGGCGTTGCCGCCCAGGAGACGGGCATCGCGATACGCGTCGAACATGCTGTAGAGGTAGACCTCCCACCAGACGAAGGTGCTGATGCCATAGAGGGTGTCCATCCCGGCGAGGCCGAAGAACACCATGGCGCCGAAGGGTGCGGCATAGTATGCGGCCTCGTCCAGCTCCCCCAGGTAGAGGTGGCCGGCGCCGGGCAAGATGGAGCAGAGCACGGCGAGGCCAGGGCTTGGCGGATCTTCTACCGGAGCCGGCGCGGTGCTCGGTTGCGGTGGAGGACTTTGTACCGTGCCGGGATACGGCGTGCCGGGTTCGGTCACGGTGCCGGGATAGACCACTGCCACGAGGTCAGAGGTTCCGGAGGGCGCTTCTACCGCGAACGCGGGGCCCGGGCAGAAGAGCGAGAGGAGGAGCAATGAAAGGATCCAGCACAGTGTTTTCTGATTGGCAAGTGCCATTGATTCCGTTATCATGCCTCTTCCCCGCGCGGCCATGCGGCAGGGTAACACGGTCCTCCGGAGGATCGCAACCCTCACTCCTCGCGGGACTCGCCCCCAGGTCGAGGCGCGGGATCGGGACGCCATGGTGAGCTTCAAGAAACTCGAGCAGCACCAATTCGGGACCAGAGTGCTCGTCGCAAAACTACCCCTCGGTCCCTTTGCCGCCGTCCATGACCTCGAGGTCGACCTGGCCGGTGTGACCATGGAGGCCGAGCAGAGCGAGGACGAGGAGCTGCTGCGCAAGCGGTCCGTACGCCTGGTTGGGATGAGGGTCGAGGTCGACGTAGCCGGTCTGGAGACCTTCCTCCGGCACGAGCTGACCAGGGACATGGCGGGGCTCAAGAACCTCAGCCTCTCGGTGCACGACCGGCACCTCTCGCTCGGTGGAACCTTCCAGTTCGGCAAGCACCAGACCTTCTTCACCTTCAAGGGGTATCTCTACAAGTCGCTGGACAACAAGCTCACCATCTTGTTCTACGATCCAATGTACTACGGGGCCATCCCCAGCCTCCATTACGAGCTGCTGCGGACCTTGCTCTGGCAGGTCGCGCCGCGGGTCAAGGGTTCCTCGACCGGTTGTTTCCTCAAAGTCGCGGTGCAGGATCCGGTGTTGGCTCGCCTGGAAGCGTCCATGCAATGGACGGTCAAGCGCCGGGACCTCCTCTACACCAACGATCTGGCCGGGACCGAGCGGGTCAAGCTGCACATCGGCAGCGCGAAGAAGGATGACGAGCTCTGCGAGATCAGCGACATGCGCTTGCTGGAGCTGGTCGAGGCCAAGTCGCTGTACCAGAAAGGCGATGATCTGATCGAGGCGCGGAAGTACGACGAAGCGAGGCGCTACTTCGAGGAAGTGATCGGCCAGAAGTTCTACAACACCTATGCCCTCACCCAACTGGCCATGCTCTACCTGGTGGACAAGGAGGAGTACGCCCTACGTATTACCGACATCAACGAATTCCTGTCCGGTAACCCCACCAACCCGTCGCTGCTCAACGTCCTTGCCAGCCTCTATGTGTTGACCGGTCAAGAGGCCGAGGCGCTCGCTACGTACAAGAAGATCGACACCTTGCTTGGACGCACGCGGCGGCTGCGGCTCGACCAGGTGTACTGCAAGTTGACCATTGCCCGAATGCTCAAGGTCCACGATGGTCAGCGCGCCGTCGAATACCTGCAACAGGAGCTGGCCAATGTCGAGGGCGAACCCGAACTGCGGCGGGAGCTGGTCGAATTGCTCAAGGAGCGGGGCGAATGGGAACGTTTGATCCCCCTGCTGGAGGAAGAGGTCCGGCTGCGCAAGCAACGCGAGGGGAAGCTCGAGCTCTTGAAAGAGATCGCTTTCCTCTACCTCGATAAGCTCGGCAATTACCTGAAGGCAAAAGAATTCCTGCAGCGTTTGGCCGAACGCCTGAATAAAGAAACGATCGAGAGCAATCTGGAGATCATCGAGGGCTTGGCCCGCTGTCACGAGGGTTTGGGCAACGCCGACAAGGCCGTCGGGATCTACGAAGGATTGATCAAGAAACTCCGCGACTCCGATTACAAGGGGAAGGTCCATCTCGCTCTCGGGGCCCTGTTCGAGCACAAGCTCGGTAATGCCGCGGCCGCCCTGGAACAGTATGAGTACGCCAGGAAGCTTCTCCCCTCCGACCGGAGCCTGCTCGAGACCATGGTGCGGTTGCTCGCGCCCGGGGACTGGAACGAGCACCGCCAGGAGGTCGAGCACCAACTCGCCAGGGTCCTCCTCGAGTCCGGGGAATTAGAGCGGGCGGTGTCGAGTTACCAGGGGCTGGTCCGCGGAGCCTTGGGGCGTGGGGACAAGACCACGGCCACCCGTTTCTTCCTCGAGGCGATCCGCCTGAGCCCGGGAAACACCGAACTCTTGAACCTGGGCAAAGAACTCGACCTCCGAGGCAAGCATTCCCGCGAATTGCTCGACCAGGTTGCCGCCCAGGTCAACGGTCTGGAGGATCTCGGAGATCTGGGGTGCTACCTCCGCCTGGTCCCGGATCCGGACGATTGGTTGACCATTGTGCGGAAGCTCAAGCAGAATTCGCTCGAGTTGGCCAACAAGGCCCACAAGGCTCGCATCCTGATGACCATCGGACTGATCTACGACGAGGTTCTGAAAGATGCGCAGAAAGGGAACGAGTATTTCCAGAGCGCGCTCAAGCTCGCTGCGCTCGGACAGCAATCCCTTGTCCAGCTCAAGGCTGCCCTGCGAAAAGACCAGCGCTGGCAGCGGTTGCAGGAGATCCTCCAACTCGAACTCGAGAGCACCGAGAAGCCCTCACTCCGTTCTTCCTTGCTCTTCGAGCTGGGGGATGTCCAACTCAAGGGTCTCGGCCAGCTCGACAAGGCCATGGAATTCTACGAACAGGCCTTGCACCTCTGGATCGACAGCCTGCCGCTGTTGAGGAACCGGCACCTGGGCTTGCAGGCCGAGGGAGCGCACGAAGCCGCTTCGAAACTGCTCGCGATCGAACACAAATTGGTCGAGAATCCCATCTTCCGGCCCTACCTCCTGCATGATTTCGGTGTGGCCTTGCAGGCGCTCGAGGATGCCAAGGGCGCCGAGAAATTCTTCAAGAAAGCGGCTTCGTTGGAGCCGAACAACCTCCGCTTGATGCAATCGCTCGGTCTCCTCTACGTGCAACAAGACGAATACTTGAACGCCATCAGGGTGTTCCATAAGGTGTATCAGCTCGTTTACGAACAATTCAACTTCCGGCCGACCGATACCCTGGCCCTCAACTTCGTGCGCATCGCGAGGTTCCAGAAGAACCCCTTCAAGGGGTGTGATCTCTTGTCCTATTCCCGCAATCTGCTCCGTTCCTACCTCCTCGAACGCGACGCCTTGATCGATGCCCTGATCAATTTCGCCATGGGCGCGGTCCACCAGTTCAAGTTCGTCAAGATCGAGAAGGCCAGGGAGTTCTACGCCCGGACCATCAATGTCTATCCTGCGCATCTCTATACCCTGACCAACCTGACCCAGATCCACAAGCTCACCAACAACTATGACGAGATCGAACGTCTCTTCCGCGAGGCGGTCGAGTTCCTGCACCGGGTCAATGCCAAGGAACTCCCCGAGTTCCTAGAGCAGCTCGACGAACTGTGCCAGCACCACGCCGATGCTGCCCTGACCGAGCGCTACCAGCGCGTCAAGACGCGCGCCGACGAACTGGCGAGCGAGGCGGATATCACCAATGTCGGTGAGAAGACCGTTTCCACGCTCCTCCAGCAGCTCAAGGTCGAACGCGACGAGCTGCGCGAGAACCTCTACCAGCCCCGCCGGATGTTGCGCATCGCTAACCTCAGCCGCAGGATGAGCGATCTCGACCAAGCCTATATCTTCTATGCCGTGCATCAGCTCTTCTGTCCCGAGGACGAGGAGAGCAAGCGCTTCGTCAGCGAGCACAAGCGGCGGTACAGCGAGCTCAGCCCCGAGCGTTTCGACAGTCAGGTCTACGAGGAATACATCCTCCATCCTTTCGAGTCCGCGCTCCTGTTCCGGCTGCTCAAGCTGATCACCCCCGCGTTGCTCAATCTCTATGATTGCAATGCAATGGAGTTACACGGACTGTCCGCCGAGGACCAGATCACCGAGAAGTCCGATCGTCACCTGCGCCGGGTCTTCGACCAGATCAGGAAACTGCTCGGCGTGACGGAACTCACGTTCTACGTCCGGTCGGGTTTCCAGGACGGCCTTGCCATGGAACCGTCCAAACCTCCAACCCTGGTCCTCGCCGCGGAGTGGCTGGCCGAACTCTCGCCCTCGGAGCAACGGTTCCTCTTGGCCAAGCACATCTTCCTGGTTCGCAGCGGTCATCATCTCTATCAGAAGCTCGGGGCCGAGAACCTGCATCGTATCCTCACCTACCTGTGTAAGATGTACCTCGAGGTCGAGGGGATCGGTCCGTTCGACCAAGAAGAATATACCCGTTTTGCCAGCGGGTTCCGCAAACGGGAACACCTGTGCGATACTGAACGGCTCTACGAGGCCTTACAAGATTTCCAGAAAGTCATGGACGATGTCGAGGTCGAGCGGCACCTGCGCGGCGTGGAGTACACCTCTGACCGGGTCGGTTTGCTGGCCAGCAACGAGATCCGGTCGGCGATCAACGTGCTCGCACAGCTCGACCCCGACCTCTCGAGCATCGCCGAGAAGACGGGCAGCGAGCTGGTCTCCCGTTTCCAGGCGTGCCGGCCTATCGACGAGCTCCTGCGCTACGCGGTGTCCGAACAGTACACCAAGGTCCGGCGGATCATGAACATCGCGCTTGTCTGACCCCCGATGCCGACCCCTCCCGTGAACAGGACCACGCTCGTGCGGGGATTAGTCTTCTCCCTGGTGCCGCTTCTCGGTTTCTATCTGGTCGACGAGTACCTCGGGTTGTTCTGGGGCGTCGTGGCGGCGGCGTTGCTCGGAGTAGGGGAGGTCCTCTGGCACTATCTACGGTATCGGACCCTGGACACCCTGGCTCTCGGGCTCACCGCGATGGTGGTTTTCTCCGGGGGACTCTCGGTGCTCCTCCAGTCCCCTCTTGCCTTCATGTTCCAACCTGTGGTCATCGAGGCCCTCTTCGCCGGTATCCTCCTCGGTTCGGTCCTCAGGGGACGGTCGCTGCTGACGGTCCTCTACGAGAGCCGTCTCGGGCCGCTACCAAACAGGGCCGTGGCCTCGGCTCTCGATGGTACCTCGGTACGGCTCGGGATGTTCTTTCTCCTTCACGCGGGCCTCACAGGGGCGGCGGCGCTGTTCCTGGGCAAGGGCTGGTGGGCTCTCTGCAAGGGACCGTTCTTCTATCTCCTGTTCGGGCTGATCCTCGTCCTGGAGGTGGTCCTGGCCAGGCGCCGGAACAGACCCCAGGCCGAAACCTATGACCGCGACCCTGGTCTGGAAGAAGCCTATCGACGCTTGCAACCAGGGCATCCACGCTCGTCCCGCCCCAACTCATCTTCTCGGTAACCTGTAGTATGTCTGCTGTCTTGGGGTGCACTGCAGGTTGTTCGTCACCATGTTGGGGTGGCGCCGACGGGGGGCCCCCACCACGCGCAAGCATGAGCATGGTGGGGTTGGCCGCAAGGATGCGGACATCCAGCGCCGCGTAGGATGCAGCGGCGTCGGTGTGTGAGGCGACAGGACCCCTTACCCCGCCCAAGACAGAAGGGTGGCAACCTGTACTGGATTTCTCTCGCGACCGGGGCTATACTTCTTCGCCGTGGGTCGGATGCTCAGGATGTAGGAGGTCGGAGTGGAAAGGCGGAAGGTGCAGGTGGGGATACTGGTGTTGTTGTTCGGGTTGGGAGTGGCCGCACTGGGGTGCGGGTTCTTCGGCGGGGACGACAAAAAGGACGACGGTCAAGAATCCCTTACCGACGATGAACCCACGATCGAGGAAGTGCTCACCACGAGCATGAAGAACACCACCGCTTTTGCGGGAGTCAGCGGTCAGATGAGCGAGATGCCCATGGCTGCCCTGCCCGCCGCCGCTTTGCCCGCGGCCATGACCTCGTCGAGCTCGAGCGCCCTGCCCGCCGCCGCTCTGCCCGCAGCCTTCGAGAGCGGGGACGACCTGCCCGAGATCCCGCCCTCCTCCGCCTTCAGCGCCGACATGTCGGGGTTCATCGGAGGCTACTTCCTGAAGGCCATGAACGCTTCCATCCGGTTCCCGACCGGCACGATCAAGATCAGCGCAGATGTCATGACCGATGTCGACGATTTCGTCGACCAAATGAAAATGGCCTCGGACGCTTACGGCCAAGCCAAGCTGGTGCTCAAGCTCGCCAAGGGCATCATGTACGCCCACCTCGATTTCTCCGAGCGGTTGCTCAAGAAGATCGACTTCGGCCTGAGGACCGAGAAGGTCAAACTCGCGTATTTCCAGAACGCCGCTTTGGTCTACTTCTTCCCGGAAGGTGAGGTGGTCGAGTACGAAGATGCCTATGCCGGAGAAGGAGACGAGACCAAAACCGTCTATACCCAGGTCAAACTGATCATCCAGGCCGCGAAGGACGTTGAACTTCCGGTCTTCGGGGGCATGACCCGGACGGTCGCTGACTTCACTCCTACGCACGAGATGGTGAAGGCCGAGCGCGGCCTCATCTGGTCTTTGCTGGTCAGCGGCGTTGGCCCGCGCATCGACGTGGACAACTTCGTGCTGATGAACGGGGTGACCAGCCTGGATGGGAAGAAGGGGGTCTGGCAGGTCTTCGATCCCGTGAAGGAGAAGGTGACCCGCAAGCTGCAACTCACCTATCACCACCACAGCGACAGCTACCAGGTGAGCAAGATCGAACTCAACGCACCGGATGCGGCTCGCAGCACCATGTACTACCGTAAGAGCGAGCTCCTGACCTTCTTCCGCTTCCACAATGCAACGAACGACGTCGATTACGTCATCTTCAAGGACGCCAGCGGAAGTTCGGAGGGAGGCTTCATCAAGGTCAACGACAACGAACGCCAGTGTTGGGAAGAAGCCGGCGAACAAGATGATAATTGCAACATGTTGGATAGAAATTTTGCCAACGAGCACCGGTTGGAACTGCTCGCCGAGGATCCCCTTTTCCCGCAGAAAGACTGAGAGCACCCCCCTCTGGTCTCACTTCCCACTTCCTTGCTTGCCGGCTTCAGCGACCCAACGCGTAGCGTGCGCCCTGCACGGGGACGGTCAGGCTGCGCACCATGCTGCGCAATGGTTCGAGCTGGGCGTGGATACCAACCTCCTCACCGGGCTTGAGATGGGTCAGGAAGAGATCGAGGCGTGACCTGAGGGGTTCCGGCAGATGGGCGAGCTGCGAGGCGAGGAGCGTCGGGGTGAGATGGCCGCTGCTCGTCGCCAGGGCTTCTTTTTCGTTGGAGAAAGATACTTCGATCACCACACTGACGCGCCGGGCTTTCTCGACCCGGGGAAGGAACCGTTCTTTCCAGAAGGTCGGGGGCAGGGGGCCGGTGTCCCCGAAGTAGGCCAGGACCTGGCCGTCGAGTTCGATCAGAAAGGCGCTCGTGGGGACGGGGTGTTCCATGCGGAGGTGGTGGAGGAGCAGCCCGGAGGCGAGCTGCTCGAGCGGTAGGGTTTCGCCGTCCCCGAGAGATTGATAGAGGTACACGGGTTTCCCCGAGGCGGCGGTTGCGGCGTCGAACCACAGTTCGCCATTGAAGACATGACGTTGCAGGGAACGCACGGTGTCGGGATTGCTCAGGACCAGGGGCGCCGGAGCTTCTCCACGGAGCCGCTGTCCCAGGTCGATGACCGAACGCAGCGCCCAACCGTGGAGATGGTCGAGGTGGATGTGGGTGACCAGGATGGCGCGGAGCCCTGCCACGAGGTCTGGCAGGGTACCTTTGAGCGTGCCCAGGGCCAGAGCACGATCGACTCCTTCGGTGAAGCTGCCCCCGTCGAGTTGGAGCGGGAAGCGACCGTCGATACCGACGAGATAACAGGAAGAATCCCCGGCATAGAGTCCTCCTCGAACGCCGAGCGCGAGCAAATCGAGGTCCCGAGCCTGGAGGGACCCGCACGTCAGCGTGAGGGCGAGGAAGATCAGTCGCAGGCTGGGGCCTGGTCCGGCTTGTCGCCGATGGGATAGAGGGTGACGATGTAAGGAACCGAACCCTTGAGCGCGCATACGACCTTCGTATAGTAGTCATACTTGCCGCGATAATTGTAGGCCACGGTGCGGGTCTGTTGGTCGTCCCAGAGCAGGGTGTAGAGACTGCGTTGTTTGGAGCAGCACTTGACGGCGGCTTCGAACCCGAAGGTCAACTGGGCCAAGCCATCGCGGTCGAGGGCGAAGGAACCAAGCTTTTTCTCGGCCTTGACCACCAAGGGGTGAGCCCGGTACCCGGAGGCATACACCTGCTCGTGTGAGGACGGCTTCTTCTGTTCATCCACGAGCAACCCGGCTTTGTGCAGCAGGTCGTAGCGCAGTTTCCAGTGCAGCCCGCCGATAGCGCGGCGGTCGAACTCCCCGCAGAGGACGTGGCTGGCGCCGTTGCCTCCGCTGTCCTTCTCCGTCGTCCAGACCCGCAGCATCTCGGCCTTGAGTTCGTCGAGGTTGAAGCTACCGAGGTCGGCGAGGAGGGGGGAGAGAGCGTCTTGGTGTTTGTCGAGGAAGGCTGAGAATTCTTCGGTGGTGATGCGGTCCTCGAGCATCGGACCACAGGCGGATAGGAGCTCGTCGTCGGCTCCGGCCAGGAGCGTGAGAGGAGAGAGCGAAAGGAGCAGAAGGAGCGTACAAAGACC
>MGSU01000144.1:9414-9598 GCA_001799195.1 Deltaproteobacteria bacterium RIFOXYA12_FULL_61_11 | reverse complement strand
GCAAAGGTCGATTGCACGTTGTGAGGGATTGCGCGTTTCTCAGGTGGGATTATTCCCAGTCGTCGAGAATGCGCGTCATGCGCGGCTGAAAGCTATTTTTCTTCTTACTTTTCTTCTCCACGATGCGAAGAATCAGATAGCCGATTCCGCAGGCGACGACGCCGAGCACAAGCCCTGCCCAGTC
>MGSU01000144.1:0-9385 GCA_001799195.1 Deltaproteobacteria bacterium RIFOXYA12_FULL_61_11 | reverse complement strand
CGTCGTCCTGGGCGTAACCTGCCTCACGCAAGCCGGCGTCCTCGATCGCCATGGCCGCGGCCGCCACGCCGAATTGGCAGAAGCGGTCCATGCGTCGGGCGTCTTTCCGCGGCAGGTGTTGTTCAGGGTCGAAATCGAGGACCTCGCCGGCGATGCTGCTGCGGAACCCGTTGGCGTTGAAGCGGGTGATCGGCGCGATACCGCTCTTGCCTTCGACCAGTCCTGCCCAGGTTGAGGCGAGATCGGCTCCGAGCGGGGTGATCAGACCCAGACCCGTGATGACGACCCGCCGTTGCATCGCCGTCGCTCCGTTCAGCCTCGGGGGTGCCGTCCGGCAGGACAGCGCGACGAGAGGTACTCGATCAGGCTCTTGGTCGGTACGCCGGTAGCGCCCTTGGGCAGGTGAGGGGCATAGCCGTCGCTGACGGCCGTACCCGCGATGTCGAGGTGCAGCCAGGGTACACCCTCGGGGACGAAGTCGGCCAGGAACAGCGCGGCCGTGATGCATCCTGCCACCGGGTTGCCGATGTTGCGGCGGTCGGCGATGGGGCTCTTGAGCTGCTCCCGGTAAGGTTTGAAGAGCGGCATTTGCCAGAAGCGCTCATGGCTGGTTTTCTTGACCGAGTCCAGGAAACGCTTGGCCAGGGCCTGGTCGTTGGTGAGCAGACCGCTGAGTTGCGGACCCAGGGCTGTGATGCAATTCCCTGTCAAGGTGGCGACGTCGATGACTTCGTCCGGTCGGTTCTTTGGATCAGCCAGTAGGTGGTGGAGCAGATCGGCCAGGACCAGCCGACCTTCCGCGTCGGTGTTGACCACCTCCACGGTGCTGCGGTCGAGCAGGGTGATCACGTCCCCGGGTTTGTAAGCCTGGGGGCCGATCAGGTTCTCGACAAAACCGACCAAACCGGTCAACCGCACTGGCAATCCCAGCTCGGCTGTGGCTGCGAAGGTGGCGAGGACCGCGGCCGCTCCGGCCATGTCTTCCTTCATCGTCTCGATGCCCGGATACTTCTTGAGGCAGAAGCCGCCGGCATCGAAGGTCACGCCCTTGCCGATGAGACCGAGGTGATGCTTGGCCTTCGCCGGGGTATACCGCAGCTCGAGTACGCGCGGCTCGACCGCGCCGCTGCGGCCGACGGCCAGGACCCCGCCCATGCCGAGCTTCTCGAGGACAGGCTTGTTCAGAACCCGGACTTCGACCTTGCCGCCTTCGAAGCGGTGCTGCACCGCCGCGGTCAGGGTCGCGGGGTCGATGGAGCCTGCACAGTCATTGACCAGATCGCGGGCCCAGTTGACTGCTTCGACAATGGCGGTTGCCCGACGGTCGGCTTGTTTCAGCATGGTGCGATCGGCACCGAGGACGCGGACTTCCGGCGGCAGGCCGTGAGCGGAGGGCTCGTCTTTTCCCTTGGTCCGGTAGCGTTCGAAACGGTAAGCTCCGAGACGCAGCCCTTCGAGGAAAGCCTGGAGCCTCGGTTCGTCCAGCGGCTCCCCTCCTGCGGCGAAGAACAGGGACAGGGGCAGGGGAGCTATCAAACCTGGGTTTGCAGCGACCGCGGCCCCGATCTCCCAGAAGGGCGCAGGTTTGTCGAGGTTTGGATAGCGGCCGATCCGTATCCTGAGGTGATGGCCGTCGAGAAAGAGCTCGTTGCGAACCAACGAACGGTCTTTGAGCCGCAAGCCCCCGAGGAGGGAGGCGAGGTGCTGGTCGAACGCCTTGTTCCCGGTAGGGGGTGGATCCCCTTGGGAGGATAGCAGCACGACCACCTGCTGATCCGTGCCGAGATCGAGTGTTCCGAGCGTCTTGACCTTCATCGTGCCGTGCCCCTCGTTGCCTGCCCCGGAGTGCTCACCATAGCCAGGACCTTGCGACGAGACAAGCGCTTTCTCACACCGGACTCGAACGCAACGGCGGCCATCTCTTGGAAGCCTTCAGGGAAGCTTCGGGTGCCGGAGAGGGAAGCTTCAGGTGCCGAGGAAGCTTCAGGTGCCGGAAGCTTCAGGTGCCGGAGGAAGAGCGTTGATCGAACGTGCATCTCGCTTCGTAAAGGTCCTGATGAGCCTCGGCACTCTTCTCTGAAATCATTCGAGGAGAGAATAAAAGGCAGTGATACTCAACATCAGGGCGCAGGTGTGCCATGGCTCGAGGAAGATATGATTCTCCCCGTTCCAGGTTTAGGAGTTCTTCAATCCCCTGTTCCACGGCGCTGGCCACGTCCTCGTCTTTGGTTGAGCAGCCTTGCGCTGGGCCAGCCTCTTCCGCAGTTTCTTGCCCTCCTCGATCACCCAGTCCGGATTGCCAAAGTAACAACCGGGACCTTCCAGCCTATCCATGCTTGCCTTCATCTCGGCGAGGAGCTTTTGCTCTACCATCTCCCTGTAGGCTTCCTGTCTCTCCCTGTCGGTCTCCCCCAGCTCCAGCCAGGCTTCAGAAGGAGTGATCAGGGGATCGGACTTTCCCTCTGCATAGTAATGATAGGAAGAAAACTCCCAGTCCTGGGGATGCACTGGTCTTGTCGTGTCGAAGGGATTGGCGTCTAGGTAACAGAGCGCCTCCAGTTCGTCCCTGGCAGTGTCGGCAATAACCTTGGTCTTCGGACGATCAGCGATGAGATTGTGCCTCCTTGCCTGCAACATGTTGGCTTTGCGAGCGAAGACGCTGTTCACTACCTGCAGGAACCGGCTGAACTCGACCGGATCCTTGATCATGAGGGTCAGGTGAACGTGGTTGTCCATGAGGCAGTACCCGGTGATCCTCACCGAGTACCGATCCTTATACTTGAGCAAGAGCCTGTAATAGAGCTCCTTGAACGCCCTCTCCCGCAAACGGTACTCGTCGTCATGACATTTCCAGAAACAGTGGACCTTGCAGCCCTCAAAGATGATTTCAAACCTTGGGATACGCATACACATCCCTGATGGAACGTTCATGCCAGCTTGGAAAACATGTCAATTCATTATGTTACAAATAACGGCACCTTCAAGATTCGTCTTCCCGAACGAGTTCCTACGGTTTCACGAATCTATGAGCTCGAATTCAGAAGAATCTAAAAACAGGGGGAGCTATCGCTTTATGCCCCTAGCCTGGATTGCCCCAGACATGGTCAACAATCTAGAAATACTGCAAGATACATCTGCTCCGACACCTGCCGTTGTGGTTCTACCATCATTGATAACATTCTCGATCATACGATCGTTGAGAAGAATGATTCACTACGAAGAAGAAACTTCATTCCGCTCAGTAGTCAATATCAGTTGATCCTGAACTCCCTGCTCTTGAGGTGACAGTGAAGAAGATGGTGACTACGTAGTGAAGATGGGAGATGCAGGGACCCCTGGCCGATCAGGTTTGTTGCAACGTTGAATGCTTGTGTTGATGAGGATGGACGAATGACTTGGGACCACATCCGCAACCGCTTCAAGCCAATAGATTGTACAAATGAAGCCATGGTCGGCACCGTGAAAGTCGATATCACCTTCGAATATGTTGGTGATGTGAAAGGAGCTCAGATATATGATTAAGTACTTCGCAACGAGGTAGGAAAACTATCGAAAACGTGTAGTTGTACCACGCTGGCGAAGCCTCTTGACTCCTCCAAGAGGATGCATAGCCTAGCGGCGTTGAGATGAACCCCGCATCCGCGAGGAGGACCCCATGATAGGCTTCGACCCTCTCTATTTCCTGATGCTCGGTCCTGCCCTGCTCCTGTCGATCTATGCGCAGCTCCGCGTCAAGTCCGCTTACGCCAAGTACCGAGACATGCCGAACACCGGGAACCGTTCCGGCCGCGAGGTCGCCGAACAGCTCCTGCGCACGCGGAACCTCGACGTGCAGATCGAGGAGGTCAGTGGCTGGCTGTCCGACCATTACGATCCGTCAGCCCGCACCTTGCGTCTTTCCCCCGACGTCTACCACGGTCGTTCGGTCACGGCCGCCGGCATCGCCGCCCACGAGGCCGGCCATGCCCTCCAGCACGCCGAAGGCTACTTCCCGATGCACGTGCGCCAGACCATGGCGCCGGTGACCATGGTCGCCTCCAACCTCTCCTTCGTCGTCATCTTCCTCGGGTTCATCATGAGCGCCATGGGGTTGATCAAGCTGGGCATCCTGGCCTTCACCCTGGTCGTCGTCTTCCAGATCGTCACTCTGCCGGTCGAATTCAATGCCTCGAGCCGAGCCAAGATCCTGCTGGGACAGTACAACATCGTCAGCGGTGATGCTGCCAAGGGCGTGGCCAAGGTCCTCGACGCCGCGGCTCTGACCTATGTCGCCGCGGCCCTGTCCTCCATCCTCACCCTCGTCTACTACCTCTTCCGCGCCGGTCTGCTCGGCGGCCGCAGCGACGATTGAGGGGGTCTCCGCCTCAGGGACCGCTTACTATCGGGGAACTTGATCGGAGAGCCTGGCTCAAGTGCCGAAATAGGTCGTCAAAACTTCGACAATACGCCGGGCTGTGTCTCCCTTACCGTAGGGATAGGTTCGGGTATGCTCAAGGGGGGGAGGGGCTTCAATGCTACGAGTGATGAGCGACGGATCAGCTCCGGCCAGGATGTTCCAACCGTGTTCGAGCGTCTCGGTCCACTCGGTTTCGCACCGTAAGGTGACGCAAGGCACACCTAGATAATACGATTCCTTTTGCATCCCGCCGGAATCCGTCACCAAGCAGCGAGCGTGACGCAGGGCTTGGAGGTTGTCCAGATAGCCGAGCGGCTCGCAGGGAATCAGGTGGGGGTAGGCGGAAAGCTCGAGGCCGAAGACTTCGAGTTGCTTCCTGATTCGTGGATGGGCCGGGAACAAGGTAGGTATAGCGCAAGCATTGACTGCACCGAGGATGTTGCGCAGGTTCTCCGCGTTGTCGGTATTGGAAGGCCGATGGCACGTCAGCAACAGGTAGGCTCCTTCTCGTAGGCCATGGCGGTGTAGGATCGTGGACCTAGCGTCGGCGAGGTCGCGAAAGAGGAGCTGCGCGTCGAACATGATATCGCCGACCTCGTAGACCCGGGCACTGATTCCTTCCGCAGCTAGGTTTTTCTCGGCCACGGCGGATGGTACGAAGAGTAGGGTGGCCAAATCATCGGTAACGATGCGGTTGATCTCCTCGGGCATGGACCTATTATAAGAGCGCAAACCGGCCTCGACATGGGCGATGGGTATGCCGAGTTTGGCTGCTGCCAAGCTTGCTGCCAAGGTCGAGTTGGTGTCGCCGTAGACGAGAACTAGGTCGGGTCGTTCATCCAGCATCAGGCGTTCGAGCCCCTCGAGCATCCGCCCGGTTTGGGCCCCGTGTGGTAGTGAGCCGATGCCGAGGTTATGGCTGGGTCTGGGAAGGCCCAGTTCCAGGAAGAAAATCTCGTTCATGTTCCAGTCGTAATGCTGACCGGTATGGACCAGGACCTCTCGGTAGCACTGCGGCAAGGCTCTCGACAGTGGTGCTGCTTTGATGAATTGGGGCCTGGCTCCAATCACGGTGAGGATGGTGGGCATGCACTGCTCCAATCCATACTGCCGGGCCGTATCTCGCACATTGCCAGGCGCATTTCAAGCCGATTTACACGGCTCGGTGTCTACTCCATCCACCCGATGTCCTTCACACAGCGCTCGTGGGAAAGATTGCAGTGCTGGTGCTGATCGCTTTTCGAGGTAGGGGGGAGTTCAGTGAGCAGAACCCTCTAGGATACCGCGAAGGAATTCGAGCCTTTGGGGTTCTTTCACGGCGGTGTCGAGGTGAGCGATCTGTTCCCGTGGCACTCGTCGGGCTTTCCAGCGTTTGAGAAAAGCTTGCACTTTTCCCAGGATCTGGGCTGAAGGCTCGTGGTCGTCGAGTTGGAGTTCCAGCACATAGTCCTTCCCCGAGAGATCAGTATCGGGGCACCCCAAGATCACCGGTAGACCCAAGGCTAGGTACTCGCGGGTCTTCAAGTTGCACGCTTCATAGCATCCTTTGCGTTCGAGTGCCATACTGCCCAGGCCGAGGTCGCATCGGCTATAGAGGTCGCGCAATGCAGTTCTGTCGAGACGGCCTTGGCAATGAACGTTGCGCGGCAGTTCGATCGTGATGTCCTGCACTGTGTAGCCGGCCAGATGGAACTCGACTTCAGGCAAGCCTTGGGCCAGCTTCAGCAGTCGATCGATTCCGTTCCAGGGGTACTCAGGGTAACCGACGAAGACGAGGTGTGGATGCTCGTTCATCGCCGGCGGCAAGGGTTGACAATCCGACAGGTCGTAGCCGTTGGCCAAGACGTACACCGGTTTACCAAAGCCTTGGTAATCGCGGGCGATCTCGTGAGTGACGCAGACGAACCCCGCTGCTCGGTCGATCAGTACATGCCTCGTCGTGAGGTGATATGCGGTTTTGACCCTACCAAAGAGACGACACTCAAGACGATCCAAGGTGTTGATTTCCATGACATAGGGGCAATGCGCCAAGGCACGATCGAGCCCCGGGTACCAAATGCCTTGGCGGTAATAGACGATCTCTGGCGCCCACTCGAGAAGGTCGCGGGCGAGGCGGGAAGCGCTTAACACCTTGTTGAGGTAGAGGAAGGGAGATGACGGTAGCCCGCGAACGAGGTCTTGGCTCAATTGACCCACTAGGTGTACCTGCGGTGGTGGCGCTGCCAGGTCGGTCCGCTGGCGCAGGCTCACCATGAAAAGACGAACGTCGTTGCCTAGTGCCTGCCAAAGTCGGACCTGGGCCTGAATCTTGGTGAACACACCGCTCTCGTGATAGGGGTCCCACTCTGCTACATAGGCAATGCGCATGTGTCTTCTCGATCCTCAACTTGAGCATCCTGGTCTACGGAATGTATGGCCCGCTGGATTGAAGATCAAGAGGAAAGGCACGCGCTGGGAGGAGTTCGGAGAGGTTGGTTGTGAAGCAAAGACTGGACAAGGTCTTTGATGACCGTTTGATGATGGTCGGGACGGGGGAGGTCGAGTTCTAGGAAGAAGACCTCGCTCAGGCTCGGTTCGTAGTGTTGGCCGGTGTGAACCTGGATCTTACGGAAGGCGGTGCGCAGTTCCCTGGAAAGAGGAGCAGCCTTGACGAACTGAGGTTGAGCGCCATCGTATGGGGACGTTGGTCTTTATAGTCCTCCTGGCACGAACGGTTCATCCCACAGTCAAGGGATGAGGGCAAGCGCTTGCGCTTGCCGCGCCGCCCCCTCATGGATGTGCTGCAGGGCGCATTTCCATCGCTTCAGCCAGAGCGCGACCGAGACTGCGTGAGAGGGTCCGGGCGGAGCTGTGGTGGAGATGGCTGCCGTCGTAAGAATGCAAACCGATCGGTACGGCGTGATCGAGAGGAACCGCGCCGGCCGAGCGCAGCGCCTCCCTTAATGCGGAATAATCGAACCCGGGCCAGGCGGTCTCGAGCTTCTGCATCGGGGGGCTGGACGGCAGCCAGAGGAAGAACACCCGAACCCCGGTGCGGTGCAGCTCGGCCACGGCAGCCAGGAGGTCCGCGACCCGCTGCGGCGAGACCGGGAATCGCTCGCGTGTTTCCCTATAGGTGCGAAGGGTCGCTTTATTGCCGTATTCTCTGCGGTAGGAGGATGCGACCCAGCCGCTCTCAATGAAGTAGTCCTCGAGGTAATTGGTCTGGTTCGACCATACCGAGTGACCGGCGATCAGCTTGAGCAGGGTGGTCGGGGACATGCGGTGGAAGAGCAGGGCCAGAGGGTGTCCGTAACGAACCAGGATTCGGTCTTCCAGGGACCGAGCGGCGATCTTGGCCAGGTGTTCGTTGCGTTTGGCGGTCAGGGCATGGGGGGTGATGCCGAGCAGCAGGAGGCGTGCTCCATCCGGCGCCAGCTTGTGTTGGGCGAGTTCCAGGAGGTCTTTGTCGAGGATACCGCTGGAGAACCCGAGGTTGTAGGCGCTGAGTCCATAAAGTTCCGCGCTCAGGTCGTCGGTCGAGATGCCGCGGTAGATACGCGAGTCGCCGGCAACGACCAGGTCGTAACGTTCCGGACCGAAGACCTTGTGCAACCAGAAGCGATCAATGTGCAGATTAGACCGGTAGGTGGCCACCGGGGGAACCAGGACAATCCAGAGCCAGAGAAAGACCGCGGTGAGGAGGGCCACTGACAGGAGGCGTTCGTGCTGCAGGTTCTTCATGGTCAGAATTGGAAGTAGATGAATTCATGTCCACGACCGCGCAGGAATAGGATCGCCCAGATGGCCAGGGCTAGGGTCAGGGTGCTCAAGGCTTGTCGGCCCCAACGGGGCAGGACGACTACTCCCTCGGTTGTCGGTTGCAGGGATCGCAACGGCTTCGCCGGCACCTCCGGTCGAGCGACGGACCGGGTGCGACAGAGATAGACGTAGAGTTCGCGCAGGCACATCCCTCCGCACAGGATGAGTGCCTCGAAGCCCGGTGCTGGCATTGGCGCGGTGCCGAAGGTGAAGAGTATGCCCACGATGGCTACCGCTTGGTCGAGGGTTGGGGCGCGGAAGAAGACCCATGCTACCAGGACCTGGATGGAGACCACGCAGCAAAGCAGGATACGTCCGGCCCGGTAAGGCGCCAAATACCGAGGGTATCCCATGAGCTTCTCCAGGGAGAGGAAACCGGCGTGGAGGGCTCCCCAGAACACGAAATTCCAGGAGGCACCGTGCCACAGACCGGAGAGCAGCATGGTGGCCCAGAGGTTGGCCGCCTCGCGCAGCTTGCCGTGTTTGTTGCCGCCCAGTGGGATATAGACATAATCTCGGAACCAACTCGACAACGAGATGTGCCACCGTGTCCAGAACTCACGCAGAGACAACGAGGTGTAAGGATGGTTGAAGTTGACCATGAAGTCGTAGCCCATCCATTTTGCCAGACCGCGAGCGATGTCGCTGTATCCGCTGAAGTCACAGTAGATCTGGAAAGCAAAGGCGATCATGACCAGCCACCAGTAGGCGCTCGACGGGATCGGGGCCGGGGCGGCGAAGGCGGTGTTGACGAAAGGCGCCAGGTTGTCGGCGATGACCATCTTTTTGAAATAGCCGTGCACGATCAGTTCGGCACCGCGATAACGGCTTGGTTCATCCACGGGTCGCGGTTCATCGAGCTGCCGTAGGAAGTCGCGCGCCCGGACGATCGGGCCGGCCACCAATTGTGGGAACAGGGCCAAATAGGCGAAAAACTTGAGCACGGAGCGCGTTGGGGTCAGTTCCCCGCGGTACACGTCGATGGTATAGCTCATCGATTGGAAGGTGTAGAAGCTGATCCCGACCGGCAGGATGAGGAAGAAATCGGGCATGGGCGGCTCGGCTGGCAGGAACGGGAGCACGACCTGCAGGTTTGTCCATACGAAACGACTGTATTTGAACAGCCCCAAGCTGCCGAGGTTTCCAGCCAGGGAAATGATGAGCCACAGGCGCTTGTAGCGCGGCCGG
>MGSU01000143.1 GCA_001799195.1 Deltaproteobacteria bacterium RIFOXYA12_FULL_61_11 | reverse complement strand
CACGGCCATCAATTCCGAAGTGGACAGCGCCTCACGCAATATCCGCGTGCAGGCGACTTTGAAAAATCCGTCGGAAGATCTGAAACCCGGCATGTACGCCAATGTAACCGTTATTTTACCGGAGAAAAAACCTGTTGTGGCCATTCCGATCACCGCCGTACTGTATGCACCTTACAGCGATTCGGTCTTTGTGATAGAGGACAAAGGTGAGGGCAAGACGGTCCGCCAACAGTTTATAGAGCTGGGGGAAAAACACGGTGATCTCGTTGCCGTCCATTCCGGCCTGAAAACCGGTGACACGGTTGTGAGTACGGGTGTTTTCAAGCTGCGCAACGGTCAGTCGGTGGTCGTGGACAATACCGTTTCCCCGGAATTCCAATTGAAACCCCGGCCTGACAATGCCTGAAATCGGGAGAGAGGGGGCTGATCATGAAATTTACCGATCTTTTTATCCGTCGTCCGGTCCTGGCCCTTGTCGTGAGCCTGGTGATCATCATCGCCGGGCTCCAGGCCATTCGCACATTGAACGTGCGCCAGTATCCCCGCAGTGAAAATGCGGTGGTGACCGTCAGGACAATTTATGTAGGGGCAAGCCCCGACCTGGTGCGCGGTTTCATTACCACACCCCTGGAAAGGTCCATTGCCGAAGCAGGCGGTATTGATTATATCCAATCCCAGAGCCAACAGGGGCTTTCAACCATCAGTGTCCGCCTGAAACTCAATTATGATGCCATCCGGGCGCTTTCGGAAATCAGCGCAAAGGTAAACCAGGTGCGCGGTGATCTGCCTCCTGAAGCAGAGGTGCCCACCATTGATGTGGAGTCGGCGGACAGCGAGTTTGCGGCAGCCTATTTGAGTTTCACCTCTGATGTCCTGGCCCAGAACATGATTACCGATTACCTGACCCGCATGGTCCAGCCGCGTCTTTCAGCCATTGACGGGGTCCAGCGGGCCGATATCCTGGGTGCCCGAACCTTTGCCATGCGGATCTGGCTCAAACCCGAACGCATGGCCGCATTTAATATCAGCCCGGTTCAGGTCAGGCAGGCCCTTGCCGCCAATAATTTTCTTGCGGCTGTGGGGCAGACCAAAGGATCACTGGTACAGGTCAATCTGATCACCAATACAGACCTTCATTCAGTGGAGGAATTTAAACAACTGGTGGTGCGTCAAACCGGGGACGCCATTATCCGTCTGCAGGACATCGCCGAGGTGGTGCTGGGTTCCGAGGACTATGACACCGAAGTCCGGTTTTCCGGCCAGACAGCCGTTTTTATGGGAATCTGGCCCCTGCCCAACGCCAATTCCCTGGATGTGATTGAGCTGGTGAGGGCCGAGATGGAAGGTATCGAGAAAGATCTACCCAGCGGGCTTACGGCGCGGGTGGCATATGATGCCACCAATTATATCCGCACCTCCATTAACGAAGTCGTCAAAACCTTGAGCGAAACCTTGCTGATCGTGGTGGTGATTATTTTTCTTTTCCTGGGATCACTACGTTCGGCCTTTATTCCCATCGTGGCCATCCCCTTGTCCCTCATAGGCGGGGTGTTTCTCATGCAGGTGTTTGGATTTACCATAAATCTTCTGACATTGCTGGCCATTGTATTGTCCGTGGGGCTGGTGGTGGATGACGCCATCGTTGTCGTTGAGAATGTTGAACGCCATCTCAAGGAAGGCAAAAAACCGCTTGATGCCGCTTTGCAAGGGGCTCGGGAACTGGTGGGCCCCATTGTCGCCATGACCGTCACCCTGGCGGCGGTATATGCCCCCATCGGGTTGCAGGGCGGGTTAACCGGCTCGCTGTTCCGTGAATTTGCCTTCACCCTTGCCGGGGCGGTGGCCGTCTCCGGTGTGGTGGCCCTGACCCTGTCCCCCATGATGTCCTCTAAAATGCTCAAGGCCGGCATGTCTGATGTCGGCTTTGCAGGACATATTTCCCGGAATTTTGAAAAAATCAAAACCCTTTACGGCCGATGGCTGGACCACACCCTGAACAACCGCCCGGCAATCTACCTGGTCTGGGTGATGATTGGAATATTGACCATCCCCATGTTCATCATGTCGCCCAAAGAACTTGCGCCTCCCGAGGATCAGGGCGTCATCTTCGGGATTATCGATGCTGCCGCCAATGCCACACTTGATCAGACCAGTATTTATGCAGCCGCAGCCAACAAGGTTTTCCAAAGCGTACCCGAGACCGAGTTTACCTTTCAGATCACCAACCCTTCATCCGGTTTCGGCGGTATGGTTACCCGGCCATGGGAGGAACGGGACCGCACCATTTTTCAAATCCTGCCGGAGGTACAGCAAAATCTTGGGACCATTCCCGGTATCCGTATGTTTCCGGTGACTCCGCCGGCCTTGCCCGGCGGCGGCCAATTCCCGGTGGAGTTTATTCTGGCATCCACTGAAGAACCGGACAAGATTCTTGACTTTGCCGGTCAGCTTCAGCTCAAGGCGATCCAAAGCGGCATGTTTGCTTTTCCGCCACTCATTGATGTCAAGATGGACCAGCCCCAATCCGAGATCGTCATTGACCGCGACAAGGTGGCGGATATGGGATTGAATCTGCAGCAGGTGGGTGCGGATCTGTCCTCTCTTTTAGGCGCCAATTATGTCAACCGGTTTAATATTGCCGGACGCAGTTACAAAGTCATTCCCCAGATCCGGCGCATGGACCGCCTCACTGCCGACCAGCTCGAAAATGTGTATGTTACTGGGCCTTCCGGCACCCTGATCCCCCTGAGCACGGTTGCCTCTATCCAGAACCGGACCGTGGCGCGCTCTTTGAACCGCTTCCAGCAGTTTAATGCCGTCTCCATCAGCGGTGTCCCGGTCCGGCCCCTGGAGGAAGTCCTGGCATTTCTGGAAGATGAGGCCGCCAAAATTCTGCCCCAGGGCTATGTCATCGACTATACCGGCGAGTCAAGACAATTGAAGACCGAAGGAAACACGTTTATCCAGTCCTTTGCCCTGGCCGTTATTTTAATTTTCCTGGTTCTGGCCGCCCAGTTCAACAGCTTTCGCGATCCCTTTGTCATCCTGGCAGGGTCGGTGCCCCTGGCCATGTTCGGCGCCCTGCTGTTTACGTTCCTAAGGATGCCTGATCCGAACGTTCCCTTCTGGACCAACGGCTGGACCACCACCCTTAATATCTATTCCCAGGTGGGGCTGGTCACCCTTGTGGGCCTGGTTTCCAAAAACGGTATCCTGATCGTAGAGTTTGCCAATCAGCTTCAGCTTCAGGGCAACACCAAACGCCAGGCTGTTTACAGTGCCGCCCTGACCCGGCTGCGCCCCATCCTGATGACAAGCGGCGCTACCATTGCAGGACATTTCCCGCTGGTGCTGGTCACCGGTGCCGGTGCGGCAGCCCGTAATTCCATCGGTCTTGTGCTGGTGGGCGGCATGGCCGTCGGAACGGTTTTCACCCTTTTCGTGATTCCGTCCATTTACATGTTGATTGCCCGTGAGCACGGCAAGGCTCCCCTGGCCGACATCATCCCCTTGCCCACGGCCTGCCCTGAACCGGATTTGAAGGGGCTGACCCTGGTGCCGGGGTGCCGTCTGGAAGCCGATGACCAGTGTCTCTGGAAGGTGGCCTGCCCCGAGGGGAAATAAGATTTGGAAACGGTTAACCGGCCCAAATCCATTTGACAAACCAAAGGCGGCTGCTTTACAATGGCGGCCGTATTCTCCGGTTTGTAGCGGAATAGGGCCTGGGGAACGGGTGGTATCCTGCCTCTTTCTTGGATATTCCGGAAATGAACACTGTATTTGGCCTGGGAGGGATGATCATTTGTGAGACGGTTTCTGGTTTTTCTGATTTTTCTGCTGAACGGATTGATCCATTGCATGCCGCTTGCCGCACAGACGCCGCTGCCCCTGACCTTGAACGAGGCGGTCCGTATCGCTGTTGAAAACAATCTGGAGGTACGGGCCGAACGCTATACCCCTGCCCAGTTTGAAGCCGATATCAACCGTTACGGCGCCCTCTATGACCCGAAATTTACCCTGGAGACCCGCATCGACGATACCGAAGAAGACCGGCCCACCATTGAAGACCGCGTCATCGACACCCGTTCCCATACCACGGACGTGGGTTTCAGCCGGCTTTTTTCCACCGGGGCCACGGCATCCGTTGGATTCAATAATTCCGATAATGATACCGACAATCCGACGTACCTGGACCGTTACGGCCGGACCGGGGTTGTGCTCTCCATCAGCCAGCCCCTGTTCAAGAACCGGGGCAGGGAAGTGACCGAAGAAAATATACGTATTTCCCGGATTTCCAAAGACGCCTCCCTGGAGCGGTTCAAAACCAAGCTACTGACCACCATTGCTCAGGTGAGAAACGACTATTATAAACTCTTCCGGCTCAAGGAAGAATTGGGGGTGAAACAGGTTTCTCTGGAACTGGCCAAAACCATCCTGACGGAAACCAAGGCCCGGGTGGCTTCGGGCGTCCTGCCCGCCCTGGAGATTCTGAACGCTGAATTCGGCGTGGTCCAGCGGGAAAAAGACCTCATTGATGCGGAAAGGGCCGTGGCAGACCAACTGGATGTGTTGAGGCTGCTTTTGCAATTGGAGGCCGGGACACAGATCGTTCCGGCAGACGCTCCTTCCCATGAAGTCCCGGAAATCCTGGAAGAAGAGGCCGTGCGCCTTGCCCTCCAGCGTCCGGATCTTCTTGAGATCAAACAGAACTTGGAATTGGCGGAATTTCAAACCCGCATCTATCAAAATAAACTGGAGCCTGATCTTTTGCTGAATACCTCCGTCGGCGTAAACGCCATTGACCGGGACAGGGAAAGCGAGCCCCTGGGAATGGGCAAACTGGATCATTTCGGCTGGAGTGTGGGGCTTGTTTTTTCCTATCCTCTGGGCAATAAGGCGGCAAAGAATGAATACGTTAAAAGCCGCCTTAAGAGCGAACAGACCCGGCTCATGATCAGAAGCCTTGAAGAAAGCATTACCAGTGAGGTAAGGGCGGCCCTGAGGGGGATTCATTCCGGTTTCAAGCAGATCGAGGTCACGGATCGCGGGGCTGAATTTGCCGGTCAGCGTCTGCATTCGTTTATCCGCAAACACGAGGTCGGTTTGGCCACCACCAAGGAGGTCCTGGATGTGGAGACAGACCTGGCCGATGCCAAAAAAAATCAGGTTGCAGCCTTGGTTTCCTATGCCGATGCCCTCACGCGCCTCTGGCTGGTGACGGGAGAATTGACGGAACGCCAGGGGATTTCTGTGGATGAAACTGAAGCGGACCAACTCTATAAGGATATGAAGTAAAGGATGACCATGAAATATGAGATGATGCCGGGATCAAAGCGCTTTATCGCGGGCTGTCTGGTGATGGCGGTTCTGGTCTGCGGCGGTTGCAAATCGGAGAAAAATAACGGACCCCGGACAAAACCGGCCGTGCCGGTCACCGTGACCCAGGCCATGGAAAAGGAAGTCCCGGTTCAGTTAAAGGCCATCGGCACGGTGGAGGCCTTTGCCACGGTGGCCCTGAAATCCCAGATCAGCGGCCAGATCGCCCGGGTTCATTTTGAAGAGGGCAGCGAGGTTGAAAAGGGGGATCTTCTCATCAGCATTGATCCGGAGCCGTTTCTGGCCACCCTGGGTCAATACAAGGCGGATCTGGCCAGGAACCAGGCCCAGGAAAAATATGCCCGGGAGCAGGCGGCCCGGTATGAAGGGCTGGTAAAGGAGGGGATTGTCGCCCAGGACCAGTATGACCTGCTTCGCTCCAATGCAGAATCCCTTGCCGCGGCAATGGCTTCGGACCGCGCCGCCATCCGGAGCGCTGAAATACAACTGAGCTATTGCAGCATCCGGTCCCCCATCTCCGGGCGGACCGGCACCCTGGACCTGCATCCCGGCAATCTTGTCAAGGCCAACGATCTTTCCATTGTGACCATTCACCAGATCTGTCCGATCAATGTGGTGTTTTCCATCCCGGAAAAGAGGCTGGCAGAGGTCAAAACCGCCATGGCTGAAGGAGAATTGAAGATTGAGGCCATGATTCCGGATGAGCCGGGGCATACGGAAACCGGGACATTGAGTTTCATGGACAATGCCGTGAATTCGGAAACCGGGACCATCAAAATCAAAGGGGTCTTTGCCAATGCCGCCAAAAAACTCTGGCCGGGCCGGTTTATTGATGTGGTCATGACGCTGGCCTCCCTGAAAAATGCCGTCACCGTTCCGGCCAACGCCGTCCAGACCGGGCAGCAGGGCCAGTTCGTATACATCGTCAAACCGGATAAAACCGTTGAGGTCCGCCCCGTCACCGTGGGCCCGTCCATGGAAGAGGAAATTGTGATCGAAAGCGGATTGGCTTCCGGGGAAACTATTGTGGTGGACGGCCAGTTGCGGCTGGTTCCCGGCGCCGTCATAGAAGCAAAGAATCCTTCGGGCCAAGGGGAACAAAAACCATGAACATTGCGGACCTTTTTATCCGCCGGCCCATCATGACCTCCCTGATCATGACGGCCATCCTCATTTTCGGTGTCGTCTCCTACCGGCTGCTTCCGGTGAATGACCTGCCCAATGTGGATTTCCCGACCATCCAGGTGAATGCCTCCCTGTCCGGCGCCAATCCCGATACCATGGCCTCGGCCGTTGCCATTCCCCTGGAAAACCAGTTGTCCACCATTGCCGGTGTGGATTCCATGACCTCCAGCAGCGGCATCGGTTCCACCAGCATCACCCTCCAGTTTGCCCTGGACCGGGATATTGATGCGGCGGCCCAGGATGTCCAGGCCGCCATTTCCCTGGCCACCCGCCAGTTGCCCGACGACATGACCACCCCCCCATCCTTCAGAAAGGTCAATCCCGCGGATCAGCCCATCCTTTTTTTGGCTCTCAGCTCCCCGACCCTGCCTCTGTCCACGGTGGATGAATATGCCCAGACCCTGATTGCCAGGCGGATCTCCACCATCAGCGGCGTGGCCCAGGTCAATATCTACGGGTCCCAGAAATTCGCCGTCCGGGTCCAATTGGACCCCAAGGCCCTGGCCTCCCGGCAGATCGGTATTGACGAGGTGGCCGCGGCCATCAACAATGCCAATGTCAATCTGCCCACCGGCGTCATCGACGGCACCAAACAGGCCTTTACCATTGAATCCAATGGCCAGCTTTTTAAGGCTGCCGAATACCGGGATATCATAGTGGCCTATAGGGACGGTTCCCCGGTCCGACTCCAGGAACTGGGACAGGTCATGGACAGTGTGGAAAATAACCGGAGTGCAGGCTGGTACAACAATACTCGTGCCATTGTCCTGGCCATCCAGCGCCAGCCGGGAACCAATACCATCCAGGTGGTCGATAAAGTGAAAGCGCTTCTGCCCTCCTTCCGGGACCAGCTCCCGGCCTCGGTGGAGCTGAATGTGCTCTTTGACCGGTCCCAGCTCATCCGGGAATCCATGCACGATGTCAAATTCACCCTGGTCCTGACCATCGGCCTGGTCATCCTGGTGATCTTCCTTTTTCTCCGGAACCTCTCCGCCACCATTATCCCCTCTCTGGCCGTGCCCCTTTCCATTGTCGGGACCTTTTCCGTCATGATGCTGATGGGCTTTTCCCTGAACAATATCTCCATGATGGCCCTGACCCTGTCTGTAGGGTTTGTGGTGGATGACGCCATAGTCATGCTGGAGAATATCGTCCGCCACATGGAAAAGGGGGAAACCGCCATGGAAGCGGCCTTTAAAGGGTCCAGGGAAATCGGCTTCACCATCATTTCCATGACGGTCTCCCTGGTGGCGGTTTTTATTCCGGTCCTGTTCATGGGAGGGATCCTTGGCCGCCTCCTTCATGAATTCGCCGTCACCATCAGCGCCGCCATCCTGGTATCCTGCCTGGTGTCCCTGACCCTCACCCCCATGCTCTGTTCCCGGTTTTTAAAACCGCCCAAGACGGCCGAGCACGGCAGGCTGTATCTTCTTTTTGAGGGTTTTTTTGACGGCCTGCGGCGGCTCTACGAGCGATCCCTGAGACAGGTCCTGAACTACCGGAGAACCACCCTGGCCCTGACTTTTCTCATCACCTTTGCCACGGGCTGGCTGTTTACGGTCATTCCCACGGGTTTTTTACCGGTGGAAGATACGGGAAGGCTCAATGGAAATACGGAAATGGCCCAGGGAACTTCTTTTGAGGAAACGAAACGCCACCAGCAGGCTGTCTCGGATATTGTTGCGGCGGATCCCAATGTGGACGGGTTCATGTCCTCCGTCGGAAAAGACGGGGGTCGGGTCTTTCTTCGCCTTAAACCCCGTGAGGAGCGGGCGCTTTCGGCTGAAGAAATTCTTCAGCGGCTCCGGGTAAAGCTTTCCAAGGTTCCGGGGGTTCAAACCTTTCTGAGAAATATCCCTTCCATCCAGATCGGGGGGATGTTTACCAAAAGTCTGTACCAGTTCACCCTCCAGGGTCAGAATATGACCGAGCTGTACAGCGCCGCCGGGGAACTCCAGGCCAAGCTGAGGGATTTGTCCGAGCTGCAGGATGTCACCAGCGATCTTTTGATCCGGAA
Source organism: Deltaproteobacteria bacterium RIFOXYA12_FULL_61_11 (assembly GCA_001799195.1). Classification (GTDB taxonomy): domain Bacteria; phylum Bdellovibrionota_F; class JAHFAK01; order YA12-FULL-61-11; family YA12-FULL-61-11; genus YA12-FULL-61-11. Next base: position 1,239 of record MGSU01000143.1, on the reverse strand, counting down.
CCCCCAGGTCCAGGTGGAGATCAACCGGGACAAGGCTGCGGCCCTGGGTCTTTCCGTCATGCAGGTGGAGAACGCCCTGTCCTATGCCTACAGCTCCCGCCAGGTATCCTCCATCTATGCCCCTACCAACCAGTACCAGGTGATTCTTGAACTGGACCCCAAATACCAGGGAGATCCGGCGGCCCTGGGCATGCTCTATATCCGGGCAAAATCCGGTCAACTCATTCCCCTGGACACCATTGCAACCCTGAGCAAAACCATCGGCCCCCTGACGGTGAACCACCTGGGACAGCTTCCGGCCGTGACGATTTCCTTTAACCTGCGACCGGGCGTGGCTCTGGGCGATGCCATGGCCCTGATCCGGTCTTTGTCGGCAGAGGTCCTGCCGCCCACGGTGAGCACCAGTTTCCAGGGCACGGCCCAGGCCTTCCAGTCTTCCTTTGCCGGTTCCCAGATTCTTCTGGCCCTGGCCGTCTTTGTCATCTATATTGTCCTCGGCGTGCTGTACGAAAGCTATATCCATCCCATCACCATCCTCTCCGGTCTTCCGGCCGCCGGTTTCGGCGCTCTCATCACCCTCATGATCTTCGGCAGCGACCTTAACCTCTACGGCTTTGTCGGCATCATCATGCTCATTGGTATCGTGAAAAAGAATGCCATCATGATGATCGATTTCGCCCTGGAAGCCGAACGAAAAGAGGGAAAGGCTCCCATTGACGCCATTTTCGAGGGCGCTGTCGTGCGGTTCCGGCCCATCATGATGACCACCATGTCGGCCCTCATGGGAACCCTTCCCATCGCCCTGGGCTTCGGGGCCGGGGGAGAATCCCGTCAGCCCCTGGGACTGGCCGTTGTGGGCGGGCTCTTGTCTTCCCAGCTCCTGACCCTGTATATCACACCCGTTGTCTATTATTATATGGACGTTCTTTTGACCTGGGTGAGACCCAGGAAAAAAAGCGTGATAAGTTGATCTGCCAGTCAATTCTCGGAGCCGGAAGAGAATTCTGATGCTTTATACCATTATTGTTGACCTTCGTATAATGGGATACCTTTTTCAGTTCCCCTTTCTCTCGGGCAGGTATTCTAAAAATCGTTTAACCGCAAGTGAAAATGATTTTTTTCCCCTCATAGCAATCCCAATTTTTCTAAAAGCAGGGACTTCAAGTTCTTTGGTTATAACCTGGTAAGGGATACGCTGCAAAATCAGCTCTGGTAAAATGCTGATCCCAAGTCCGTTTT
>MGSU01000142.1:6886-15066 GCA_001799195.1 Deltaproteobacteria bacterium RIFOXYA12_FULL_61_11 | reverse complement strand
GTCGAGTTGTACAAGCTTGCGTCGGCCAAGGACCAGCGCACAACCCTGCCTCGGCCGTGAGGTCACCTCCGGCCCCACCGGGGCGAGTTCCGCATACACCGCACGCTCCTCGAGAGCTTCCCCGTGCAACAACGGCACGAGGGATCTCCCTCGGAACCCCTTGGGGAGGGGAAGGCCGAGCAGCTCGAGAATCGTCGGCGCGACGTCGATGAGCCCGACCTCTTGCGGGATGCGCAGGGGCTCGGCGGCGCAGGGGTGCTTCACGATCAGCGGCACGCGGAGCGCTTCTTCGTAGAGGGTCATGCCGTGCCCCATCCCCCCGTGGTCGAGGAATTCCTCGCCGTGATCCGAGAGCACCACCAGCAAGGTGTTGTTGATACGGCGCGTTTCGGCGAGGGTGTCCAGCAAGAGGCCGACCACGGCGTCGAGTTCCCGTGCCTCGGCTTGATAGAGGCAACGATACGCCCGCACGCTCGTCAAGGTTTGCGAGGGATGGGACAGCGCAGACCAGTACAGGCGATCACCATAGCGCGGCAACCTCCCTTCCATTCCCGCTTCGCGCAACAGGGCCGCTGCCTCGAGGGCACGTTCGGGGCTGTGGCCTCGGGCGACGAGCGCCCGCAAGGCGCGATGTTCTCTTGTCGGCAGGCCCTCGACCCGGTCGGCCAGCAACCAGAAGACCTCTTTTGCAGCTTGTTCGTCCGGGGCCTCCTCGAGCAGCCGCAACAGGGTGTCATGTAAAACGTGCGGAGAAACCACTACCTGGCCTTGGTGGTCCGAGCAGAAGCGCTCGCGTATCCGTGGCTCCGGGAAATAGGGGGAATGCGTCTTGTAGGTGTGCAGGAAGAGGAAGAAGGGACGTTGGATCGGGGCCCGACGCAACCAGTGTAGGACCGGACCGGGGAAAGCGACGAAATCGGCGCTGCTGTCGTGGTAGGCCCGAAACCCCCGAGCAAAGCCGTACCTTCCGTCCACCGAGCCACCTCCGGTGAAGGCGGTGGTCTCGAAGCCTCGAGCCTGGAGGAGCTCCGCGAGCGTGACCAGGTGGTTGCCCAGGGGGAAGGTACAGCCCTCGGTCGCGGTATTGCAGACCTTGTGCTCGTACGGCAGGGTCGAGGTCAAGAGCGACATGTGCGCCGGCGCGGTCATCGGAGCGTGGGTATAGGCCCGTTCGAACAGGAAACCCGATGCGGCCAGGGCATCGAGGTTCGGGGTGAACTCCCCCGCGTTCCCATAGGCCCCGAGCGCATCGGCGCGCAGGGTGTCCAGGCTGACCAGCACGACGTTCTTGATGGTACAGCGCCGCTGGGGAGTACCAACCCGATCGCTCCCATACCGGACCAGGAACCCAGCGAAAAGCAGGCCCAACAAAAAGAGGCAGAAGAAGAGAGGCCGCTTGCAAGACACTAGGTCCCACCTTGCGAACGAGCCGGGAGGCCCGAGAATACCGACGTCACAACCGCATTCGGGGCCGACGACCTCAAGACCGGCGAGGGCTCACACGGCGACCAGGGCCACGCAATCGATCTCGACCTTGGCTCCGCGCGGCAGGGCGCTGACCGCGACACAGGTCCGCGCCGGAGGGTTATGCTCGAAATACAGGGAATAGATTTCGTTCACCTTAGGATAGTCGTTCATGTCGGTCAGGTAGACCGTCACCTTGAGCACGTTGCCGAGGTTCGAATCCGCGGCGTCGAGCACGGCCTTGAGGTTATCGAGGACCCGCCGGGTCTGTACCTTGACATCCCCCTTGACCATCTCGTTCTTCTCGGGATCGAGGGCGATCTGGCCAGAGGTGAACAAGAACATCCCGCACTTGACTGCCTGGGAGTATGCGGCCAGGGCGGCCGGGGCCTCGGTCGTCGAGACGAGCAGCTTTTCCATCTCAAGGCACCTCCAAGTAACAGATTTCCGGGATATTTCGGCAATAGCCCTTGTGGTCGAGACCATAACCGATAACGAATTTGTCGTCGATGATGAAACCGGAGTAGTCGATGACCAGGTCCGCGGTCGAAGCCGGACGGGGCAGTTTCTCGAGCAGGGTGCAGATGCGCAGGCTGGCCGGACGCCTGGTGCGGAGATTCTCGAGCAGGTAGCGCATGGTCAGCCCGGTGTCGATGATGTCTTCGACGATCAGCACGTGCTGGCCCGTGACCGAATGGGTCAGGTCCTTGGTGATGCGGATCACACCCGAGGACTTGGTCTCGTCACCGTACGAAGAGACCTCGAGGAAATCGACCATGACCGGCCGGTCGATGGCCCGGATCAGGTCTGCGAAGAACAACACCGACCCCTTGAGCACCGCCACCACGGTCAGTTCGTCGTGGCCGTAGTCGGCCGTGATCTGGGCTCCCAGTTCGAGAATCCGGTCGCGGATACGCTGGGCCGAGAGCAACGTCTTGAGGGGAAGCTCGGTTTTCATAGTATTAGACGTACGAATTATTGATGACTTCGCCCAGGCCACCGGCTCCGGGTACGATGTAATCCTTCTCGTTGAGCCCGCGTTCGCGCTCGTGATAGGTACCCGGCACCGTGGCCAGGACGTCCGCGTCGCTGAGGCCCCGGTCCAAACGGAGTCCGTAGATGACCAACTGCGGGTAGTGGGTGTGGATGTAGCGCACGTACTCCGGGGTGATGATCAGATGCAGGGCGATCAGCTTGCGCGGGGTACCCTTGGCCGCGGTGGTGATGACGTCGATGGACTTCTTGATCGATTTCCCGGTCGCACCCATGGGATCGGGGAAAATGACCACCGAATCCTCGATGTCCCCGCCGATCTTATGGCCCGAGACGCTGGAGCCGACGACGTGCTGGTGCTCGTCGACCTGCCTGGCGATGAAGATGTGGTCCAGGCGGATGTTCTCGGGCTTCATCACGTAGTTGAAGTATTCGAAACAGACCATCGACGGCAACATGCCGGCGCGGGCCAGGTCGACCAGGACCACCCTGGTGCTGGGTTCGATCAACTCGACCTCGTAGCTGCCCCCCGGGATATGGCTTTCCATGCGCGTCTTGCGCGTCTGGACCTGGTGAGTGAATTCCTTATTGATGACCACGTTGACCAGGGATTCGTAGATCCTGCCGATCAGCCAGTTTACGTCGGGCTGGATCGTCTCGGGGGAGCAGAGCCTCGCGAGGAGGGTGCGCAGGACCGTATCGGCGACGAGATGGACGTTGGGACCATAGTGGTGTTCTTGCTCGGACATGGTGTACGCCGTGCCGAGGTATTGCCGATCACGCATACCGGACCTCCTCCCCATTCGTGCTATACTCGCTCGGGATCCGGGCCAAGGCATACTCCAAGGGCCAGACCATGGCAACGAAAAAACGTCTCGACCAGCTCCTTGTCGACCGCGGCCTGATCGAGACCCGTACCAAGGCCCAGGGCGTCATTCTCGCGGGCAAGGTCCGCGTCGCCGGTCAGGTCGTATGCAAGGCCGGCCACGCAGTTCCGGTCGAGGCTCCGATCACCCTGGCAGAACCCCCTCGCTTCGTCGGTCGAGGCGGCCTCAAGCTCGAGGCGGCCCTCACCACCTTCGGGGTAGAGGTGCAAGCTACCGTAGCCCTCGACGTCGGCGCCTCCACCGGCGGTTTTACCGACTGCCTGCTCCGATACGGGGCCAAGAGGGTCTATGCAGTCGATGTCGGGTACGGCCAACTCCACCATACCCTGCGCATTGATCCCCGGGTGATCGTGCTGGAGAGGGTCAACGTGCGCACCGCTCCTCTCGAGCTCATCCCGGAACCCGTCGACCTCGCGGTCATGGATGTTTCCTTCATCTCGGCAACCCTCCTCTTCGCCCCCGTGCTGCGCTGGCTCCGCGCAGGAGGCCGTCTGGTCGTCCTGGTCAAACCCCAGTTCGAAGCCGGCCGCAAAGAGGTAGGCAAGGGAGGTATCGTCCGGGACCCCCGGGTGCATGAGGACGCGATCGAAAAAATCCGACGCTCCCTGCTCGACCTCGGTTGCACCATCGAGGGGGTGTGCCCCTCGCCGATCAGCGGCGCCGACGGCAATCTCGAATTCCTGCTCACAGCCCTCTATTCTTCTCCAACTCATTGCCGCATATACCCTGTCCTGGGTTGACATCCCGGGTCCATTGTTTACAATCGTACCCCGTCGGAGAGCACGGCCTCCGCATGCTGGTACTGCCGTCCGGTTCAAGGGGGATCTCATGTCCGAGCACGCATCATCTCGTCTCGTCTCACTGTTCTGCGCCCTCCTACTCCTCGGGTGTTCTGCCCACAAGGTCGATCTCACCCCGGCAGAGCGCGAGCGTTGGAGAGAGGCCGGCTTCGCCGAGGATTCGGACATCGATGCCTGGGCTGGCAACAAGTTCCAGATCAATGACGCCGAACAGTGGCGCGATGCGGGGTTCAAGGCCGACGAGGCCGGGGAATGGAAAGGAAACTTCACCCTTGCCCTGGCCAAGCGTTGGAAAGAGGCCGGTTTCGGGCCCACCGAGGCCCGCGAGTGGAGCACCAAGAGCTTCAGCATCGACGTGGCCAAAGAATGGCAACATCAAGGCTTCGACCCGAACAAGACCGACCAATGGTTCCGCATCTATCTCTTCACCGAGAAGAAGCTGATCTCGGCCGAACAGGCCCGCGCCTGGCTGGACCACGGCATCGACAATCCCGACACGGTCAAGATGTGGATCAGCTCCGGTATCGAGCACCCCACCATCGCCAAGGACTGGTCCACCGGCTTGTTCAAACCCTCGGAGATCAAGCCCTGGCTGGATCACCAATTCTCGGTACCCAAGGAGGCCCATCGCTGGAAGACCAGCAACTTCGAAGCCAAAGAAGCGGCTCTTTGGAAGAAGCACGGCTTCGAGGCCGAGGATGCGAAGAAATGGAAAGAATTCTTCCCCCCCAAGGTTTCCCGCGAGTGGGCCGACGCCGAATTCAAGCCCGAAGAAGCCGCTATTCTGCAACGGCGCTTCGTCACCGACTCCAAGACAGCCGCGCAATGGCGAGAGAAAGGCTTCGCCCCGAAGGAGGCGGTGCAGTGGGAGTTCCCCCTCAAGGAGACGCTCCTGTGGAAGGAAAAGGTGAGCTTCACCGCCGAACAAGCCTCGAAGTGGCCCTTCCCACTCGCCGAAACCTTGCAATGGCTCGACCAGGGCTTCACCAGCGCCGAGATGAAGGGCTGGAAGGAGCAACGCTTCACGACCATCCCCGCCGCACAGAAATGGAAGAAGCTGGGCTTCACCTCCCAACGCGCGGGAGCCTGGCCCTATGAGTACGGCGAGACCAAACTCTGGTTGGACCTCGGCTTCAGCATCGACGAGCTCGAGGCCTGGATGAAGCTCGGTTTCAAAGATCGCAAGATCGCCTCCGCCTGGAAGAAGGCCGGCTTCACTCCGCAGAGCGCCAAGGCCTGGCCCCTCGACCTGGCGACGACCCAGGCCTGGCAGGGCGCCGGTTTCAGCAACGATGAGATCAAGGCTTGGCACCTGGCTGGTCTGCGCGAATTCCGGCATGCCGTTTCCTGGAAGAAGGCGGCCTTCACCCCTCAGGACACCGCGGCCTGGACCACGACCCTGCGCGACACCAAGGCTTGGAAGGACGCCGGTTTCAAACCGGCAGATGCACAACTCTGGCCTTACCCGGTCGCCGAGGCCGAAGCCTGGAAGAAGGCCGGCTTCACCCCCCAGGATGCCGCTGCTTGGAAGAACACTGCATACAAATCAGTCCAGACGGCCTCGCTCTGGAAACAGGCCGGCTTCTCTCCCGCCGAAGCAGCGAAGTGGTCGCTCCCGGTCGAGGCCGCAACGGCGTGGAAGAAGGCGGGGTTCAGCGCCGACGACTCGGAAAAATGGGACACCACGCTCGGAGAGGCCAAGGCGTGGAAAGAGGCGGGCTTCCAAGCCGCCGATGTGCCGCTCTGGCGGAACAAGGGTTTCACCTCTCCGACTCTGGCCAAGCGCTGGAAGCAACAAGGTATTGCGCCGGCCGCGGCCGCGATCTGGCCCATGGCACCTGAGGAGGCCAAGGCGTGGCAGGATGCCGGCTTCACCGCCAAGACCGCCGAGGACTGGCCCTATGACCTCGAGGAGAGCCTGCTCTGGAAGAAAGCCGGCTTTAAGCCCGACGAGACAAAATCGTGGCGAAACAAAGGCTTCCCTCCCGAGGTCGCCATGCAATGGCAGAAAGCAGGGTACACCGTGACCACGGCCATGCAATGGCCCTTCGGCCTGAGCGAGACCCTTCGTTGGAAACAGGCAGGACTTGGTCCCAAGGACGCTCAGGACTGGTCCCTCGAACTCGACGAAGCGCGCGCTTGGAAGGCCGCCGGCTTCACCCCCGCGGGCGTGCGTCCCTGGAAGAACCTCGGCATGAGCGAGCCCTCCTTGGCCAAGGAGTGGCACAAGGCCGGGTTCAAAGAAGAAGAAGCCCGCGCCTGGTTCCTCCCGCTCGGAGCGACCTTAACCTGGCGGGCCGCCAAGTTCACTCCCGCGGAAGCAACCGCCTGGATGGGCGTGGGCTTCAAATCCGCGGCGGAAGCCAAACAATGGAAAGATGCGGGTTTCACCCCTCAAGAAGCCTCGGAGTGGCCATACCCGTTCCAGGACACCGCGAAATGGAAAGAGGCGGGATACAATCCCAAGGGCGCGGCCGAATGGAAAGCCCTCGGCTTCACCACCCCGATCGAGGCTAAAGCCTGGGAAGACGCCGGCTTCTCGGTCCAGGACAGCGGAACCTGGTCCATGGACCTGGACATGGCCAAAGAGTGGCGGCAAGCCGGGTTCACCCCCGAGGACAGTAAAAGCTGGATGCGCGCAGGCATCAAACACCCTGTCGAAGCGGGCGCCTGGAAAGCGGCGGGTTTCAATCCCTCCACCGCCGCGACCTGGCCGCTGAGCCTCGACGAGACCTTACGTTGGAAGAAGATCGGCCTCGAGGCACCCCAGGTCCAGACCTGGAAGGCTCTCGGCTTCGCCTCCCCGGAATTGGTCTATCCCTGGCGCGACGCCGGCTTCAAGGACAACGACGTAGCGGCCTGGCCCTTCAGCTTGCAAGAAGCGATGGAGTGGCGTAGCGCCGGCTTAGCCCTCGACCAGCACAAGAAATGGCCGGTCTATTACCGCGACGCACTGCTGTGGCATCGTGCCGGTTTCACCCCCGCGGACACCAAACTCTGGTACGCGGCCGGCATCAAAGACCCCGAGTTCGCCAAGCAGTGGAAGCAGGCCAAGGTAGAGCCCAAGGAAGCCAAAGCCTGGCCCTTCAGCCTCGAGGAATCCCAGAATTGGAAACAGGCAGGCTTCACCGCCGCCGAAGCCGCCGAATGGAAAGGCTTGAGCCTCGAGGAAGTCCAACGCTGGAAGAAGGCCGGGATGACCGGCCGGGATGCCGCGGCCGGCAAGAAGCCAGCCTTCATCGAGGAAGGCTGGAAGAAGGCCGGCTTCGACGACAAACTTGCCAAGAGTTGGCATATCTCCAACGAGGAGGCCTTGCGGTGGGAGAAGGCGGGATTGTGGTCCGAATTCAGCCCCACTGAAGCCCGTTCCTGGCCGGTGCCCCTCGAAGAAGCGATCCGTTGGCGCAAGGCCGGTTTCGAAGCCGCTGCAGTGACCGAGTGGAGGAAGCACGGCATCGTCGAACCCCAACTCGCCGAGCGGTGGCACAAGGCCGGCCTGAAACCTGCGGAAGTCGAAGCCTGGCCCCTGCCGCCGGAACTCGCCAAGGATTGGAAACAGGCCGGTCTCAAGGCCGACGAGGTAGAGGCTTGGCCGTGCGGCTTGGATCAGGCCATTGCCTGGACCAATGCCGGGTTCAAGGCAAAAGATGCCGCAGCGTGGCTCAAAGCCAACTTCCGCAATCCCATCGAGGCAAAAGAATGGCAACGTCAAGGCTTCAAGCCCGAGGAAGCGGCCACCTGGCCGCTCATCCTGGAAGAAGCCCTGCCCTGGCGCAAAGCCGGGTTCACCGCCGAAGAGACCGTGGCCTGGATGAAAGCCGGGTTCCGCGTACCGGGCGCTGCCGTTGCATGGAAAAACCTGAAGTTCGAACCCTCCGAGGCCAAAGGCTGGACCACCACTCCCTCCGCTGCCGCAGCCTGGAAAAAAGCGGGCTTCGACGACTCCGCCGCCGAGGCCTGGATGGCCGCCGGCGTACGCCGCGCTGAATTCGCCACCCCATGGAAAGAAGCCGGCTTCAGTCCGGCCGAGGCCAAG
>MGSU01000142.1:5445-6871 GCA_001799195.1 Deltaproteobacteria bacterium RIFOXYA12_FULL_61_11 | reverse complement strand
CCGGCAAGCTCCAAGGCCTGGAAGAAGTCCGGTTTCGACGCCAAGACCGCCCGCGAGTGGATGCGTGGAGGTATCACCGAGGCCGCGACAGCGAAGCAGTGGCAAGACGCCGGCATCCCGCTCACCGAAGTGGTCAACTGGTCCCTGCCTCTCGAGGAAGTCCTACCCTGGCGCAAGGCGGGTTTCAAACCCCAAGACCTCGTGGCCTGGGGGGAACGCGGGCTCCGCGACGCCGAGGCCGCAGCCTCCTGGAAGAAAGCCGGCTTCAGTCCTGAAGAGGCGAGAACCTGGCCCTTCACCGTGACCGTGGCCACAGCCTGGAAGAAACACGGTTTCAAACCCGCTGACGCTGCCCGCCTCGGATTGTCGGTCGATGAGGCCGTGCGCTGGAAGACCGAGGGGTTCAACGTGGATGACACCCTGGCCTGGCGCAGTGGAGGACTCGAGAAACCCGAGGTCGCCTCTCCATGGCGCAAGGCGGGCTTCAACGTGGCCGAGGCCGTTGCTTGGCCCATGCCGCCCGCTATTGCCGCAAACTGGAAGAAAGCCGGTTTCACGCCCGAGGAGGCGGGACTCTGGCATATGGAACGCCAGCAAGCTCAGACCTGGAAGCAGCGATCCTTCACCCCGGCCGAGGCCCTGGCTTGGCGTGCCAAAGGATTCACCGCACCTGAACTGGCCGAGCAATGGAGGGCCGCCGGTTTCTCCTCTGCCGAGGCAGCAACCTGGGGACGGGATTGCCCCGAAGCGATCCTCTGGCGGGAGGCGGGTTTCAAGGCTGCCGAAGCCAACACCTGGACCTTCTATGCGGAACTTGCTGCGGCCTGGAAACGCACCGGTTTCAGCCCGAAAGAGGCCAAGGAGTGGAGCAGTGCCGGTTTCACCGTGCCGGAATTGGCCAGAGCCTGGAAGAAAGCCGGTTTCGAACCCAAGGAGAGCAAGACCTGGCCCTTCGAGGCCGACGAAGCCGGGCGCTGGAAGAAAGCCAAGTTCACCGCGGCAGAGGCAAAGGAATGGGCGTGCAGCCTCGAGGACGCCCAAGAATGGAAACAGGGGAAGTTCGCTCCCCGGGAAGCCAAAGCCTGGAAATCGGCCGGCTACCGTTACCTCGCCGAGGCGAAGGACGACGCCAAACGCTGCTCCGGCGAGCTCCTGACCACCCATCCCTCCAAGTACACCCGCGAGACCAAGGGCAAGTGTTTCGCCATCGACGAACGCGGCTTGAAACCGATCGCCGGCAAAGATCGCCATTTCCTCAGCGCCGACGGCTCGATGGTCCTGGACCTCGACCGCACCTTCCTCGGCGAAACCGCGGTCAAGGGCGTCGTCATCGGCACCGGAGTGCTCGCCGATGCCAAACTCACCGGCTCCTCGAAACGCCTGCCGGTGTTGGCCGTACTCAAGGCCTCTGGCTATTGAAGCCCGA
>MGSU01000142.1:0-5330 GCA_001799195.1 Deltaproteobacteria bacterium RIFOXYA12_FULL_61_11 | reverse complement strand
CTTCGACCTGGACGACCACGCGTTCGCCTTACTCACCGCCGCCTGTCACGGTCATACGGAACGCCACCTCGATCCCGACCCGACCATCCAGACGTGTTGGGACGCCGACCGACTCGATCTCCTCAGGGTAGGTATCCAACCCGCCCCCTATTATCTCGGTACCGCGGCGGCACGAGCTCCGGACACCCTGGTCTGGGCCAACCAACGCAGCAGCACTGGTCACGTCCCGGAGTTGATCTTCCTCGACTGGGGGTTGACCCTCCGCACCCGGCATCCCGAAGCCCCTGGAGGCCTCTGACCTATGGCGAACGAACCGATCCAAGCCCACTATGCCGATGAGCTCAGCCATTGTTACGGCTGCGGCCGCCTCAATCCGGAAGGGCTCCACATCGAAAGTCACTGGGATGGCAAGGAGAGCGTCTGCACCTACACCCCGCGGTCCGAACACATCGCGGTTCCCGGCTTCGTCTACGGCGGGCTCTTGGCCTCTTTGATCGACTGCCACGGCACCGGAACCGCTGCAGCGGCGATGGCCTCGCACCTCGGACTTCCCATCGACAAGGCCCCACTCCCTCGCTTCGTCACCGGAACCCTGACCGTGAGGTTCCTCCACCCCACTCCGCTCGGCGTGCCGTTGACCGTGCACGGACGTCCAATTGCCATCAGCGGGCGAAAGGTCACCGTCGCCGCGACCATCGTAGCCGAGGGAAAGCTCTGCGTCGAAGGCGAGGTCGTGGCCTTGCAGTTGCGCGGCAAAGACGAAGAGTCCGTCAGCGCCGTTCGCTGAGGAAAGCGCTGAGATGGCCGACGACGTTGTGGTGGAACAAGGTCCATCCCCCGGCAGTACGTTCCACGACGCTGTACCCGCAGTTGTCCAGGTGGAGCTTCCAGAACCAGGGCAGGTGTAGGCCGAGCACCTCGGCCAACAAGCACTTGATCACCGCGCGATGCGAGACCAGGGCCACGGTCTCGTCGACATGACGTTCGGCCAGGGCCGTCAAGGCGAGGCCCGCGCGTCGACGAACGTCCTCGATACTCTCTCCCCCCTCGAGGCGCAGGGTCTCAGGGGTCTCCAACCAACAGCGCCATTGCAGAGGATAGAGTTCGGCGATCCTCTGTTTGGGTTGTCCTTCCCACAGTCCCAACGAGATGTTGTTCATCGCCTCGAGGGGTTGCGCTTCGCCGAGTCCGGCCGCGGCAACAATGGCCTCGGCGGTCTGGGAGGCCCGACGCAACGGGGAGGTGTAGACCGCGCGAAGACCGACCCGACCGAGCGCCGCGCCGACCTCCCTCGCTTGCCGTAACCCTTCCTGGTTGAGGGGGAAATCGCTGCGCCCGCGGAACAGACCCTCGCGATTACCCGCGCATTCCCCGTGTCGGATCAGATAGATCCTGCTCATCTCCGTCCTCCCGTTGACCCACCTCGGCCTGGAATTCTCCGACGGCCAACCGTACGCTGATCACGGTCCCGGGTGCAACCTCCTCGGCCCGGCGCAGCAGTTTGCGGCTCTTGTCCCGAACGAGGGCATAGCCCCGCTGCAGCACGCGTTCGACCTGCACTCCCTCCACACTCTTGAGCAGTACGGCGAGGTCTCGCCGCTGTACCGTGAGGACTAGGCCCACCGCCCGCTCGAGCCGTTCTTTGCGTTCGAGCAAGGTCGAGCGCAAGGCACCGAGACGTTGCCGCACCGTCCCCGGAGCAAGCCGGCGAACCAGGAAGGTCAGGCTGTTGCGCTCGAGGAGGAGCTTTCGATCGCCCGCGGCGCGAAGTCGTTCTCCGAGGCGGACCAACGCCCCACGCAACAGGCCTACCCGGGCTCCCCCCTTGTAGAGTCCGAGACCCATGGCCAGGAGGCGGGCTCGGTATCGCGAGACGAGCCTGCCTGCCTGACTCTGCAAACGCTCGAGTTGGTGATCCAGCCCCAAGTAGAGGGTGCTGAGCCGCAGGGCCGGAGCCTCGGGCAGGGCAACCCCAAAACGGTCGAGCTGTTGCCTCGCCGCACTGAGACGTCGGTCCATGACCTGTTCCAGCCGTCCGGCGAACCCCTCAAGGCGTTCTTCCCACAGGGCGAGGGGGGTGACGGCCAACTCGGCCGCGTTGGCTGGGGTGGTGGCTCGGACATCGGCGACCAGATCCGCGATGGTCAGGTCCGTGGTATGGCCCACGCCGGAGATGACCGGTACAGGGCAGGTCGCGATGGCCGAGGCCACAGCGCGTTCGTTGAAAGCCCAGAGGTCTTCCAGCGACCCACCACCGCGACAGAGGATGACCAACTCGAGGCCGAGAGCGTCCTGCCGGAGCAGGTCGAAGGCAGCGACGATGGTGGGTACGGCCTCGGCTCCCTGGACCAAGACCGGCAGCACCACGACCTCGAGCCGAGGGTAACGCCGGAAAAGCCCGTTCAGGACATCCCGCAACGCTGCGCCGGTGGGACTGGTGATGACGCCGATACGCAGGGGCAGCAAGGGCAAGGGGCGTTTACGCTCGAGGGCGAAGAGGCCTTCGGCCTCGAGCTCTCTTTTCAGTTGTTCGAAACGCAAGTACAGGGCTCCCAGTCCGGCCGGCTGGAGTTGGTCGAGGATGAACGAATATTTCCCTTGGGGTTCATAGAGGTTCAAGCGTCCGCGAGCCAGGACCTTCATACCTTCGGCGAGAGGGAAGCCCAGGGCAGCGAACTCCCGGCTGAACATCACCACCGGCAACACGGCCCGTTCGTCCTTGAGGGTGAAGTAGCAATGGCCCGATTGATGCCGACCGCGATACCCCGACACTTCCCCACTCACATAGAGCGGCGCGTGGCCGAAAGCACCCTCGAGTACTTCTTTGATCTGGCTGGTGAATTGGCCAACCGTGAGGATCTGCATCGGCGCTGCCCCATAGTATGCCGTGCTCGCGGTCGATCCTCGATACCATGGGGTTCGTCCGGGGACAACCCTTTCTCGGCATCGACCTTGCAGTTACCCCCATCCGGACGCGATGCAACGGTTCGAGTGGGACACCCACTCCTCAGTCAGAGGGAAACCATGAAGACCCAGATCCTCTTCCTCGTCCTCGCCGTGGCCCTGATCGGATGCGAGACCCGCAGCCGTAGCACCCTGGGCAGGACCGGCACCTCCTCGACCGCCTTGCGCCCGGCTCTGCAGTCGTACTACTCGACCAACAACCCCTACACCCAGCCGACCATCCCGGCCTACAACCAGTATTACTATGATGACAACGAGAATGAAGACAAAGGGTTCATCGACTCGACCATCGATTTCTTCGCCGGCACCGACGATGACCCCGACCGCCGCGAGAGCATCAAACAAGGTCTGACGACCGCGGCCATCGTGGGTGGGGTTGCTGCAGCCGGTTACGGCCTCTACCGTATCCTGCGCGGATCCAAGGAAGAGAGCCAGGTCGCGGCCTCGATCGACCAACAGCACCTCGCGTACCTGCAGTCCCGGCAGCTCGCCGCTGCAGAACAGGAAGATCAGCACGACCGTGGCCAAGAATATCGCGATGAGGCCGACGCCGACACCCTCAGGACCCAGTTGACCGTGCAGAAGCTCAAGAACGCGGTGCGCGAGAAGATGGCCGCCGAAGAGGGACAAGCGAGCGAGGAAGAAACCGCGAAGAAGGACCAACAGATCGAGGAAGCAGCCACCTGCCTGCTCAACGACCATCCCGAGGCTGCAAACCAGCTCTCCGACATTGCCGCTCAGCTCGAGGAGAAGGGCTGAGAACCGTCACTTCACCGCAACCCCCCGTTCCTCCAACAATCGTAACCACCGACTTTCCTCTACTAGCTCTACCTTACCTCCCTCAGCGCGCAGTTTCTCTGCCTTCCGCAGCTTGCCGCTGACCCGCTCGGACCTGCCGACCACGAGATAATCGAGGTCTTTACTCACCCCGGAGAGGACCCTCCCTCCGGCCGCCAGGACGAGAGCCTCGGCGTCGCGCCGGTCCATGCTCTCGAGGGTACCGGTGAAGAGGAAGCCAAGACCCTCGAGGGCGCCCCGGGTCTTGGGCGGAGGAGGGCTCAGGACAATCTCCCGGAGCAAGGCAGTGATCGCCTCGCCCTTATCCCTGAGTCCTTCGAGCAGGGCGTCGGCCACACGCTCCCCGATACCGGGAAGTCGCACCAGGGACTCCCTGTCCGCAGTTCGGAGAGCCTCGAGGGTACCGAATTCCGCCTCGAGCTGTTCGGCCATCCGGCGTCCCACCCCGGGAAGGCCGAGGGCCTCGAGGAAGGTTGCCAGCCGCTGGTGCCTCGTTGCCGCGATATGCTCCACCAGTTTAGCCGCCAGGGTCTCTCCCATCCGCTCGAGGGGGAGGAGGTCCTCGACGGTCAGGGCATAAAGCTCGACAGGGGTACGAACCAGGCCGAACTCGTACAAGCGCTCGATCAAACGTTCCCCGAACCCCTCGCAACCGACTGCCTTGAGGTAGTGTTCCAGGAAAGCGCGGGCGGCGCTCGAACAACTCGTGGTGCCACTGCAATAGAGGCTGGCGTCCTCCCGGTTGTCGGCCGCGCCGAGGAGCCGCCCCTCGGTCCGTTCCTCGGTCGGCGCTCCGCAAGAAGGACAGCGGAGGGGGATTTCTACCGGGGTATCCCCGGGAGCAGTGACCTCGCTGATGTAGGGGATCACGTCTCCTCGTCGGGTTATCTTCACCGTGCAACCGAGGGTCACGCCCAAGCGGCGGAGCTGACCGACATTGTGCAAGGTGACCCGGCGGATGGTGGCTCCGGAGAGGAGGACCGGCTCGACCAGCGCGACCGGGGTGATCACCCTGCTCCGCCCGACCCCCCACTGGACCTCCCGCACGATAGTCTCGGTTTCCCTCGAGGCGAACTTGTAGGCCAGGGCATACCGAGGATGATGGGCCGTACCCCCAAGCACTTCTTGCGCCGCCACTTGGTCTACCTTGAACACCACGCCATCGAGTTCATAGGGCTGATCGTAGCGCCGGCGCTGGAAGTCCTGGAAAACGGCCAAGGCTTCTCCTCCGCGGACCACGGAATAATCGAGGTCGGGGAAGCCGAGCCGACGGGCCAACTCGAACTTGTCGCGCTCGCGCTCGAAGGTCCTGCCGAGGACATCGTACACAAAGAAGCGCAGGCCGAACTCGGCGGTGCGGGAGGGATCTTTCTGCTTCACAGCACCCGCGGCCAGGTTGCGCGGGCTCTGGAAACGGTCGCGGTACCGTTCGAATTCTCCGAGCGGCAGGTAGAGTTCGCCGCGCAGCTCAAGATTGCGTTCGGGAAGGCTCTGGGGGATCGCCGCGATGTGCCGGACCTGTTCGAGGATGGGTTCCCCCTTGGTCCCGTCGCCTCTCGTCACCGCCT
>MGSU01000141.1 GCA_001799195.1 Deltaproteobacteria bacterium RIFOXYA12_FULL_61_11 | reverse complement strand
GCGGACGAGGGCTCCGGTTGCCTCGAGGTCTTCCTCGTCCACAAGACCTCGCACCCAGAGGGTCAGGAAGGAAGAGAGGTCGGCCGTGAGGCGCGAGGGTCGCGAGCGGAGGTCCTTTGCTTTGACCACGATCCGCTCGAGGTAACCTGCTCCCCCCCTTTCGAACAACCACCCGTCGGACTCCTCTGCCCCGGTCAGCGGCGATAGCCTCGGGGGCTGCCTCGAGTCGTAGCCTCCACCGAGCTTGTCGTCGCACTCGGCCAGCACGCAGGACACCTCTGCAGGTGCCAACCAGGAACTCTCGACCACCAGATAGGGCGGAAACTGCTCGCGGCGATACCCATGGCGCAGGGCTTCGGCTCGAAGCCTGGTCCCCGGCAAGAGCGCGAGAGGGAAAACCTGGGTTTCTGTCCGAAAACCGAGTCCGACGAGATACGCTATCGTGGCGGCTATTTCCGCGCTGCCATCGTGGGGTAAACCGACGATCGCATCGACGGTCACGGCAAGTCCGGCTTCCCGCAGCGCGTGTAGCCCCCTCGAAAACCGTTTTTCGCGCCAGCTCCGTCCGACTGCCCGGAGGGCCTCGGGGTTGGTGCTCTGTAACCCGACCTCCACCCCCTTGACCCCGGCCTCGCGCAACAAGGCCGCTCTGGCCGGCGTTATCTGTTCGGCGCTGAGTTCGGCGAACAGCGAGAGTTCCGAACCTCTATTGGCTGCCGCAAGCCCCTTGAGGTAGTGGTCGAGATCCTGACGCTGGGTGAGCTCGGGGTCGGCGAGAAAGACTTCTCGGCCGCCATGCGCCCGAGCGTAGGTGAACAGGGTGGCAAGCTGTTCCAAGGACAGCGTGCTGCGCTGGGAGGCATGCCGGCTGTAGAAGCAATAGGCACAGCGGCGGTGGCAACCCCGAGCGGTCTCGATGCGCACGGTCGTACCGATCGGCAGGATACCGTGGAGATGGGGCGAAGGCAGTTCGTCAAGAGCCACCCCTCGGTCGGGTTTCCAGGCCGAGCGATACCCGTCCTTCGCCCGGACGACCAGACCGTCGGGCACGAAATGTTGCCAGCTCGTGCCCGCGGCGAGCGCATCGAGGAGCGCGGTGAAGGGGCGTTCTCCTTCACCGAGCACGAGGAAATCGAAGCTACCGGACCCGAGCAGCACGTCGTTATCGGCGGTGACCTCCGGTCCTCCGGCCACGAGCAAGGTTTCCGGCAGGACGGCTCGCAAGGCCGACGCCAGCGAGAGCGAGCGCAGGAGATTCCAGCAGAAAAGCGACAGGCCGACCACGGCGGGTGCTTGAGCGACGACCCTGGCGAGGAGAGCGGCATCCCCGGCCCGATCGTTCCAATCGGCGGGAGCGATACGGATTTCGTAGGCCCGAGAGAGGGAATGGATCTGGTACCACGCGGCGAGATTGCCCAGGCCGAGCGGTTCGTTGTCGTGAGCCTCGGCCGCATAGGCGCGAGGGGGGGAGAGTTGCAGGAGCAGCACCACCGGTCGGGACATCATCGAGGGACGGCCTCGGAGGTCGTGCCAGGTACACCCTGGGCCGCCAATAGTGACGTCAACCGGCCCGCGAAGTCAACTGGAAGGAGACTCAACCGAAGTCACCCTTGGGCCGAGAGCGGGGAAGGTAGGGGATCATTCTGATATCACTAAATCCACTATTTTCAATGCTATATTGACCAGCTCGACGCTCGATTATGACATTACGGTCAGCGGTACCGACTGCACGATCATTGCTGTCGGGCAATGGATATGAACAGCCGCCCTGGTACATCCCGCACGACAGTCATCAACGGTGTTGCAGAAATGGGGTATGCTGCGCTACTCTGTCTGCTGATGGCGATTGTTTCCTGTACGGGAGAAGACGGCGGCATGCCTGAGCACCCTGCTGAACGCGACCAAACGGCAGAGGTCGGCGACGAGGCGGAAACTGCACGTGAAGAGCAATTACTAAGGTGATGTAGTTGAGTACAACGAGTAATGCACTGCGATATATTCAACTACTGGTCTGTGTAACCCTGCTATTGTCCAGCACAGCTGTGCTTCCTTGTGCGATACCTGTAAAATCTGAAAACAGTCCTGCTTTCATCGAATTCGCACAATCCGCTCAGTCAATCGCTCATATCCGATTGGGAATTATCGAAGAGGCTACGAAAGAACGACGGTGGCGATTTAGACATGTCGAAGTTATCGAATGGTATAAACCTGTTGATGAGATTGAGATCGAACAAATAACCGTTATTATACCTGAAGCTTGGAATGCCACCTGCCCGAGTTATCTTTTCGCAAACAAATTGACGAGTACTGAACATATCGCGTTGATTCATTTGCAGTTATCTACAGAACGACCATTGATTGACGATACCTATTCTGCGGACACCTTTCTCACGGTCCAGGATAGTATTGTCCTGGGGAGAATCACGAAAAGTGGAGGGGATCAAGGACGTATGCCCATTGCCACTTTCAAGCAACTTCTCGTGGCCGAGGGCATTGCGGATCCCTCTATTTTGGAGACACAGCGAGTCGGTAATTCGATCGAAACTGACCCGCAGGGATCTAGCAGCACATCAACTACCACGCGAAGTAACGACCAAACTGAGGAAGTGCCATCCGATGCTTCCCCAGAGCACGCAGCCTCGGGTTGCGGGATGGTGGGAAAGACAGAACCGGCCAATGCAGGTGCATTCCTTTTTTGGGTTATGATAGGTCTTCTCTTTGGTCTACAGCGGCGCCGGCGTGTGGAATTCGAGAACGATTTTAGAATGGCCACGAAAACCCAGGTTATCCCAGGACGGACATCAATCCTCTTGATCTATCTTATGATAATCGGAAATATTTGGGTGAGTACGTCGAGAGGTGATTGTCCACCGGATAATGGGATACGACGATCATTTTTCGAAGATTTCAAGTTTCATAAAGGAACTGATATTTTCCTGGTTCAGATAATTTCAATCGATGACAAACTCGTACGCGCTGAAATCGTTGAATGTTACGTGGGAACTGGGACACCTGGCGAAGTCATTAAAATGGGGAAAGGTTCACCTGCCATTGATCTCGTGAGGGTTCCCAGCGACATGACGCTGGGGGATCAATTCATCATTTCCACACCACGTTTTAAAAACGCTGATAATATTGCCTATTGGTCGTTTCCAGGATGTTTTAGCACGTCTGTGCGTATTTTGCGGTATACGCCGGAAACAGGAAACATCGACGAAGTTGCGTATATCGATCCTACCAATACCCATGAGTATCACGCTGCGACGTTAACTGCCTTTCAACACGATCTCATTGAGGCAGGTATAGCCAATCCTGCTCTTCTCGAGACCTCTGCAGAAGACAACGTGGACGCTGATGACCTTCCGCGCACTGATAGTACTACCGACAAGACCGAAACATCTCAAGCAACTCAACCTCAAGAAGAGCACGCGGCCTCGGGTTGCGGGATTGCTGGAAGAACTGTACCGGCCAATTCGGGTGTTTTCCTTGTGTTCGTCGTAATAGGGCTTCTCGGCGTCCTACAGCGGCGCCGAAAGCCGAAGCGCTCAAACAAGCAGTGATTGCAACACCTTTCTCACCACCTCCCACATTGGACTTCGGGTATTCGAATTGCCACGCTGAGCTGTTCGGTCAACGATCACCTTGTTGCCCAACGAGTGAACATGCTATTGGTCCGATACTCGTTCCAAACCACGGACGCACCTCGGCCCTCTTCGCGCGGCGCTCGCAAGACGGCCGAGAGGTCGGCTCAGTCTTTTTTCGAGGTAGCAGCGTCGGAAGCGAAGAGACGCAGTTTCCGGACTTGGCGCAGCGCCCGGTGGTGCTCGCGAACCGCGATCAACAGACGTTCGGTGCGGGAGAGGCTGAACTCCGGGGAACCGAAATACAGTTTTGAGGGTTCGAGGAGATCTTCATCGTTGCCCCTTCCCTCCAGGCGTTTGGCCTCAACGAGGTCTTTATAAGCCGCAGCGCGTGTTTCGTCCGATTCACCCAAGCTCAGCCAGGCTTCCGAGGAGTCGAATCGAGGGTCCTGTTCAAGCCCGGCATAATGCCGGTATCCGCTGAAGCGATAGTGTTCCGGCCGCGTCTTTTTCGCGCAATGCCAGCGGTTCAGGGCCAGATATACCTGCAACCCCAACACGGCCTCGTCTGTCTCTTCCACCACCTGAGCCTTGACGCGCAGCTCCACCACCGAGCCGGTCCTGCCGATGGCGTGGTTGAGTAGCTTGGCGAACGAGGTATTCACGCTCTGCAGGTAGGTAGAGAACTCTCTCACCGTGCGAATGCGGATGAAGAAATGAAAGTGGTTGTCCATAAGAGCGACATCGATCAGGCTGATTCCATAGTGCTTTTTCTTATCGGCCAAGATATTCAGGTACAGTTCTTTGAATTTCGGGTGGCGCAGTAGGTACTGCCGAGCATGGTCGGTACACTGCCAGTAGGCGTGGACCAAGGCGCCGTCGTGAAGTTGTAGGTCGCGGCGGATGCGGGTGTTGGTGATCAGGCTCATGGTTGGGAAAGGAATGAAAAAATCGAGCCACCCATTTGCCGTTGCAATAGCTTGTTATTTTTATTGTATGCTTGAAGGCGATCGTTCCCTTTCGAAAAGGCGATTCGCTACTTCGAAGTCCAACATGGGAATTTACAGTTCCCTTTCGAAAAGGCGATTCGCTACTTCGAAGTCCAACATGGGAATTTACACAGTCGTTCCTGCGTATCTTGCCATCCTCAACTTTCTCTCCACGACAGCCAACCGCAACAGCACATGGTGCACCGCCTCGAAGGTCACCTGGTCACCTGACCGATGTGCTCAATCGTGAGCGGAAAGACCTTGCCTCTCGTCGAAAAGTTGCCTAGCCTGCCGCGGCTCCTGAAGCTCCGAACGGGAGCGCGACAAACCTCAACTGAGCAAACACCATGATGCTGCAACGTAGCCTTCTCCTCGTACTAGTCCTTCTTGCGTTGCTCTCCGGCTGCACGGAGAACGATGACGAACCCCCCCCCTCTGAAACGACCACAGGAGGAGATGCCTCCGGCGATACACCCGACGAGAAGCCCGACGGAGGTAAGGATGCGACGAGCGAGCCGCACGACTCCGGACCACCATCCGACGGAGAGGCTTCGTCGGACGAGGTGCGCCTCACCCTCCCCCCTGCCCCTGTTGCAGCCAACGCGAGGAAGGACGCCCAGGGCGTGAGGGACGTCGTCGCCTCGGCGAAAGCCCTCCTCGAGGACAAGGGAGCAGCCGCCCTGCAAACCTTCGCGAAGCCGCTCGAACCGTGGACCAAGGGGGGCAGTCACGTGATCGTCTGGAGCCCGAGTGGAGAGATTCTTACCGACTCCCTGGCCCCGACGCTCGTCGGCGCCGAGGGTTCGGCGCTCGTCGATGCCGCAGGGCGTCCGCTCGGCGCGTTGATCCTGGCCACGGCCGACCATCCCGACCGGTCCGGTTGGGTCCACTTCGAGCAGGTCCCGGCCGGAGATCCCTTCCCCCGTTGGAAATCGCTCTACTTGACGAAGGTGGAACTCCCGAGCGGGACCTCCTATCTCGTGGGCTGCGACGACTTCGATGTGCCTCCGGACGAGGGTATGGTGGAGGACTTGGTCGAGAGCGCGAGGACCCATGTGCAGAAGGTCGGAGAGTACGGTTACGCGGAGTTCCTCGACCCACTCGCCGGGTACCAATACAACGATCAATATCTATTCATCATGGACTTCACCGCCATCCTCATCCTCGAGGCCGGCTTCCCTTATCTTACCACCGGACGTGACGCACAGAGCTATGCCGAGTACGAAGGTCCGGACGGAGTCCCCTGGTTCTCCGAGGCGGTCGCGGCGGTGCAGGCCCACCAAGACGGGGTGTGGTACGATCACCTCTGGCCAAGCCCGGGTGACACGAACTTTCGGGAAAAACACACCTATCTCAAAGCCCTGCAACTCGAAGGTAAGGCCGTCGTCATAGGATCAGGACTCTATCGCGGCGAGGTCAGCGCCGATCCCGTGGCCACGACCACCGCACAGGACCTCGAGCACTTTGTCGCTGAGGCGGTGACCCTGTTGGAAGCAAAGGGCCAGACCGCCTTCAGCGACCTGCGCGATCCGGAAGGAACCTGGTACAAGGAAGACCGTTACGTCTTCGTCTGGGACCTCAACGGCAAGCGTTTGGTCTATCCGCCGGATCCGAGCATCGAAGGCACGAGCGCTCTCGAGACGACCGATGTCGATGGCCGACCCTTCGGCCAGTGGTTGCTCGAGGCCGCGGCCAGAGGAGGAGGATGGGTCCACTACCGCATCCCGGCTCCGGGCGAGCTCTTCGCTTCCTGGAAGAGCACCTACGCTCGGGAGGCGACCCTGAAGGGTGGACAGCGGGTACTCGTGGCCAGCGGCGAGTTCGACCTCCGCCCCGACGAGCACCTCGTCGAAGACCTCGTGGAACAGGCCACGGCCCTGCTCCGAGAACACCTGCTCGTGGGCCTCGAGCGGTTGAACCAACCCCATGCCGGGTACAATCTGGACGAGGTACGGGTCCTGGTCTTCGATGCCTCGGGCGACGTCCTGGTCGAGCCTGCCATCCCCGGGCTGGCGCGGGAAACAAACCTCTCCGAGATCAAGGGGAACGAAGACCTCCTTGCTCGAGCGAAACCGGACGAACTCACCTGGCTGACCGTCAATTGGGCGAGAACTTCCGGGGAAGCCCCCCGTTCCGGGAGAGCGGCGGTCACGCGGATTGAGATGGAAGGCCGGAACCTCGTCCTCCTGGCCGGTTTTCTCGATTGACACCGACCACCACCTTCGCATAGGTCATGCTCTGGCGTTATATCCTTGCACCGAGCTGGGAAACGTCACCACCTAGAGGTTACTCCATGCCCCTCCGAAGCCTCGGCGTTGCGTTCCTACTGTTGGGGTTGTTCGGCTGCGACGAAGCCGGGGAAGAAGAGGAACGAACCGCTTCCTGGCAGGAGGGCATCGAACTCCCCTTCACGGGGGCAGGGGGCGACACCCCGGTGCCGCTCTATCACGAACCCTCCGTCCCACCTGTGACCCCGGACAACTCCGCCGATCCCCAACCACCGACCGAGCCCAGCGACGATGAGACAGCACCGACGACCGTGGACATCCTCGGCTCGGTGAAAGGCACGAAGACGGCCTTCGGACCCGAGGTCCCCCTGGAAGGGGTCCAGGTATGCGTCCACGGCCATAGCGAACTCCCGTGCGCTGAGAGCGACGCCAGCGGCGACTATGCCGTCACCGACCTCCCGCAGAATCTCGAAGTGACGTTAACCTTCAACCTCGCTGCCTATCGTCCCCTCTCGATAACCGTCGCCCTGGGCAAGCACGACCTCTCCCTCGACCCTTCGCACCTGGTCAGCCTGGCCGAGATGGGGCACGAAGAGTTGCTCTCGACCTTGCCCTTCACGCTCGACCCCGCGAAACCCATCCTCTCGGTGTCCTTCCGAACGAACGACGACGACCTCTCCCTCGAGGGAGCGAACCTCACGTTGGCCCCGGCTTCCGGGGAAGGCCCCATGATCCTGCGATCCGCCGAGGACGGCATCGTCCTGGTCGAGGGCGGGTTGGGCCCCGAGGACAACGATATCCTCTGGTTCAACCTCGAACCCGGGGAGGTTGAGTTGACCGTCACCCACCCGACCTTGCTGTGCCGGCCGGAACCGACCTGGCCCGGTGAGGGGGGACTCACGACAGGACGAATACTCCTACTCGACGGCTATTTCGAGAGCGTGCGCGTGTATTGCTACGAGTGACCGCGGAGAGCGAACGTCTTCACCCCAACGGTCCGAACAGAATGCCGGACTACGGGTGGGGGCTCTTCTCCGCTTAGTAACCCCTGAGGAGGAACCATGAGGTCGAACATTCCAAGAGTACTTTTACTCACCGTTCTCTGGGTCGTACTAGGGGGTCTCACCTCGTGTGAGAGCGATAGCGACAAGAAAACCTCGACCGAAATCGCGGCCCTGCCCTCTGCCCAGCACGGCTATCACACCATGCACTTCAACCTCGGGAGCGACGGGGTCTTGCTGCACCACGACGAGGATTACATCGTCCACGCCGGTGGGGCGAGTTACCCCCTCAAGAAACACGATGAGGTCTCTCGCGCGAAGTTCCAGCGTTCCTTGAAATTCCTGCGCGAGGACAGTGAGCCGGAACCGACCCACTACGTCGAGGACGTGATATTGCCCAGGGACAAGGTGACCCGCTTCCACCTCACCCAGACCTCGGACGACCATGGCACTCTCGACAAGGCTCACGAAGAAGACGTGGAGCACGGCCTGGCCCTGGTCGGGTTGCACATCCCCGACGAGGTGAGCGCCGACGGGGCCAAGTTCCTGCGTCAGGGCGACCCCGACAATGTGGTGTCCGGCGTCTTCGACCCGACCGATATCGCCCAGACCATCCTCTTCCATCACCCCGACCTGATGAACATGAACCCGCGCTATGCCTCGCGGATCATGCGCTACATCCTGCGCTCCTCGGGTTTTTCGAATATCGTTTCGAAGATCCAAGACTTGGGTCCTCACGAGTGGTACTCTATGCGCCCCCTGATCGACGAGAGCGGCGACCAACTCGTCACCCAGGCCGATCACGACGGCGACGGCGAGCCCGACCACAACCCGCTCTATGCCTATGAGATCTCCGACGAGGTCAAGAAGGTCTGCCAAGCCGCCCTGCAGAACGTGTTGACCTCGACCAAGAACGACCCGGCGCTCGAGGGGCAATCCTGGCACGTCCAGGAGGGTACCTCGCACCTCGAGGAACCGGACCCCAGTGCTGATGCCACCTCTTGGTACATGGCAAAACTGCAACCCTACCAGCTCACCGACAACCAGAACTTCGCCTTCAGCTTGGACAAGACAGGTTTCCACAACGGCCTGCGCACCAACATGACCTATGACGGCAACTCGGTCACGCTGAAGGTCCGCAACGACTGGGTACGTCACCTCTCCCTCTACGTGCGCTTCTACGACGAGAACGATACCGTCATCTCCCCGGACTCCTGGTCCAGCAGCGCCACCGACTCCCTGACCCTGCAGAACCTGCTCGGCACCGACACGCTCAAGTTCCTCAGCCTCGTCAACCCGGTTCCCCTGATCATGGGTATCCCCGTAGCAGGCGATTACACCGAGGTAACGGTCGGGTTCCATTGGCCGCCCAAGGCCCGCTACGCCCTGCTCCTCGCCGGCGGATTAGGCAACGGCGGCACGTACCGCGATTGGAACGTCGAGCTGATGGGCGCAACCATGACCTCGGTCTTCGAGCTGGCCATCCCCACCGTGCTGCTCGCGGCCAATGCGGCCATGGGCGTTGAGTCGGCCCTGCTCAAGAGCATGTGGGACGATGTGGGCCTGATCTCATCGGTGGTCAGCTTCTTCCTGGGGGTGGCCTGGGGCCACTCGGACTGGGACATGGCCAATGTGGCCGCCAAGTTGGGCAGGCTCGCCGCCGACGTGGTCTGGAAGAGCAAATCCATTCGTAATTATATGATCTTGAAGATCACGGAAGCCAACTTCGAACAGGCCATCCCCTTCATCGGTTGGGCCCTGCACGTGCTCGACATGGCGGCCACGGTCTCGGCCTTGACCCAGACCTCGGTGGAAACCGCGATGAGTCCCTGGATCATCGACAACCGCATCGCGCCGACCCATGACCTCGAGGTCACCATCAAGCACGACGTGGACGACTACCAATTCCCGGCCACGGCCACGCACTACAAGGTCATCGCCACTTTCAGCCACACCTATGCCCGGACCGAGGAGCGGCAACTGCCCGGCACCACGGTCTCGGCACCACAAACGGTGGTGCTCGAGGACGTGCCGGCCGGCGGCTACGTCGACCTCAAGGTCTTGTTCTACTCCAACACCGGTTGGTTGGCCGGCCAGGCCGAGCAGACACATATCGAAAAT
>MGSU01000140.1 GCA_001799195.1 Deltaproteobacteria bacterium RIFOXYA12_FULL_61_11 | reverse complement strand
TTCATGGGGTCGCCTCTCGGTAAGGAGTGTCGGTCGTTCATGGTCCCGAGGGGGTGCCTCGGGGCCTGACGTTACTCCGTGGTTATGGACATTGGTGCGAATGCTGTCAAGACTGCTCTTCATCAGGGGCTGTCTTCCTGGCCCGTTTCAGGGGCCGACTCCTCCGCGGGGCGGAGGTTCGCTCCCTTGCCCCGTAAGACCGTCTCGACCTCCTCGAGAGACAGGCGGAGCAGGGTGTACGCGGTTCCCGCGGATCCTGCGAGGCCGGCCTGGTCGACCCAGCGTTCGACCACGATCGCGGTCGTGAGGGTACTCTGGAGCGTACTCGGGGAGGGCCGGACGCGCTTGCCGCGTTTGTCGGTAATGATTTTTGTGCGTTGCAGGAAGAGGAGTAATCGTTCGGCCAGCTCTCTCTTGGCAGCGGCCTCGCTTGCTTGTCGGGTCACCATCTCGACGGCCGTCCCAGAGGGGGCGGCGCCGACCGCGTACAGGTAGCCCGGCACTTCGGGCACCGTGGTCAACCAGGCCGGTGGACCCCCGGGAGTGGTGTTCTCGTGCTGGGAAGGGCTCCCGGCGTTGAGGGCGGGTTCGGCCGAATAGTGCGAAGCGAGGGTGTTCATCCAGGTTCCGAGTTGGCCCCGCTGGGTCGCGGCCAGAGCCCGGCCCATCCCGGAAGCCCTGGTCTGCAAGCCTCCGAGGAGGGGCATGACGCTGTCGCGAAAGAAATTCCGGCCATCGAAGCGGGCCAGGACTTCGGCCGGACGCCCCTCGAGGGTAGTCCCCTGCTGGGCGAGGTAGCGGAAATAGGGTTTGATCCTCTCGTTGCCGACACGGGTCATTTCCGCCCGGAACCAATCGCGCATAGTGGGGGGGAGACCCTCGTAGCCCAGCTCCTTGAGCCGGACGACCATGTCCAGCCAGACCTTCCTCCTGGCGTTGCGTTCGGCGTCACCGAACTCGTCCTCGTTGGCCGAACCGACGACGAAGGTATACCCCGGCCCGAGCATGCCGCGTTCGGCCCACGGGGGCAACTCGCCCACGAGGAGGTGATCGCTGGGCGAGGGCTTCGTCGAGCCGTCTTCCTGAGCCCCACGGGCGACGAGCTGGTCGACGAGGTCGGGCTCCTCAGCGTGGGCGAAGAGGGTACCCACGGCAAGGAAGCAGAGGACGGTGACGACCAGGGGGGCAAAAAGCCTCACGGCCAGACCTCCTGCTTGCTGGGAGGGAGGAGGGCGTCACCGAGCCGGAGAAGTTGGGTCGAGCGGTTCACGGGATCAAGAAGAACAGGCCGACAGGTGCTTGTCAAGCCCGTCTTCTCCATCACCTCATAAATAACTCTTCCAATACAAAAAGCTACAGAAGTAGCCACAGTGGTAGATGGTGGAACCCCGGTCCTGTAGGTTCCAGATCGCCTCGATCTGCTCTTGCCCACACTTTGTTACTCCACACCGAACTCGGCAGTTTGCCGTCATCGGTTGGAGTATGGCACGGTTCAGTCGAGGGAGGGGCCGGGAACATCTCCTACCTGGGGCAGCACGCCTCCGGGCTTTCCGTAATGCAAGGCGAGGTCTTCTGGTCGGTCCTCCGGCGAGGGGGTGACGAAGCATTTCCCGGATAGTGAATAATAAAGGCAGCCGATCTCGTTCATGGGGCGGGAGTTGATAAAGCGTTCGGCTGAGGCCAAAGCGACCAGCCACCTGGTCTTCAGTTCCGTCAGGGAGACGGTAGCAGCGAGTCGCAGGCGATCGAAATCGGATTGATGGTATTTTCCGCGACGTTTCAACAGTTCCAGCAAGGAATGTGGCGAAAAACCAGGGTCTTTGCCAGCGCCGGCCCAGCACAGTGCCCCCAGCGACAGGATGGTGTCGTGGACACAAAGGGTATCCAGGAAATCCCTGGGCTCATCCCTGCCGGCCAGGGCTAGGACCTTATTGATGGCCAGATCGATGGGGTGCAGGAGATAGCCGTACCGATCGTGAGAAAGGGTGGGCAGGAAGCGCCAGGCCGAATCATGGGCCCAGTCTATTCTCGTGGACTGGTCGGCTTTGCTGACCTGAGCGCTGAGATAGCCAGGTTGGGAGATGCGCAAGGTCACCGTGTACCCATGCAACTCCAGCAGGTTGACGTCGTGTGCGTAGGTTGTGCTCGTGCGTTCAACCGAATCATTGAAAAAATCCAGGTCGTTGCTGTAGCGAAGGGTGTTGGGTTCGAGGTTGATGGCTGCTCCTCCGGCGAGGTAGCTCTCCGGTGTTCGGTTGGTCGCAAGGAGCCTGGCAAGGTCTGCCTGGAATTCCGTCAACGGCATAATTTTTCCCCTGCCTCCCATGCGCTCCGGTCGCCGTGTCGTTTTAATTGTTGCACTACCCAGTCGAGGTCCTTCGAGGTGATGAGGTACGCGGGATCGAAGGACCAGAAACACTGGGTATGGAATTTTCTGTACATCTTCCTGGCCTCCCGGACCTTCACCATCTCCCTTGCTTCGGAAGAAGATAGCTTCCTCCTGCTCTTCCTCCCGCCTTTCCTCCCGATCTTGGAGAAGTAGGTGCTGAGTGTCGTGGTCATGGCGCTATCGTAAGCCGGTTATGTTGCGAAGTCAAAAAGACACAGTATGTGCATGCTATTCTATTCGAAGTCCGAGGTGGCTTGTATGGCTGGTGTACCAGTGGGTATTGTATGTCCCATAGGCATTTAAGTCACAATAGATGTATTTCAAGCAATTGTTTAAATATAGAAAAAATATTAATTAGCTTGGTAAGATATTTGCTTCTTGTTTTTGGTGTTGATCCAGCTTCTACGAGGTTCTGTGCAACATGCATGAGCCGAGAAACCTACGTTACAAAGCGGATCTCGGAACAGCGGTTGTCGTTGCATCTTTGCTCGTCTTTCCTTTGCTCCTCACCTCGGCAGGGATCGAGGCGGTAGCGGGCACACGCTCCTTTTCTGTTACCCCTGAACAGGAGTCCTCTCTTTCTACCCTGGAGAAAGCCAAGAAGCGTTTGGCCCTCTTCGACTACACTTCCTCCGCCGTTCTCTCGGTGGAGAGGACGTTGGAAAAGAAAAGCCAGAAATATTCCCGGGAGACCATCCGACTCACCATTGACGACCCTCTGGGGCAGCGAGGTGAGTTCGTGCAAGACATCAGGTTCTTCAGGAAATCCGGCGAGGCCGCCTTACCGCTGGTCCTTGTCTTCCCGCCCTTCACCGGGACCCAATACCTGGATACCTGGTCTTCTGGGGTTTTCGTGCAACACGGCTATCATGCCGCTGTCATCGTGCCCAGCGAGTCCATTATGGACCTGTCGCGGTCACTCGACCACTTCGACGACCTGCTGATCAGAGAGGTCATCGTCACCAGAATGTGTCTTGATGTGCTGGAGGCACTGCCTGAGGTTGATGGAGACAGGATCTATGCTTACGGCATAAGCCTAGGTGGCATCAGGGCTTCCCTCGCCTTCGGCGTAGAACCGAGGATCAAGAAAATGGCCGAGGTGGTAGGAGGTGGCGATATCCCCGGCATCATCAAGGATACCCTGTTCAGTCGCCTGGTGAAGATCCGCGAGAACCGCATGAGACTGGAAAACCTCGCGACTCCCGAAGAGGTGGAGAAGTACCTCGAGGCCGAGATGCATATGGATCCTTTGGATTTCGCGATCCTGAGGGAACCCGAGGATGTGATCATGGTCATCAGCGACCATGACCGGTTCGTACCCACCACCTACCAAGAAAAACTCCGCACGGCTTTCTCGAGACCCGAGACAGGGAGTTATCCTTCCGTGATCAGGTCCAAGAGAGGTCATGTCCTCACCGCCCTCCACTACAAAAAGTACATTGAGAAGTTCGTGGAGTTCTTCGAAGAGTGATGTGCATTCCATCAGTCTAGGACAACCCGCTCAGGGAGTCGCAAGAGTCTGGCGGAGCGACACAGGGTCCAGGCCCCGGCGGAAGAGGAGGTGGTCGAGGGCGAAGGGGTCCTGGAGGTCGAGACCCGCCACGAGGGGCGCAGTGGACATGGTCAGGGGGAACTCCTCGGCCAAGCGCGGTCGCAGGAAACAGGGTTCGAGGGGTTCTCTGCGGAAGGTCAGCGGCAGGGTCAGGGTGAAGCCGACGAGCCGATCGAGTTCGGTCCAGGTGGCGAAGACCTCGGTGCGCAAGGCTCTCAGGAAGGCGCCGAGCACGAGACTACCGCCGCGATCACCGGCCAGGAAGGTTCCCCCGCGGGTCGAGAGGAAGAGGTTCCTCCAACGGTAGTGGAAGCCCAGGAGGTGGTGGAGCCGGGGCCGTGCCAGGTCGGTGGCGGTCAAAGCCCGGTGGTCGAGCACGAGGGCGTACGGCGCGCCGGGAAGGGAGAAGAGCGTCTGCAAGCCGAGCCCGAACAGGTCTTCGGTTTGGAGACCGAGGCCGAGGGCGTGTCGCACGACCAGAGCCCCTCCCCAGGGTGGGAGGAGTTGGTGCAGGACCATCCGCGTCGGGCGGATCCGCGGGGCCGGTTCGGCGAGGCCGAAGAACCTGGGGCCGGAGAACGAGAGGCCGGTCTCGAGCAGGGAGCCGGTCCAGAGCGGTACGTCGAGCCTGGTTCCGAGGTCGAGGCCGAAGGCGCGGAAATCGTCCCCCCGGTCCAGGCGATGGACCAGGATCGGCGCGAATACCAGGTCTGCGTGCAAGAAAGACCGCCGATGGCCTTCGGCGCGAGCCAAGAGTTTGCCCCCGGGCGAGGGTACTTTGCCATGCCCTAGGCGCACAGCGCCGAGCTGTGACTCATCTCCGTCGAGCAGGCTGCGAAGCCTGCCCCGCCTCGCCTCGAGGAAGAACAGTGGCACCCTGTTGCGTCGCTCAATGACGAGGAACAGATAGCCCTCTTCGAGCACGACGGCGAGGGCCAACTCCAGGACCCGGCGCACACCGTCTCCCGGATTGCGGAAGAAGATTCGGTTCTCGTATGCGATCGCGAGTACGACCTCTTCACCTCGGCGGTGCTTGCTCACCGTCACGTCCTCGAAGCCGCTTCTCTCGAGCAATGCGACGAGCGGTGCGCAGTGAGGATCTGCCGGAACGGGAGAGGTGGAGAAGAGGTGCAACTCCGAGAGCGGGACCTCGGGTTCGTCGGGAGATTTTAGCGGCCGTTGGTTGGAGAAGTGGAGTTGCCAGGCGAGCACCATTTCTTGCGAGGAGCGCAAGCCCAGGGTCAGGTCCGAGCGGAGGTCTTCCCCCCGGTTGGGTCCGGTGGAGAAGAGGGAAAGACGCAGCCCCAGTCCGAGGGCCCGATCCTGGTACTCGGTGAGGAGGGTCAGCTTGGACCTGAGGGTGGATTCCAGGCCGAGGAGAGGTCCGCCGGGAAGGTGCGGACCGAAGGCCCAGCCTGCGGTGAGGCGGGTGGAACCGAAGAAACTCTTGGAGAGAGCCAGATAGGGCCGCGAGCGTTCGGTTGGTCCCAGCGGCAGGTCTTGCCAACCGGCGACCACGGTAGGGAGCAAGCTGCGTTCTTCCACCAAGAGCAGTTTCAAACCCACGGTCCGTAGGGTGCGCTGCGAGTTCGGGGTCGAGGCGTCGTCCTCGGCCAAGAGGCTGACGGCCGCTGAGGCTTCCAGTCTGGACCAGGGGGCCAGGGCCAGGCGTACACCGGGGTTGAAACCCCCGGCGTCCATGGGAGCGGCGATCCCGAACGAGAGTTCCCTGCGGTCGAGGAGATAGCCCCCGGGAACGGTGAGCAGGCCGCTCGAACCGTCGGCGGACAGGCTGGTATCCAGGGCGGGGAGATTAGCGGGGAAGAGCCCGGCGAGGAAGAGCGCGGCAAGGAGCACGTGGGTCATGGTCCGGGGACCACCAGAAAGGGTCTTCGGGCGACCAAGCGGCCGTCCACCCGGACCTCGACCCGCCAAGCGCCTCTGAGGTGGGGTTTGTCCTCGGGGATCTCGAGGATCGATCGGCTCTCCCGCTCACCGGAAGAGTGTTCACGACGGTCTTGCCGGAGCAGGGTGTCTCGTGGGCCGTACCATTCCCAAGAGACCGCATGAGGATGATTGTCGGCCCAGGTGAGCGTGCAATGGATGGGGAGGCCAGGGGAAAAGGGGCCGTCCAGGCGGTACGGGAAGTGGAGCCAATGATCCTCGCGGTAGTAGGATCTCGCATGGGAGAGGGTCACGGCCTCGAGGGTGGTGTTCGCTTCCAGGGGCGAGGCCGAGGTGGGTACGAGTTCATTGAGGAGACCGCGATTGAGGACGGTCAGATCGGCGGGGTTCGGCAGGGGCGAGAAACGCAGGAAAGTGTGCCCGGGGCGGTAGTTCGGACCGAGCAGGTCGGCGTGCAGGTCGAGGGTGCGTCCCCGGAGGCTGGCCTCGTCGGGGAGACGGAGCTCGGGCATGGCGCGGCGCAGGTAGTTCCGGTACCAGATCCTGTGGAGGAACAGGCCGGCCGAGACCACGGCCCGGGAGCGGTCGGGGTCACGCACCCGGGCTTGGTACCACAGCGGGAAGAAGGTGTTGTCGTCCCCCGCCACGATCAGGCTGCCCGGGGGGGTGAGCTCCCAAACCCTAGAGGCGTATTCCTCCGAGGCTGCGCCGACGTGCAGGAGGAACCGGTTGTCCAGGGCTTCGGAGAGGGGCAGGAGGAAGAGAGCGGAGCCGAGCAGCAATCCGAGGCGACGGGAACCTCTGCGGGAGCAGTAGGTAGAGAGGGCTGCTGCGCCGAGCCCGGCGAGCAGGGCCCCGGTCGCGATGATGGGCAGGCAATATTGCGTGTAATCATTGACCTGGTAGGTGGCGGCATGCATGAAGAAGCCCAGGAGGGTGAGCAGCAGAGCCGCGGCCAGGGCCTTGTGCCGGCGGAGGAGGAGTGAAGCTCCGAGCAGGGCCAGGAGCCAGGGCAGTGGGCCGAACTGCTGGAGCAGCACCGAACCGAGTTCCCCGACCCTCGAGAACACCGCGCTCGGTTCAAAAGTCCAGAAGATGCGGTATTCCGAGCCCAGGACCTGGCCGAGGAAGGCCGACCAGGTGGTCGGTTCGTTCCAGCAGAGGGTTGTCGGTGGAGCGAAGAGCGTGGCCAGGGGGAGATAGAGGTAGAAGAGGGCAGGGAGGATCGCGAGACTCGAGGCTGCCAGCAGGGTTCTGAGCTTCTTCCGGTGCTCCGGCAGACCCGGGAGGTGGAGGAACAAGGCCAGGCCGAGCGGGGGGAGCAGGAAGATGGTGGTCAGGTGGTGGGCGAGACCCAGGCCGGTGACCAGACAGGCAAGGTAGAGGGAGCGGCCTCGGCCGCCGACGAACCACTGTTGCAGGGTGATGAGGAACAGCGCGAAGAAGAGCAGGTGCAGGGCGTAGACCTCGACCTGGCGGGCCGCGGCGCTCGGTTCGAGGGCGAGGGCATAGAGCAGGGCAGCCCACAGGGAGGACAGGGGATCAGCGGTGAGCTCTCGCACCGTGCGGAACAGCACGTACGAGGTCGCGCTCGTTGCGAGGACCGAGAGCAGGGCTATCCAGGGGGCCGGATCGAGCCCTGGTACGATCCAGAGCAGGGCACGGCAGAGGAGCATATAGAGAGGATAGCCGCTGGGGTGGGGTACGCCGCCATCGTGAGCGGCGACGAGGAGGTCTCCCGCATCGCCCCAGGTCACTCCCGGTGCGACCAGGGTGAGGTGCGCCAGGAATGGGACCATCCACGCCAGGACGGCCGGCAGGGCGGAGAGAACGGCCGAATGCTCGGGCAGGCGGAAAAAGGACATCAGCTCAGCACCTGCCAATTCAATCTGGAGGCAGCAAAGAAAGCCCCAGTTCTCTTTTGAAGCCCGCCTGCAGGGTGTTCGGTTTGATCCTTTGCCCGCAGTTTGATTTGGCTTGGGCCGTCCTCGGTTGTGTAGAGGATGAGGCCATTCATGCTTCAACCTCCTCCGGAGGCGAGAAAAGCTGCTGCATCAAGAGATCCATGACAGCGGCTATGTCCTGCTTTACATCCTTGTCCAGGATGTGGATTACATGTAGACCAAGGCCCGTCAAAAAAGCATCGCGTTGCGCATCGTATTCCGCTTTGTCGTCGTGGCTGCTGCCATCCACCTCGATGACAGCGTTTTTCTCGGCACAATAAAAATCGACAATGTAATTGCCAATGATCTTTTGTCGGTCGAAATCGAGCCCCTCGAACTGCCCCCTTTTGAGCTGATTCCAGAGCAGCACTTCGGATAAATTACCTGCCCGACGCAGCGCCTTCGCCCTTTCTTTCAACTGGGGATTGAATGGCAACGACAGGTAATTTTGGGTGTGCCGTGATTTCCCCCCCCTGTCAGGCTTCACGATGTTATTCCCCTCCTCCGGAGGGGTACGCCGTAGGCGGGGGGTGGTTGCTTTCATGTCTCGTTCTGTCATGTAACCACCCCGTCAGGCTTCGCCTGCCACCCCTCCTCCGGAGGGGAATAGCTGCTGCATCAGGCCTTTCTTGTGGGTCTTGAGGGCTTCGAGCTTCTGAGTTTCGGCAGTGATCAGGGCGTCGAGGCTGCTCAGGCACGAGGCGATGCGTTGTTGTTCGGGCGGCTTCGGAACGAAGAACTCGTATTTCAACAGTTGGCCTCCGTTGATCGAATTAATCGTAGCACCGAGATCTCCCGCGACTTGCTTCTGGTATCTGTCAGATTGGAAAAGCTGAAAAGTTCTCCCAATCGCCCCAGACGGGTTTCCTCCCACTCCCCGGCGTTTTGGAATTCAGGAAAGCGTAGCCGCGGCCGGGTTTCGCCTTCGCGGGGGAAGAGCTGTTGCATGAGCCCTTGTTTGTGGGCCTTGAGCACTTTGAGTTTCTGACTCTCGGCGACGATCAGCTCGTCCAGCGAAGTCAGACAATCGGCGATTTTTTGCTGCTCGGGGGCAGATGGAAGCGCGAGTCGAAGGCGGGCGATGTCTTTTGAGTAGGGTTTGTTAGAGTAGGCTGGTACGTCGGGGGCCGGTGGCTTTACGAGGTCATCAGGAAGCGATGGCATCAGACGGGACCTTGTCGTTCTTCCTTGGCACAGAGTTGTACCTCATCCCACCTGCTGTGTCACCCTTGTCCAAAACAGGGATTTCGCCAATGCGGGGGGTCGGAAACGACATTCTTAACGTGTTCTTGGTAGACCAGACAGGCGAGCGGAAAAATAACTCCTAGATAATACAGTATAAAAATTGAAGACAGGGGGTGTACGGGAGCCCTTGGGTTCACCTCGTCGAACCACAGTGCTATGCTACGCCCCTGGGTCGCTCATGGAAGGAGTGGAACAGTGGGAGTAGCAGTGGTGATCGGTATCGGCGGTAATCCGGCCGTGGCGGTGATGCGGGATGGGACGTGGTGCGCGGTGGAGTATGAGGAACGGGTCCAACACCGCCTGGAGGGTTTCGGTTTTCCCTCCGTGGCCTTGGGGCGGGCCTTGGCCACTGCCGGATGTCTTCCCTCGGAGGTCGAGCATCTCTTGCTCTTCGACACCTTCTGGCCGGTGGCATGTCTCAGCGACGTTGGCACGGTGGTGCCCTCGGGTCGAGACGAGTTGCTCGCCGTGCGCCCCCCCAACACCAGCATGGACGTCGAGCGCCTCGCCGCCTCGTTGGGTATGCAACCCCGGCGCGTGCTGCTCGTCTCGCGAGCCGAGGCCCTGGCCGAAGCCATCGTGCTCTCGGGTGGGGAGCGACGGGAACGAGCCCTGATCTTCGACTCCGAACTCGGCCGCGGAGATCTGGCCGTGGTGCGTTGCACCGCCGAAGGTTCGAACCTCGAACGCGCGCTCTCGACGGGACTCGGTCCCCTGCTCGAGTTCCTCG
>MGSU01000139.1 GCA_001799195.1 Deltaproteobacteria bacterium RIFOXYA12_FULL_61_11 | reverse complement strand
GCGAACAAAGTACCGCTCGATCCTCGAGACGACCTTCACCGCGTCCGTCATCACACAGCCGGAGTATCTTCACTGGGCCGCGTATGTCTCCGCTCCTCGCCATGCTCATGGTCATGCTCCTTGGTTGGCCCGATCGGTGCCGCTCTCGAAGGCGTGCAAGCAGTTCAGGCGCAGATAACAATTCTGGGTGCAGCGGCGCATGGTGCGACGAGCGTCTTTAGCCGCGGCTGAGGCGCGTAGATGCAACAGCGAGGCTTGGTGCAGGAAGCCGAGGTGGGTATCCACCCCATTGATATATGGGCATAACTCGAAGCAACCGTCGAAATTGAGGTTGACGAAGTAGTCGCCGACCAGGCAGGTGCCGGTGCCGAGATCACAGCGCTCCGGGTCACGATAATAGCGACGGTACAATTCGAGCTGTTCGAAGGAATTGTTGATCTTCGCGCCGGCCTTTTTGGCCGCGACGAGTTCGTCGAGCAGGGCTTCGAGAGCGGCGGTCTCCGGCCAGAGTCCGGTACTGGCGTCCCGCCAGGATCGCTTCGTCGTTGGGCTGTTATGCGGTCGGATCATGGCCAGGAAGTTGACCCCGGAAATGGCTTTGTGACCATCGGCGAAGCGCAGGAGCTCGAGCAGACCGGGCAGGTTAGGGCGCAACAAGAGCGGTTGCAGGTCGAGTTGGAACCGGGGTTTGAGGGCCTCGATAGCGGTGATCAGCTCGAGCGCATGCGCCAGTACGCCGGGTACGCCGCGCAAGCCGTCGTGGATGGCGGGGTCGAGGGAGTCGAGCGAGAGGGCCATAAGCGAAAGCCCGGCACGATCGAGTTCTTGGAGCAGCGTCTCGTTGAGGACATAACCGTTGGTGCACACGTTGGTGTGCAAGCCCTGTCCCGAGGCCTGTGCGATGAGTTCGACGGCATGGGGATCGGAGAAGGGCTCACCGCCGGCGAGGTTGAGCGAGGCCTCGTGATGACACGCTTCGCCGAGGTCAGTCAAAGCTCGATACCAGGTCTCGAGGGGCACCCGGCCGGTGGCGCGGCCGCCATTCTTCCACTTGAAGCACATCTTGCAGCGCAACATGCAGTCGTCGGTCAACCCGAGGTTGATGAAACGAGGTCGTTGGCCGTGGTCGAGTAGTTCCTCGGGCAGGGTTTGTCCGAACAAGCGCACGACCAATGATCCGGGTTGTACCTCATCGCGCAGCAGGGAGAGGAGCAAGGGGGAGCAATGTCCCTCCAATCCGATCGCCGCTGTTCGCGCCGCTCCGAGGTTGCCGCGAGCCAGTAACGTGACTGCCAGTCCTTGCCGAGCAGGGAAGAAGGAAGGATCGAGGGTCAAGGCTTGACGAAAACGGCTCTCGGCGCCAGCGAGTCTCGAGCGGAGGAGCCGGTCGAAGCCGTCTACGATATACAATTCGGGGCGCCAAGGATCCTGGCGCAGCAGGCGTTGCAGGTCGAGATGGAACTCCGGGTCGTCCCGACCCGCCTTGGAGAGCAAGTTCGCGAGCATGGGAGACCCGAGGGTAGGGTCCTTCTCGGAGGAGGTTGCAGCGGAGGCGAGGTACAGGGTTCCCAAGGTAGTATCGCCTGCAGCGAGGCGGCGGAGACCGTATCGGACTCTCTCGAGTGGATTGATAGGAGGGGGAATTCGAGGAAGGTTATGGGCGGGAGCATGGGAAGTCGGGGGGTGATCGCGGTGGAAACGGCAGGGGACGGGGCATCCGGCACGATAGCGCTCGACCTGCGCGAGATAGGCGTCACCCGTGTCTTCCGCTCTGCCTCCTCGCAACCAAGCGACTGGGCCACATTGCTCGCAGGTGAGCAAGGACCCGTGCTCATCCACCCAGAAGGTGCCCCGCAGCCCGCAACGGAATGTACTCGGTTCATTGCCCGCATACGCGAAGGGAGGCGCTGCGGGATAGGTCTCACCCGGGAGCAGGGAATTCCAGGAAGTGCCTGAGAAGACCTTCAGGACCATACCTGGGGGGGCGTCACGCCCCGCCAGGAGTTCCGGGACCAGGGGTTTTGCGGGATGCAGATGCAGTCCGGAGAGGGGAAGCTCGCTCAACCTGCCGAGGAGTTCGAGGAAGGTGTCGGGAGAGCGCAGGTGGAGCTGGAGGTTGAGGCCGCCGTCCACCTCATCGAGGAAGAACGGTGAAAGATATTCCGGCCACCAGTCCAGGTCGAAGGTGGCAGGAGCAGGGAGTAGCCTCAGGATGCCGGCACGGGGGGGAAGGGAGTTGCCGGCCCCGAGACGGTAGCGAGGAACTCCGGGAACACCGACCGCTGTGCCCAGTTTGCGCACGGCCCGGTCGAGGTCGAAGAAGGTTTCCGGGGACCATTGCCCAGGCTCGAAGTGAGGGAGGTGCACCTGGGGAGTCGGGATCGGGTCAGGGTCCTCGGGCTCAACAGAAACGCAGCAGATCGAGGTGTTGGAGTTGCTCATTGGTACGGAGCAACTGCTGGTGATTGTCGCAATGGGTGCAGTGCTCGTCATACAATCTGGCCCCGTTGAGGAAATTGACGTCGCGGTAGCGACGCAGATGTTTTGCCTGGTGGCGGATCCGTTGGTAGTGGTCGGAGAACCACAGTTCCTTGAAACCGATCCAATCGAGGTGCCCGATGGTACGGAGATGACAGCACAGGCTGAGGTCCAGGCGAGCCGGAATCAGGCAGAAGTAGAAGCCGATCGTGCAACCGATGCGCAGGAAGGTGTCGCTGGCCCAGGATCCATCGGCGGCAGCGTAGTTGTTGAGCTGGAAGTCGATGTTGTCGACCAGGGTGGTGGAGAGAGTCGAACGCAGGAAGGCGCGAACCCTGGGAATCTGTTCCATGAGCGCTGCCACCTCATGGTCGCGCAGTTGCAAGTAGCGCAGGTTGTGGTCGAGACGTATGAGATAGAACCTCGAGAGATCGGCGCCGACCATGGCGTCATTGCGCGCCATCAGCGGCACCTCGCGCCAGTTCATCGTATGGATGACATGGGTCAACTGGAGGACCGGTCGCTCGACCCCTGCGGCCCGTTTCAACCTGGTCAGGTTGCTGAGGTTCGAGAGGATGGTGTCGAAGGTCCCGGCATCGCAGCGGGTGTTGATCTTGCCCCAGGTCCGGCTGGTCGCTGCTGGCAGGCTGCAAAAGATCTCCTTGACCGAGCGGTCGACCACCAACGCTGCCAGCTCCTCGTCGAGGAGGATGCCGTTGGTGAAGAAAGAGACATTGACCTCACGGTCCCGCGCGTAGATGAGCATGTCCCGGAAACGACGGTAGGCGAGGGGTTCTCCGTCGCCCTGGAAGATGATGCCGTCGACTTCCATGGCAGCGCAGTCATCGATCAGGGCCTTGTAGACCTCCCAGTCGAAGCTCCGGCGGTAGAAGTCGGGTTCGTGGTGTACGTCCGGCGTGTGGATCCAACAGTGCTCGCAGCTCGCGTTGCAGAGGTGGTGCGGGTCGAGGACAATGGTCTGGGGACCGATGAAGGCGTGTTCGACCACCACACCGAACAATCGGATCAGTTCTCGCTCTGACGTATGTTCTGCTGCAGCGGCGAAGGAGTTGATCAGCTCGGGGACCTCGGGGTCGTACCAGACCAACTCCAGACCAGCCGCGGTGGCCCGTTCAGCGATGGCTGTGAGGTAGGCCAGGAAGGTCCTGCGCAGTTCTCGGAAGGGTCTCGGTCGGAACAGGTAGTCCTCGGGATAGCTCTGCGACCGTTCTCCGGTGCTTGCGAAGTGGAGGATCTGATCGAGCCGGAAGAAATTGTAGCGGCTTACGCCGAGCGGGGTGCGGTGTCCCGTCGGGCGCTGGCGGTAACGCTCGAGGCGGGTCTCGAAATCCTCGATCGAACCGGTCAGCCGACGATGCAAGTCCAGGTCGTCGGCCAACAGGACGTAGTCCCGTTCGGCCTCGAGCATCGGACGCACCAATTGCTCCAGTTCTTTTTGGTAGCGCGCGAGTTGGGCATTGTCGGGTGGGACGGCAGTACCCCCCAGGTGGTGCATCCGTTGGTCCAGTTTGTTGATCCTGGAGCTGAAGAGATCGGCTGTCAGCACGGGGGGGTCCGGTCAGCCTGCAATGATCCTGACGCCGCTGCGGACCAGGTGATCGACGAACAGCCGAGCCAGGGTGGGGTACTGAGCACCGTACCGCTTGACCTTGAACAGAGCCGCGTGGGCCAAACGGAAGGCCGCCCGCTCGCGGAGGTTCTGGTATTGCTGCACGAGGTCTTGGTGTTGCAGGTCGAGCTTGGCGAAGCGTTCCTCGAGGTCGCGGCTGTGGCCTTCCAAGGAGCCTTTGCTCGAGCGCAGCTCCTCGATCGTGCGATTCTTACTCTCCTCCAATTCGCGGATCATCTGGTTGGCCTGAGCGAAGAGGTTTTCCTTGCCTTCGACTTCTTTCTCCAGGAGATCGAGCTCGTGGCGTATGACCGTCTTGAGTTCGTCGTGCTCTTCGAGCAGGTGGTCGTAGTCACGCTTGAGTTGGTCATAACCGCGGACTTTGTCGGCCTCGGCGCTGAGGAGAGTTTTTTCACCTTCCAGGGCGGCGAGACGTTCCTGGAACTCGTGTCTGAGTTGGTCGAGTTCATCCCCGAGCTTGCCCTTTTCGGAGAGGATGCGTTCGTGCTCCTCACCCATCTGCCTCATTTTTTCCAATACCTTGCGGTGATCGTTTTCCTTGAGCTTGAGCTCTTCCTCGAGGCGGAGCAATTCGGCGATGACCTCTTCCTTGAGCTTGTGGTTCTCGGCGCGGAGTCTGGTGAGTTCCTGGAGATTGGTCTTGCGTTCTTCTTCGTCTCTCGCGAGGGTTCGCCGAGCTTCGTCGAGTTCTTTGCGCAATCCCTGGAGCCCCTGGAGTTCCCGGGTGAGGAGTTCTTTCTCCTTACCAAGGGCACGGTGGGAGGTGAGCAGCGCGGCATGTTCGTGGGCAAGGGTTTCTTGGGCTTTGGTCAAGCCGGCTAGCTTCTGCTCCTGCTCGGTGACGAGCGCGGTGAAGCCTTGTTCCAACCTGGTCACGGTTTCTTCATAGGTCCGGAGGCGTTCTTCTATCGCGGAAGGAGCGCCGTCATTCGAGGTCGCGGCTGCCAGCGCGATACAGCGCTGGACCAAATCTTCTTTCTTGAGCTTGCGCAGTTCCTCGACGACAGGCAACGTCTCCATCAGTAACACCTCGGGGGAAAGGGGTCTTATCTCAGCGCTCGTTCAATCCGAGCGGCGCAGGCCATGTGCTACCACACTTTTGAGGAGAAGCCAAACCAGCAGGGGATACTGTCGGCCGTACCGTTTACTCAGCACCCAAAGGCGTTTTTGGAACCGATACGACCAGTGGTCCCGTACTCCGGCCAGGATCATGGCTAGGTTGTGGTTCTCGGCACGTAGTTCGTGCAACCTCCTGGTCAAGCGAGTTGCAGCGTCCTCGCTGCGTTCGCGCAATGCTGCCAAGGCTTGTTCATGGGCCGCGAGGTGCTGAGTGTGGTGTTTCGAGGCAGCCTCGAGTTCCTGTTCGAGCCTGGTACGGTCGGCTTCTGCGCGGTGCAGCTTTTCTCGATGTTCCTGCAGTTCCTCTCCGAGGAGGTGGCTTCTCGTGCAGGCTTCGCGATACTCCCTCTCCAGTCGAGCGCGTTCGTGTTCCACCCGTTGGAGCTCCCGCACCAGCGCCTGGTGGTCGGCCTCGGCACGCGAGAGCTGGGCGGTGAGGCCGAGGAGCTGTCCCCGGGTTTCGCCGCGCTCGAACTCGAGATGGTCACGTTGTTCGCAGACCGAGGCATGGCGCCCTCGCAGGTCGTGCAAGACCGTGCTCAGTTCCTCGACCTTGCTTGCGAGGCGCCGGTGTTCGCGCTCCTGGAACTCGAGTTTGTCGCGCAAATCGTCGATTTCACTCAGATTCCTATTTTGGGCCTCGTCCTTACGGTCGAGTTGGTGTTCTAAACGGAGCAATTCGTCGAGGAGCTCGGTCTTGAGTCGGTGGTTTTCGGCTCGGAGATCTTCCACCTCGAGCAGCTTCGTCTCTGCCCCAGCTTGGAGGTCTGGGGGAGGAACCGGGGTTTGCGAAGGCTCGGGGGAAGCGTTCGAGGGCTTCTTCCCGCGCCGGGGTTTGCCGACCAAGGCGATCTTGTCACCCGTGCTCATGCCCTGAGTCCTCATGCTGGGGCTTTCTCCTCCCGCT
The DNA here is from genome assembly GCA_001799195.1 of Deltaproteobacteria bacterium RIFOXYA12_FULL_61_11. Classification (GTDB taxonomy): domain Bacteria; phylum Bdellovibrionota_F; class JAHFAK01; order YA12-FULL-61-11; family YA12-FULL-61-11; genus YA12-FULL-61-11. Next base: position 3,783 of record MGSU01000139.1, on the reverse strand, counting down.
CAGCCAGAGCGGTTGCCGATGGCGTCGGAAGCCTTCGTAGTCGGCGGCGCAGCGGTCCAGTTCGGTATAGAGCTCGGTGTACTCGATCCGCTTCCCTCCGAGGATATGCCGCCTCCGGGTCAGCATGGTCCCGCTCTCCAAGAGTCCTCGGAGCAGTCCTTTGGAATAGGCAAGGCCGTGCCCGGAACGGAGGGTATGATAGCCCTGTTGTCGGAAGAAGTGCAACAGGATGGAGGGCCAACGCCTGCGAAGGAGTTCGCGGGGGAAGTTCTTGATGATCAGGTTGACATTGTTTTTGGCGATATAAAACACATTGGTATTATTGTAAAAAGATCCCGTCGTGTGGGAGCCGACGTGGTAGACGAGTGCCCGGGGTTCGTAGATGCAGCGGTACCCCCACAACCTGGCGCGGAGGGAAAAGTCGATATCGTCGAGATACATCCCGAAGGTTTCATCGAAGGTACCGATATCGTTGAAGAGATGGGCACGTACGGCGAGTGCGGCACCGCAGGCGCCGAGGACCTCGCGGGCCTGGTCATAGTCTTCGTCGTCGCGGCAGTGGTTGCCGCGTTGGTAGACGTAGCCCGAGGCGAGCACCCCATCGCCGGCTGAATTGATCAATTCCGGGCGGGTTGCGTAGAGGATGCGCGAAGCGATCAACCCGGTCTCGGGCTCGCGGCTGAAACGACCCAGGATGACCTCGAGCCAGTGCGGTTCGAGTGACGCGTCATTGTTGATGAGGCCGAGGTATTTTCCCTTGGCGCAGCGGATACCGATGTTCACGGCTCGGGAGTAGCCCCGGTTCGAGGGGAAGCGCAGTACTTTCACTTCAGGGAATTGCGCTGCAGCGGCCTCGGCAGAACCGTCGGTGGAACCGTTGTCGATGAGGAGGATCTCGCGGCAGGGATGGGTTTGTTCCACCAACGAACCCAGGCAACGTGGCAGCACCTCAGCACCGTTGTGGTTGACCACGATCAGCGAACAGTCCACGTCATAGTGCTGGTCTGGAGCAGCGACGGCCCGGCGGTGCAGGTGCCTGCGCCAGCGGTGATTGGCCTCGGCCAAGAGGTCCATCAGTTCCTCGGGACCGAGGGATTCGGTACGGATGACCGCCGAGTGGAAACCGTCATAGCGTTGGTGATCTCGACTGACCAAGAGGCCGCGCTGTTCGAGGAAGGCGTGGTAGTCGCTGCCCGGGAACGGCGTGGCGATCGTGAACTGGAGGGTATAAGGGTCAAGTTCGAGAGCCAGGTCGATGGTCCGACGAGCGGAGTCGTAGGTCTCTCCGGGGAGGCCGAACATGAAGGTCAGGTGAGTGAGGATGCCCGCGGCCTTGGTGGAGGCAACGACCGAGCGCAGGTGGTCGAGGTCGAGGCGTTTGCCGCTGCCGTCGAGGATGGTCTGGGTGGCGTTCTCTACTCCATACTTGACCGCGCGAAGACCGGCCCCGGCCAGTCTCTCGAGGAGTTCGGCATCCATGAGGTCGGCCCGGCACATCGCCGCCCAAGGAATGGTCAGGCCCCTGCGCAGCAGTTCCTCGCAGAGAGCCAGGACCCTGGGACGGCCGATGTTGAAGGTATCATCGTCGAAATAGAAGGAGGCCATGGAATACCGGCTCACCACGGCCTCGAGCTCGTCGACGACCTTGTGCGGGTCGCGGCTGCGATAGCGGCGTTCTCCATAGATGATCTGGGGCCAGGCGCAGAAGATGCAACCGAAGGGACAGCCGCGGCTGGACCAGAGCTGGAGCGAGGGTGAGGGGATACCGCCGGGGGTGTCGTTGTAGAGGTGCAGGTCGACTTGGTCGCGACACGGCCAGGGCAAGAGATCGAGCTCGTGGAGGTTGGACCCGCGCGGAGTTGCCAGGATCTTGCCGCGGTGTCTGACAATCAGACCAGGGACTTGTCCGAAGGTGCCGCGGCCCGAGAGGGCTTCGATGTAGCCGAGGAGCGGTAGTTCGTATTCGCCGATCAAGATGAAGTCGAGGTCGGGGTGGCCTTCGAGGAAGGCCGGGGTATACATGAAGCTGTGCAACCCGGCAAAGCCCAGGCGAATGTTGCGGCCGAGCCGACGGCGCAGCTCGCGGGCCACGAGGAGGTCGTTGGCGATGGAAATGGTCGAGACCTCCAGGAGGACGACCTCGGGGGTTTCGGCGAGGACGCGCCGATAAAAGGTTTCGTAGTCTTCTCGGCTTGCACACGCGTCGAGGAGTACGGCCTCGTGTCCGCGTTCGAGCAGGAGAGCGGTCGAATACCCGAGGAAGAAGGGGTAGGGGACGTAGCAACTGTGCTCGTTCTCGAAATGAGGCCAGCGTGAGCCGGCGCGCACGCCATAATATCCCTTCTTGAGCCAGGGTGGGTTGGCGAGGAGTACCTTCATCGATCCCGACACTCGAACGTGAGGTCGACATAATAGCCCACCCCACTCGCCGGTGCAATGCCATTGCAAATATGCCCTTGCCATAGGCTGTACCCGGTGATGTTCTCTCTCACATGCACCGAGGACGCCATGGACATTTACCGGTTGCACCAGGATGTGGAATACGTCATGGTCGGGGGGAACCTTCGACCAGCGAGAGGTGTGCCATGTCTCGTTCTCTCCTCAGTGTCCTCCTGCTCGTTCTCAGCGGGTGCGGGGAATCTGCCACGGAACCTGGAGATCATGAACCTCAGCACCTCGACGACAGCAGTGCTGATGGGACAAGTCTTGCCGATGATCCTGTGCGTCTCGGGACTGCTGCGCTGTTCGCCACTCTCGAGGACCAGGAGCTCTCGGAGGAAGAGATCTATGCCGAGTTGGTGGAACGCCTCGCCGAGCGGTTGAAGAGGGATGATGAATTCCTTGAGCAAGTCACCGGGCCTCAGGGACCTCCCGGGCCTCCCGGAGTAGCAGAACCCCCGGTGCCGGTCGAACCCTCGGATGATCAAGTCCCCGTTCTCCCTCCGCTCGTGGAAACTTCTCTGATCGTGAGCGATCTCGTGTACCTCAATCAGGTGACGGGGAGTTTCGACCTGCAGGTCAAGGTGGTGGTCAGCAATTTTGGCCAGGAACCTCGCGATGGCATGATTTGTCTGTACCGGGTGTACTCGGAAGACAAAGAACCCATTGGCGCGGGGATGCAGGACCTTCCCACGACGGTGCCGCTCCTCGAAGGTGAGAGCGCTTCTCAGGTCCTGACCTTGGTCAACGATTCGGTGCAGGAAGGGATCGCCGGGGTTCGGCTCCAGGTCACCAGTGGCGACTACATTTCGGAGCCGGTGTATTTCAAGGTCGTGGCCACAGGCCCCCACACTGCCCGTTTCGATCAGGTCGACAGTCTGGCTGACGATCCGGGTTGAGATGTTGGGGAATTATCCCTCCTTCGGGTCAGCTTTTCGATAATGTGCGAGGAAGGCCTCGGTGCGTCTTATTTCCGAGCAGGGACTTCCTTGCTTGCTGCCGAATCAACCCGATGGTACCCTATGTTTGCAAGAAGAATGTGGTTGGGAGAATTAGTCTGAAGTTTTTTGCCTAAATATCCAGCAAAATACATGAATTAGTAAATATATCAATGATGTAAATGCATTTCTCAAGTTATCAACATTGCAAAAAGTTGTCACTAAAAAATTGCATATTCACTTGACAAAGGGATTAACAGGCCATATTATCAATCTATTGCTACGAGAACCGGCACAGTTCACGTTGTTACTACGAAGCGGACGTACAAGGGCAAGGTCTATACGACCCATCTCTTACGCCGCGGCTACCGCGAGGGTCGGCAAGGTCATCAACAAGTACAAGATG
>MGSU01000138.1:5293-9994 GCA_001799195.1 Deltaproteobacteria bacterium RIFOXYA12_FULL_61_11 | reverse complement strand
TCTTCCTTCTGTTCCTCCCCTGTTCGCTCGTGTGTCCCTGCCCCTTGAAGCTTCGCTCTTCATTGCTGCTCGATTTTCTTGTTGATCTTGCGCTGCGGGAACATGCAGTAAGGTACCCCCGACCGGGCAATCCTCCCCTGCGATAGAGAGCATGCTGGCCGAGGCAACTGGGCGCACGAGAACTTGATATTTGTAAACGCCACTGCGATACTTCATGATAATTTGAAGCAGCGGTTCTTTTTTGCATGCTCCATCGCGCGTTGAACCTACCTCAGAATCCCCATCATTCTCTGTTCCTGTGGGGGCCACGGCAGACCGGGAAATCCACCTTGCTCCGAGCCACCTACCCGGATGCGATCTGGATCGATCTCCTCAAGTCCGAGCAGTTGTCCAGGTGCTTTTCGGCCCGTCTCTGGGCCGGTGAAATCGTGTAGTATCATTTACGCATTGTTCTGCCCGTGCTCTTGGAGGTGCGGGGATGAACCGGATGTGGTACCTTCGCAGAGGTAGCAACACCGGTGGCACGGCCATGATTCGCGTCCTTCTCACCGTTCTGCTCCTCGGCTGCGGCCAGCCCATCGAGCCGGTCGACACCTATACGAGTGCCCCCCAGCCCGGGTCGGTCTACGCAAGTGACCCTCGGGCCAGTCTCGAGGTTGGTGCCCAGCAACCAACGACAGCCGAGCAGCCCCCGACCCAGCCGACCAGGCCGGACCAGACTCTCCCCACAGCGCCCGAACAGCCCGCGCCGGTGCAACCAACCCCAATCGAACCCGAACCCCCCGAGCCGGAACCTCCAGAGCCGGAACCACCTGCCGAACCCGCGGATCCCAACGCCGACTTCCAGGGCGAAATCACCCTCGACCACATGCCCTATGCCCTGGAGTTCTCCTGGCCCATGGGCGGGGAATTGGACTACAGCCCGGCCCGGCTGACCTACCATGTCGGAGAACCCACCGGGCACCTCGGCGACGATTACTTCGGTCCCAACCACGCCGGCGACCCGATCTACGCCATCGCCGACGGGGTGGTCTATTATGTTCGCTACGTGGCCAGCATCGGCGGGGCCAGCAACTGGATGGACGCGATCATGATCCGCCACCGAGTCCAAGGACTCGACGACTCCGACGAGTACGTGTATTCGTTCTACGGCCACACCAAGGCCCGCGCCGGGCTCAAGGCGGGTACGGTGATCAAGCGCCGCGAGCAGATCGCCGAGACCGTGGTCATCATCCCCAAGGAAGGGCAGCTGACCTTCAACCCGCACCTGCATCTGGAGCTACGCAACACCGTGGCCGCCGACCAGTGCGCCGGATGCTACCCCAGCGACAAGGTCGGTCGCGGCTACTCGAACGTGGCCGAGTTCGGGGATAAAGATCGCCGGCAAGGGTATTATGAACCCTCCGGGGCTCCTTCGAACCGCCGTTACTACTTGACCGACGAGTTTATCAAGGCCCGGTTGCCGCGCTGAAGCCTCTTTAACGCTTCCTGGCGTACCACCACGTGCCCCGCTCGTCCTCTTCCCTCTCGATCTCTCCCCTCCCGAGGAGCAGGGCCAAATGGGCCTGCAACTCCCCCTGGGCGAACATGCGTTCGAAGGTTCCCAGGCCGGGAGTGAAGACCGGGTCGACCAGGGCAGCGACCGTGCGGCGTTCTTCCAGGGCCTCGACGATCCTTTGGAGCCGCAACCGGTGGTGCTCGACCAGCTCGTCGACGCGCCGGCGAAGACCGCGGAAGGGCTCACCGTGAGCGGGAAGACACAGAGTCTCGTCGGGGAGTTCTCTCAGACGGGCCAGGGAAGCGAGATAGGCCCCGAGCGGATCGTCCTCGGGCGAGGTAGACCAGACCGACACGTTGGGGCTGATCTCGGGCAGGACCTGGTCCGAGCAGAGCAAGACGCCCAACTCCTCGGAATAGAGGGTCACCAGCTCGGAGGCATGACCTTCGCAGCAGCACACGCGCCAGGTGCGCCCACCGAGACGAACCTCTGCCCCGTCGCGCAAGCGGAAGAAGGCCGGCGGCGGTGGATCGACCACGAGCTTGTAGCCGTTGGCCGGGGCGAGCATCACCTCGGCATCCTCCGAGGACGTACCAAGACGCCGGAAGAAGCGGAGTTGTTCCTCCTGATCCGACTGATCCTGCGAGAGGAGCAGCTTGGTGACCAACCAGCAGACCTGGCTGCACAGGAACGGGACGTCCAGCTTCGCAGCCAACCAGCCGGCCGCGCCGATGTGGTCGGGATGGTAGTGGGTGCCGACAAGGGCGCTGATGGAGGCCGGAGCGAGGTGTTCGAAGACCGAACCCCAAGTCGCACGTCCGAAGGGACCACCCACGCCCGTGTCAACGACGGTGCTACCGCCCTCGCCCTCGAGCAGGTACACGTTGAGGGTCTGGACTTCATAGGGCAGGGGCAACACCAGGCGGCGGATGCCTGCACAGGGTGCTTCCACCTCTTTGACGGCCGTAGGGTTGGTCCTTTGCATGGGCATCTCCGCTGGGGGGTTTGGGGTTCACGTTGAATGAGGAGCCGTTGCTCGGGGAGTCCTCCCCGGCAAGGCCTGGGCAAGGACCTGGGCCGGATGCAAGGCCTTGCGACCGGTACCGTGCAGGATCTGCTCCCGGCAACTCGTCCCAGGAGCCACGATCAAGGCTTCGGGAGGAGCCTTCCGCAGGGCCGGATAGAGCCGCTCCTCGGCAACCTTCTGGGCAAGCTCATAGTGCTCGGCTTCGTAACCGAAGGATCCTGCCAGCCCGCAACAGCCGGTATCCAGCTCGCGGACCTCCAATCCTGGGACCAGACGCAGCGTCTCGAGACAGGGGGCGGTACCGACCAGGGCCTTCTGGTGACAGTGCCCGTGCAGGAGGGCGGGGACCTCGCGTCGCTCGAAGCGGAGCCACAGCCGGTCCTCCCTCGCCAGGGTGGAGAGAAACTCCTCGAAGGTGAAGGCCTGAGCGGCGACCGCAACGACCCGTGGATCGCCGGGAAGCAAGCGATGGTACTCGTCGCGCAGGGTCAGGAGACAGCTCGGCTCCAGGCCTACAATGGGTATCCCCACCGCGGCATGGGGATAGAGTCTCGCCACGGTATCGGTTGCCAGGGTGCGGGCGTGCTCGACCAACCCCTTGCTGAGACTAGGTCTCCCGCAACACGTATGGCCGGAAGGCACCACTTCAAAGCCTGCTGCTTCCAGCACCTCCACCGCCGCGAGTCCCACCTCGGGATAATGATATTGGACGTGGGTGTCGGCGAAGAGCACGACCTGCCCCCGTCGGCCGATCTTGCCGCCCCGAGCCATGACCCTGTCGGCAAAGACGTGGTCGAAGGTCGCAGGGGCGAAGCGCGGCAGAGGCCTCGCCGCGGCCAACCCGAGCGTCTTTTCCAGCGCGCCTCGAACCCGCCGGTCCCTGAGGACCACGTTGACCAGGGGCGCAGGCCATCCACTGCAAAGGGCGCCAAGGATATGGAGACGGGAGAAGAGCCAGGAGCGTAGAGGCACGCCTCGCCGGGCATGGCGCTGGGTCAGGACCTCGGTCTTCAACGCGGCCATATCGACCGCTGAAGGACACTCGGACTTGCAGGCCTTGCAGGATAAACAGGTATCGAGCAGCTCGTGGACCTCATCGCTCCAGGGTTCATCGGGATACCACGTTCCGGACAGGGCGTTGCGCAAGGCATTGGCCCGGCCCCGGGTGCTGTGTCCTTCCTCTCCGGTGGCCATGAAGGTCGGGCACATCGTTCCGCTGCCGCGTTTGCGGCAGACCGCCGCGCCGTTGCACTGTTCCACCGCGGCCACGAAGCCGTCGGAGCCGAAAGCGAGCGCGGTCTCGGGCTCGACCGGCCGGTACGCCGGGTGGTAGCGCAACTGCTCGGTCATGGCCGGCGCATCGACGATGATCCCCGGGTTGAACAACCCCCTGGGGTCGAACAAGGTCTTGACCTGCTTGAAGAGTGCGTAGAGTTCCGGGCCGAAGAAGCGTTCGTTGAGCCAACTGCGCAGCCTCCCGTCGCCGTGCTCGCTGGAGAGGGCCCCCCCATACTCGCCGACCAGTTCGGCCGACACGGCAGCCAGACGTTCCATGGCTGCGCGGCCTGCTGCGTCCTTGAGGTCAATGAGCGGCCGCACGTGCAGACATCCGCCGCTGGCATGGGCGTAGTAGGTCATACGCACGCCGAGCCGGAGACAACAGGCCTGCAACCTGCGGATATAGTCGGCCAGGTGGACTACGGGTACGGCCGCGTCCTCGACGCAGGCGATCGGCTTGTGATCGCCGGCCACGCCGAGCAAGAGTCCCAAGCCGGCCTTGCGCACTGCCCAGAGGTCGCGCTGCCGCGAAGGTTCGTCCAGGATCGCGCTCTCTCTCTGCCCCAGCGGCCCCAACGAGTGCAGCATGCCTTCAGCTTTGGCCTTGGCCTCCGCGAGCGTGTCTCCGCAGAATTCGACCACCATCAGACAGAAGGGCGAGCCCTCGACCACCCGGGCCAGCATGCGGGCATAGGCGGGGACCTTGCGGCAAAGGCGCAGCGAGAGGTCATCCAGCAGCTCCACGGCCGAAGGAGCATGAGTGAGGAGTTCGCCCGTGGCCTGCAGGGCGAGGTAGAGGTCGTCGAAGGTCAGTACGACCAGGACCGTGGCTCCGGGACGCGGCACCAAGGCGAGTTCGAGGCGGGTGATCAACCCGAGGGTACCCTCCGAGCCGCAG
>MGSU01000138.1:0-5227 GCA_001799195.1 Deltaproteobacteria bacterium RIFOXYA12_FULL_61_11 | reverse complement strand
CCGCACCGTTTCCAGTGCGACGACGTACCCTTGCGGATCACCTCGGCATTGACCGCCAGCAGGTCGGAGAGACCGCTCCGGATACGCCCGAGGGCGCCGCCAGTTGCAGGGGCTTCGCGGTGCAGGCCGAGCCGGGCCGACGAGCCGTCCTCCAGGACCAGGTCGAGCCCACGCAGGTGCTCGGCGGTCATGCCATAGACCACGCCATGACTGCCGCTGGCATTGTTGGCCACGATGCCGCCCAGGGTGGCCCGGTTGGAGCTGGCCGGGTCCGGCCCGAACATCAGCCCGTGTTTCGCCGCCGCGGCGTTAAGGTCGTCGAGCACCACCCCCGGCTCCAGAACCACCCTTCGCTCTTCGGGCACCAACTCGAGGATCCTCGTGCAATGCCGACTGAAATCCAGCACCAGGGCGTCGCCCACGGCCTGTCCGGCCAGGCTGCTGCCCGAGGCCCTCGCCAGGAGTGGCACCTCGTGGGTACGCGCTAGCTCGACCAGCCCCCGGACCTCGTCGGCGTCCCGCGGCAGACAGACGCCCCGCGGCAGGATCTGATAGATGCTGGCGTCGGTGCTGTACAGCATGCGAGTGCGCCGGTCGGTGCGCAGGTCGCTGCCCAAACGTTGGTGAACCTCGGCAACGAAATCAGGAGGTAAGGTCTTTCCTTCGGCCATGTCCGACTGCTCTCCGGCGGCGTGGGGTGGTTCGGCCGAGTGCTACCTAGCACGCAGCGGGGAGCGGAGCAACCGAGGAACGAGGTTCGGGATAGAGCGAGAGGGAGCGTGGAGCCGGTTCATTCCTCCGGAGCGGGCAGGACGGAGAGGATCTCCAGGGTGGCCGGGGCATTCTCGCCGGAGAGTTCGGGATAGTACTCGAAGTTGTAGACCTCGCGCACCCGGTCGAAGAGGATCACGGAAACCTCGGCCAGGCCATACGTCTTCTGCGGGTCGTAGACGAAGAGGAAATCGGTCTGGGCGAAACGTACGGCTTTGAAGAGCAACACATCGCGATCGACGGCGCCACCGCGCAGGCCCAGCACGACACTGTGGCGCAGGCGCAAGGTGTCGAGGAGTTCCTGGATCAGGATCGCTTGCCGCACGTAGCCGGGGAGGATCCCCCCGCGGAAGAGGACCTGATCGACCTTGGAGGTCACGGCGCGGTCCGAGTTGATCTTGGCTGCCAAGTCGAGGAACTGTCCCTGCTGGGCCGTGCCATAACTGCGCAGGTCGGCATACCCGTCCACGGCCGGCCGGAAGCGGCCGTCACTGAGATACGAGAACAGGAACTTCCAGCTCTCGATGCCGCGCGGTTGTTCGGCGGGCCGGTACTCGGCGCGGGCATCGAGGTAACCGACAAGATAGGCTGCCCCGTGGGCCTGATCGGCCGGGACGGTGAACCCCGGCGTGTCGGAAGCGAGGGAAAAGTCGGGTCCGGCGGTGAGGATGTGCCGGCCGAACTGCGAGAGATCGCTCTCGGTCAGGTGCATCAGGTCGAGCAGGATGCGGTCCTCGGGCGCGAAGAGGTCGCCGCTGACATCATCGCCACTGGCATCGTCTTCTACTTCCGCGCTCTGATCGGTCGAGGTTTCTTCTTCGGTCACGGTGGAAGCATAGGCTCCGCTGTCGACCGTATCCCCGGAAGTAGCGGTATCCGGGAGAGAGGTGTCGGAGTAATACCCGCCGCGACCATCGGAGTAGAGAGGATGGTAGCTGCCATCCTCCTCAGCGCAACCGAGGACGACGAGGAGGATCAGGAGGGCTCCGAACATAGTGCGCATAGCAAGGGCGTCTCGCGGTGCATTACCCGCACTTCTTGCAAGCCGTGGACCAGGATAATGCAAACAGATTCACTAGGTAAGCCGCAAACCAGCGCGAAAAGTGGGACCAGGGTGACCCATTTCAGGCGTTCCCCTCCCCGGCGGGATCTGCCTTGGGTGGGAGCGTCTCGACCACGGTCAGAGCGTCGCGTAAGGTAGAGGTGATCATCTCGCGATCCCGGAGGTCGACCTTGGCCGGATCCAGGCCGAGGGTGAACCCGGGGCAGAGCGCGCGCACGCGGTTGGGTTGCTCACCGACCAGACCAAGCGCCTCATAGGTTTTGACCGGCCGCGGGAAACCCTTGGGGTGGATCTCCCCCCGCTCGCAGGTCGTGATCTGGTCGCGCACCAGGGACCAAGTGCCGTGGCTCAGGAGCACCGTGTCGGCTTCGGCGTTCTGCTCCAAACGCGCGGCCAGGTTGACCTCGCGACCGATCATGGTGTAATCGCGGCGGAACTGGGAACCGAAATCCCCCACCGTGCAAAAACCGCTGTTGATGCCAATACGCACGTGCAAGGGTCGTTCAACACCGCTGTCCGCCCAGCTCTGCCGTAATTCACACATCTTCTCCTTCATGGCCAAGGCCATGCGCACGCAGGCAAGGGCATCTTCGCGGTCTCCCCTGCTCTCCGGTTGACCGAAGAAGATCACGATCGCATCGCCGATGAACTTGTCGATAGTACCTCCATGCGAGGCGGCAATGGTCGCCATTTCTTCCAGATAGGTGTTGAGCATGGTGGCCAGGGCCTCGGGCTCCATCTGGTCGCTGGTTTCAGTGAACCCTTTGATATCGGAGAAAAATATTGTTAGAAAGGCGCGTTTGTGCTGTTCCGGATCGAGTTCCTGGCCGAGCAGCAAGCGGACGAGTTGATCGGGAACGTAGAGGCTGATCCGTTTGGAGAGGGTTTCCATGCGTTGGTACATCTCGTCCAACCTGCGAGCGTTTGCCTCGACCTCAGCCTTCTTCTCTGCGAGCAGTTCGACCGAGGCTGCCAGCTCGACATTGCTGTTGCGCAGCTCGTCCTCGCGATGGAGCAGGCGCACCAGCGCGTCCGGTAGGCTGTCCAGACTGAGGGCCAGCGCTCTGGCCTGCCGGAAGCGCTCAGGCCTCCGCACGAAAGGCAGGATGCGCTGACAGGTCTTTTCCGACAACCGGGTATAGGTACTGACGAAGAACCGGTCCGGCGCCGAATCGAGCATCCGCGCCATGAACCGTTCGTTCCCGCCCTGTTCGGCCAGGCGCTCGACCACCAACCGATACCGTTCCGGCCGGATGTGTAAGCTGATCTGCAGCATCAGCTCGAAATTGAGGTAGGGAATGAACTCCACCATCTTCTCGGTCGAGAGGCAGTTCACCCCCACGGTCATATCCCGGAAGGTGCAGTGGTGGACGATACGCAACCGGAGGTCCAGGGAGAAGAAGCGCTGGAAATAGCCTATCACCCGAAGGAGCCTCGAGGTGCGGATGAGCCAGAGGACCGGCGACACGAGCCGGTCGAGGAAGGAGGGCGGCAGCGGGGGCAATTCGGTCAGCACGCGCACCGGCTGGTCCAGGCGATCGGCCCAACTATCGCTCTCCTGCATGGGCAGGGGGGGGTAATCGCCGTCGAGATCGAACAACGGCAACCCGGGCACATCGGCGATGAGGCCGCACCGCCACGCAGCTTCCCGGGCTGCCTGGTACTCGGGTGTATACCGTTTCGGGGCTTGGCTCATCGCTCCACCTCAGCTGTGTTCTGGTCAAGGGCAGCCTGCTCGAAGACCTCCTCCACCGCACTACCATCGGGTCGGTAGGGCGGCTCGAGCCCGAGCAGGCGCACGACGGTCGGGTACTGGTCCACGTCGGCCACCGGCCGGGACAACGGCCGGCCTCGGGCAACCCCCGGTCCGACCAGGACGAAGGGGGTCCAGAGCCGAGGATCGTCCTCGGCCAGGGCGGCCTGTTTGTACCCGCCCTTGAGCGTTCTCACGAACAGGGCTCCGTCCTCGCTGAGCTCCTCGACCAGGGAATAGCCCGGGGCAACGACCAGGACGAGATCGCCGATGCGATCGTTCGGAAGATGCAGTTCTTTCGACGCCTCTTCCCAGGTCAACACCTTGCGCAGTGGGGCCGTGCCGTCTTCATCGCGCAGGGCCGACAACAGCTCGCGGATCCTGGCACGCAAGGCTTCGTACTCCGCTCCGCGCGGCCTGTGCCAATTCCCCCCCAAGCCCTCGGGAGCGAGGTAGAGGTGATACATCTTCAGGAACACGGCTCGCGTGGCGGCGAAATCAACGGCCGTGGCGCGCACGTCCCCGGTGGATTTCACGGCCAGGAGGCCCTCGCGGTGCAGGAGGTTGTTGAGCCTGACTTCTCTGTTGAGCGGGAGGATGCCGTGGTCCGAGCTGAGCACGACGAGCGCATCCTTGGGCAAGGCTTCCCGGATGTCGCCCAACATGCCGTCGACCTCGCGATACATGGCCAGAACCTCCTCGAGCCGGGCGGCTCGGTCCGAGGGAGGGGTCGACGCCACCTGGTCGCTGCTCGGGTCGATCGCCGGCAACCACCAGCGCGAGGTGAGCATCTGATTGGGGGTGTAGATGCCGTGCAACACGGCATCATAGGCCGGATCGGCGGCGAAACGCCTCGCCGCGGCGCGATGCCAGGCGAAGGACATGGCCTGTTCCTCGAGGAAGGCCAGCCGGTCCCCCTCGTCGTGGACGAGCTGCGGAGGATAGTTGTCCGGGAAGTCGACCATCGGCGGGACAATGGCCCCGCGCAACTCTTCGGCCAATTCGGAGGGAGCGACGACGAAGGGATTGAGGTTCTCGACCACCAACCGGAACTTGACCTCTCCTCGGGCGTCGATCCGGTCGAGGAAGATGCGCAACCGCGCATCGACCGATACCGAAGTCAGGGCGAGCTCGAAGGCCTGCCGTTGCGGGATGTCTAATCGGCGCTCGTCTTGGGTCCGCCATTGCAACCCGGCAGGATGCCAGACCGACCACCGGCCCGGCTGCAATCTCGCGACCTCCGCACCCGAGGCGAGCTCCAGGAACACCGCCTCCGGGTATGTCCCCTCGGCCGTGCGCGGGATACGCAGGGCATAGCGGGTATCCCAGAAGTCGAACTCGGCGTACCTGCTGCCGTCTGCTTCCCGCGCGAGCCCGACCCGTTGCAAGAGCGGCGCGCCGTACTGGAACACGCGTTCATCCCAGCCGCTGCGTTCCAGGAGCAGATCCTCAGAGGAGACGTAGCTAATCGAATGGAAATCCGCTCCCCAGCCTCCCCAGCGACCGCGCACGGTCGTCCCATGGGTCAACTCCGGGGGAGTCGACCCGGGGAACGAGAGTACGGCCGGGTGATACCCCCGGTTCTCGAGGGTGTACCAGAGCGGCTCGATCTGTTTGGCATAGGAAGAGAACCCCCCGAG
>MGSU01000137.1 GCA_001799195.1 Deltaproteobacteria bacterium RIFOXYA12_FULL_61_11 | reverse complement strand
CGAACCTTTTCCCTACGAGCGCGAACCCGGCTCCGGGGTCGAATTCGTCTATGCCGGGAATCTCTGGCCGTGGATCGATTCCCGGAAACCGTTGCAGCTCCTCGCCGAGTCCTGCGTGGCCACGGGGGGGGCGGCCAGGCTGTCCCTCTTCGTTGCGGATCCGCTGAGGAACGAGCTCCGGCTCGGCTTTTCCCCCATTCCCGGCATCGTCGAGGTGCAGGCCCCTCTCCCCCATGCCGAGTTGTTGCAACGCTATGCGAAGGCGCAGGTTGCCGTGGACCTCTACCAACCAAACCTCGAGCGCGTTCTCGCCTCCTCGACCCGTACCATCGAATACCTCTGGGCCGGGCTGCCGGTGATCACCTCGGCGCACCTGGATATCGCCGAGGAGGTCCGGGCCTATCGCGCCGGATGGGTGCTCGAGGACCTTTCCGAACTCCCCGCCCTGGTGAAACGGATCGCCGCGGGGAAAGAACCCCTGGCCGACTTCAGCAGGAATGCCCAACGGCTGGTGGCGGAACGTCATGGCCATGGGAGCGTCGACCCCCGCTTCCTCGAATTCGTCGAGCGCCCGGTGCGGGCTGAGCGCGGAGAGGACTTCGCCGAGGTCTTCACCTCCCAGTTCCGACTCATGGAGAAAGCGGGCAAGCGCAGGTTGGCGGACCTGGAACGTTCGCTGCGGCAACGCTACGAGAGCAGCCTTGCCCGCTTGAACGAGGACCTCTCCCAAGCAGGACGACGCTTCGAGGCCCTCGACGCCGAGAAGGCGCGTCTCGCTCAGACCCTCGAAGAGACCATCGCCCGCCATCACGAGGAGCTGGTCCATCTGCGTACTGCCTCCGAGGAGAGGTCCTCCGGCGAGCAGCGCCGCTACGAGCGCTTGCTGGAAGAGCGAGACCGCCTGCTCCTCCGGCTCGACGGAGTACAAGAGGAGCACCGGCGGAACGTGGAGGCTCTAAAAACGGCCCACGCCGCAGAACTGCGGGAACAGCGCGGCAACCTGGCCGAGCTGCTCAAGGAGAAGAATCGGATCGAGCGTGCGCTGGAGCGCAGCCGCGAGAGTGGACAGCAACAGGTCGCCAAACTCAAAGAGACCCAAGCCCAGCAACTTGGCAAGGAGCAAACCCGGTATGAGGCCCTGCTCGCCGAGAAGGACCGACTGACCCGGAAGCAGGAGGAAGAACAGGCCCGACACCAGACCCAGCTCGAAGAACTCTCGAACCAGGTGGTGAAAGAGACGGAGAAGCAGGTCGCCCGCTATGAGGCGCTGCTTGGAGAGAAGGATCGCTTGACCCGGAAGCAGGAGGAAGAGCAGGAGCGGCACCGCACCCAGCTCGAAGAACTGCAGAAGACGGGTTCCGAGGAATTGCAGCGGCAGGTGGTGCGGTATGAAGCCCTGCTCGCCGAGAAGGACCGACTAACCCTGAAACAGGAGGAAGCACAGGAGCGGCACCAGACCCAACTCGAGGAACTCTCGCACCAGGCGGTTAAGGACACGGAGAAGCAGGTCGCCCGGTACGAGGCGCTGCTCGGCGAGAAGGATCGGTTGACCCGGAAGCAGGAGGAAGAGCAGGAGCGGCACCAGGCCCAGCTCGAGGAACTCTCGAGCCAGGCGGTGAAAGAGACGGAGAAGCAGGTTGCCCGGTACGAGGCGCTGCTCGCCGAGAAGGACCGGCTGACCCGGAAGCAGGAAGAAGAGCAGGCCCGGCACCAGGCCCAGCTCGAGGAACTCTCGAGACAGGCGGCGAAAGAGACGGAGAAACAGGTCGCCCGCTATGAGGCCCTGCTTGCCGAGAAGGACCGGTTGACCCGGAAGCAAGAGGAGGAACAGGAACGGCACCAGGCTCAGCTCGAAGAGCTCTCGGCTCAGGCGGCAAAAGAGACGGAGAAACAGGTCGCTCGGTACGAGGTGCTGCTCGGCGAGAAGGACCGACTGACCCGGAAGCAGGAGGAAGAACAGGCCCGGCACCAGGCCCAGCTCGAGGAACTCTCGGCTCAGGCGGTGAAAGAGACGGAGAAGCAGGTTGCTCGGTATGAGGCGCTGCTCGCCGAGAAGGATCGGTTGACCCGGAAGCAGGAGGAAGAACAGGAGCGGCACCAGGCTCAGCTCGAAGAGCTCTCGGCTCAAGCGGTACAAGAGACGGAGAAGCAGGTTGCTCGGTACGAGACCCTGCTCGGCGAGAAGGATCGGCTGACCCGGAAGCAGGAGGAAGCACAGGAGCGGCACCAGGCCCAACTCGAGGAACTCTCGCGCCAGGCGGCGAAAGAGACGGAGAAGCAGGTCGCCCGGTACGAGGCGCTCCTCGGAGAGAAGGATCGGCTGACCCGGAAGCAGGAAGAAATGCAGGCGCAGCACCAGGCCCAACTCGAGGAACTCTCGCGCCAAGCGGCGAAAGAGACGGAGAAGCAGGTCGCCCGGTACGAGGCGCTGCTCGGCGAGAAGGATCGGTTGACCCGGAAGCAGGAAGAAGCCCAAGCGCGGCACCAGGTCCAGCTTGAGGTAGTCGCAGGCGAGCGGGACCGTCTGGCCCGGAAGTTGGAAGAAAACGAGACTCGCTGGCAGAATGAGGTCCTCCTCGTCAAGCAGGGCGCCGAACGGGAACTGCACCGGCAGGTTGAGCGTTACGAGCAACTGCTCGCCGAGAAAGACCGTCTCGCCCAGAAGTTCGAAGAGCAGGCCGTTGCCTTCGACCAGCGTCTCGAGGGTCTCAAGCAGGCGCAGGCCGGTGACCAGGTGAGACAGCAACAGGCTTACGAGGCCTTGCTCGAGGATCGCAACCGTCTCGCCCGGAAGATCGAAGAGGTGGAGACCGACAACCACCGTCGCATCGAGGGTTTGGCCTCCTCCAGCCACCACGAGATCAGCACCCGGGATGGTCGCATCGCCCAATTGATCGCGGAGCGGGACGAGAGGGCAGGGGATTGCCTGCGCCAACGCGAGGAACACGAGCGTCAGCGCGCTCTCCAAGCGCAGCAGTTCGAATTGGCGCGCCAGGAGCTAGAGGGAAGGCTGGCCACGCTCGAGCAGCTCCATCGAGATGCCGCCACCGCGGCCAGAGAGCGTGAGCTTGAGTGCAAGGCCCTGACCGGGGACCTGCAGACCAAGAACCAGCTCCTCGAACTGTTGAGGACCGAACTGATCGCTGCCGAACACCGCGGGGGGACGAAGGATCAGGCCTTCGAGGAACTGCGTGGCAGGCTCGAGGCCAGGCTGGAGGACCAACGCACGGAGCGAGCACAGTCCGAGTCCCGCCTACGCGACCTCGAGCAAGAAGTGGGGCGGTTGCAGGCCCTGGTCACGCGGAACGAAACACCGGGAAAACGAACCGGAATGCTGTCCCGGGTCGAGCAGGTCCTCGGCCGGCGTGGACGATGAATCGGGAGGCTAGCCGGATCGGGAAGAACATGATGGATAGTGCAGTACTGGTCACACCCTATGATCGTCCTCACGCCGAGGATTTCGACCTGCTGACCCTCCTGGCTTGGCTGCGGCGGCATGGTTCAGAACCCGGGTTGGTCCAGCTCGGGGACGTGCTAACTGAACGGGAGCGCTGCCGGGTCGCCTGGGGCGCGTTCGAGGACGACGAGCACGAAGCGCTTCTCCAGCGCTGCCGGCCCATGCTGGAAAACCTGCCCGAGGTCTGGTTGGCGCGTTACGACGGCGCGAACGTGGAGTTCCTGCGCTCGCTTCGGGGCATAGCCGACGCGACCGGTCGGCGTTTGCTGGTGCTGGGGCCTGCCTCCCAGCGGCCGATCGTCCACGAGGCACCGGATTTCTACCAGGCCATGCTGTTCGGGCGTACGCTGCACCCCCTGGCCGGCTATCTCTTCGAAGGTCGAGACGACCTGGCCGGGCTGCGCTACCCCCCCCTCTCCGGCCGGCCCTCGGCTTTTACCTGTTCCGGCGACGGCGGGCCGGAACCCTACAGCCTCCTCGCTACGACTGAACTGCCGCCGCACCTGCTTGAGGCCTTCGGCCTGCTGCCGCTCGATCTCGGCCGTGCCGGGGTAGGGTTGGAAGCCTGGTGCGGACCGTACCTCGGCCCCTCCAGCTCTGGCGATTGCACGGCCGTGGCGGCCTATCTGGAACGCTGGTACCGGGAGAGCGGGAGGACCTGCTTCGGCCTGGGAGGTCCTTGCCCCCAGAACGACGGTCTCGACCTCCTGCGCGAGGTCCTCGATCTGGTGCAGCACCTCGGGTTGTGCCTGGCGCAGAGGACTCCGTTCCGGCCCGATCTCCGGTTGGACGCGGCCTTCTTCCGGGCCTGGCGCGGAGCCGGCGCCGCGACCATCGAGTTTGAGGTCCCCACCTTCAGCGATCGTCTCGCCGCCACCTTCGCCCTCGGCTATGATCGCGGCACCGTGGCCCGCAACCTGCGCGATGCTGCGGCTGCAGGGCTGGAGCTTCGCCTCGGCACACGCCTTGGTTGGCCGGATGAGCGCGAGGACGAAGTATTCGAAACCTGCCGCTACCTGGAACAACTGGCCGAGTTCAGCCCGAAACTGGTGCGGCTGTTGCCCTACCAACTCGTTTCCTGTACGGCCTTTTACGATCACGCCCTCCACCACGGAGTGCGTTTCCCCAAACGCTTCAAGCTGTGGCGCTTCGAGCACGGTGGCCAATGTACCCTCTCAGAGCGGATCGACCGGACCCTCGTGGTGATGGGGCATGCGGCCGAACTGGGCCTCCTGGAACCGGCTCTGTTCGAGCTCAGCACCTCCGCCCTGGAGCGGAAGCCCACGTCAATTCCTTCAGAAACCATGCTCTCCCTCGCCTGGGACGCGGTATTGGTCAACCTGGAGTGGCCCGAGCGGCCCGACCAGCCCGTCCCTTTCCTGACCGCGCGTGAACAGGCCGCTGCCTCGGGTTGGCGTTGCGCCGAGGTCGACCTGGGCGCGGAGTTGACCGACCTCGGTCTGCGCAAGGGGCTGCCTCCGGACGTCGCGTTGGAGGAAGACCTCGAACACGTGGCCGGCCAGGTGCTGGCCCTGCGCGGTCGCATGATCCTGCTGTGCGGCAGGAAGACCAGGAGCCCTTTGCTCCAGGCCTTCCTCGAGCGCTTGCGAGCCCGCGACCAGCACCTGCTCGTTGCCCTACTGGTGGCTCGAGAGGACGCCGAACAGGCCCCGGAGTGCGACCAGCATCGCGTGGTCTACCTGGTCGAGGGCTATACCGACGCCTTCGCGATGCTGCTCTCCAGGGCCAGGGCGGGAAGGGCCTTGTCACCTTGCGCGGGGCTGGCCTACCGTGCCGGTGAGGTCGCCTCGTACCTCCTACCCTGGTCATCCATCGAACGACACCGCTCGACCTTGCTTGCGCTGCGCCACGGTGGCGCTGACTATCGCGGCGCCATGCCGGTCCTTTTCCTCGGCTTGGAGGAACCCGAGCCGCAGAGCTGTCGGCGGAGACGACTCGCGGCGCTTTGTTCGATCGTGGCCGCCTGGTACGAGAACGGGTATGAGGGTCCACTGCTCCTCGGCGACCGGAATCCGCTCGCGGAGGCCCACGCCTTCGAGGAGTTCCTGGATGCGCTCGGCTACTACCGCTTTGCGTTCCGCCTGCAATGCCAGGCGACGGTGCAGGCGCTTACCCTGTGGAACGGCAAGACGGGGCAGCTCGCTGAGGACGGTCTGGAACTGATCACGGTGCAAGGGAGCCTCGCCGAACTTCTCTCGGAGCAGCTCGAGGCCTTTCGGGGGTCTGGGGTGCATCTGGAACAGGCGGTCGCTGGACCCGAGCCGCCCTCGGTGGCCTTGCTTAGCCGGGAGGCGTGGCGCTCTCGCCAGCTCGCTGGCATTGTCGCCGGAGTGCGGGTCGGGCACGGAGTCCAGCGCGGTCCCGAATTGTTGGAGCTCGAACTCAGCGATCGCTGCAATCTGCAGTGTGCCGGGTGCTGGATCCATGACCGGGCCGTGCGTCGGCATCGCCGGGACCAGGAGTCGGTCGGTTTCCTGCCCTACGAGTTCCTCGAACGCCTCGTGGACGACGCGCAGGACATGGGTGTCACCGCGATCCAGCTCTCGGGGTCGGGAGAACCGACCCTGCATCCGCGTTTTCTGGACATCGTGGCCCTGGTCAAACGACGCGGGTTGTGGTGCAACCTGGTCACCAACTTCACCCGGCTGGAGGCAGAAGAACTCTCCGCGTTGGTCGAACTCGGTCTGGATCAGCTCACCGCCAGTCTGTGGGCTGGGGATGCCGCCACCTACCAGGCGACCCACCCTGGCCAGGGAGCAGAGACCTTCGAGGGCATCAGCAGGCGTCTCGGGTTGCTCGAGGATTTCAAACGGCAACGCGGCAGTCTCCTGCCGAGGGTCAAGCTCTACCACGTCATCTCCGCGCTCAATTACCGCGGCCTCCCCGCCATGATCGAGCACGCCCGGAGCCATGGTGTTGCCAGCCTGGAGTTCCAACCCGTGGACGTGGTGGAAGGCGTCACCGAGGGGCTGCTCTTGACCAGGGCCATGGCCGACGAGGTCCTTGCCGTGCTCGAAGGCCTGGCTGTTCGGGCCGACAACATCATGACCCGGGTCGATCCGGCTACGCTCGCCGAGATCGGTTCCGAATTGCGTGAGTTTGCGCGTTTCTTCCTCGAAGAACGTCTCCCCGCAGGGTTCCGGGCCCACTTCGAGGACCTTTCGGCGATGCGCCTCACGTGCAAGCGCGGGCTGGCCAACCTGCGCGTCGAAGAGGACAACTTCGCCAATGCCTATGCCTTCCATTTCGGACGTTCGAGCTGTTCGCGTTGCCACCTGCTGGAACGTTGTGCGATCGACCGGAGGACCTGGAACGCCACGGCGCCTTTCCTATCGGTCTTGGGGATTGGTTCGTTCCGCAGACGCCTCGGGTCGGTTGAGGTCGAGGCCGGACGGTACGAGCAACTGGTCGACACCCTGCCCTGCTATGTCGGTTGGACCTACAGCCGGATCACGGCCGCGGGCAAGGTATTACCCTGCTGCAAGGCCTCTCGGATGCCCATGGGCGATCTGCGCGAACAATCGTTCGGGGCGGTCTGGCGTTCTCCGCGGTACGAACGCTTCCGAACCTTGGCCCTCACCTGCAGCAAGAGGGACCGCTACTTCGCTCCGATCGAGTGCCTCAAATCCTGCGATAATCTGGGGATGAACGTCAGTTTCCACGAGTTCTACAAGAAGGTCGGGGCGAGGAAAGAGAGCTGAAGAGGGCTCAGAGGTCCTTGAGAACTTCTTCGGCGAGCTGCACGGCCTTGGCCGCGTTGACCAGACCATGACCGTATTTCTCGTCATAGCCTTGAGCACCGAGGTCGGCCGCGGTAGAGGTCAGGATCTTGCGGACTTGGGCATTCGTGAGCTTCGGGAAGGCCGAGCGCACCAGTGCGGCCACGCCGCTGACGTGCGGGCAGGCCATCGAGGTGCCGTTGAGCTGGGCATAGTCATCGGTCAATACTTTGATGTTGATTCGCACGGGTTTGTCTTGCAGGTGTTGCAGGATCTTGGCGCCGTCGTTGCCGCTGATGCTCACGGCCGGGATGGTCACCTTGGGGTTGTCCTCGAGGGTGCCGCTGAAGTTGGCCGGTTCGTTGTTGAAGAGGACCACGCCGCTACAGCCGGCCTGCTGGGCATTGACCACCTTCTCGTGGAACTTGAGTTCGCCGCGTTTGATCAGGGCGATTTTTCCGCTACATGCCTGGAAATCCTCGGGTTTACCAAGACCGGCGGGAACGAGTTCACCGGTGACGCCCTCGGTCGCGGTGAGCGGGGATTTGGCCAGGATGCCGAAGTCGGTCACGGCAGGGCCCTCGTCGAGGATACGGGCCTCAAGCTTGCGACCGAAGCCGAGCGGGAAGGTCGAATAGACGTCGACTCCGGGAGCGACCAGTTCCTGGCCTTTGCCGTACTGTGAAAAGGATGCCAGGGTGTTCGTGGCATCGAGCGCGCCCACGGCGACCACGCTTTCGTACCCGGCGGGATACCCGAGGGAACCGGTGCCGCTGTTGCCCGAGGCCGCGATGGTCAGGATGCCTGCATCGTAGGCCTTCTGCAAGGCCATCTCTTGGGCCTTGCTCGGCCATGGGCTGCCCAAACTCATGGAGATGATGTCCATGCGGTTGGCGACCGCCCATTCGATGCCCTGGATCACGCTGGTGCTGGAGCCGCCGCCGCTCCCGGCCAGGACTTTCACGCCGTAGAGTTCGGCCATCGGAGCCACGCCGACCACGCCTTTGCCGTCGAGCACGGCAGCGATGGTCCCGGCGCAGTGGGTGCCATGACCGTTATCGTCGAGCGGATCATTGTCGTTGTTGATGATGTCGTACCCGCCGCGATAGTTGGCTTTGAGATCGGGATGCCGGTAGTCGATACCGGTGTCGAGCACGGCGACCTTGACGCCCTTGCCGACCGGCGCGCCGTTGTCGAGCTTGCCGTCTTTGTCCTTGTCCCAAACCTGCACGGCCGCGACGCGGTCGATGCCCCAGGGCGCTTCGCCGTACGCGTACACGGGGAAGTCTTCCTCGATAATGACGACTTGTTCGAGGTCATCCTGGGAACTGTTGGCAAAGGTCGCGAGATCGGGCAGACGGTGCGTGGCCGCCTCGTGAGCGATAGTTGTGACCTGGGCCAGGGCAGCTTCGTCGGCCTCGATCACCAAACCGTTGATGAGGGCCAGCCGGCCGCGGACTTGCAAGCCCTCGACCTCATCGGCGAGTTGCTGGGCGATGACCGAAGAGAGCTCGCTCAGAACCTGGGCTTCAGCGGTACCGACCGTGGTGCGGGTATCGAAGGCGACGATGTAGCGTTTGGGTTCCGCTGCTGAGACGGTCGACGCGACCAAGAGTGCCGTAACCAGAACGAATAGTGTCGTGCGCATGCCCCCCTCCGCTGGGTTCTGGGTTGGATCTCGAACCGAGGTCCCTTCTAGCATAGAATGGCGTAGTGTGTCAAATGCTGGGGCCATTTTGGGGCTGTTCGTAGGAAATATTTCAGCAACAGTATGAAAATAGAATGGAAAAAATATTCAAGCTCGGCTGTTTTCAGAAAAGCTCTAACCTTCCTTCTCGCGCCGCGCTGTCCCGGAAAGCTCCCCTAGGAAGGTTCGATAGCTCGTTTCCAGGACCCCCAGCACGGTTTTGGCCAGTTGGAGGGCTGTGGCGCGGACGGTCTCGGTGTTCCGGGGCTGGAGGAGTTCGTGCATGGTCTCGAACCAGAGGTGGTGGGCCCGGTACTCTTCCTCGGTCCGTGCCGGAGCCTCCAGTGTGGGCGGGGGTAACAGCCAGGGAGTATGGGGCACAGCCTCGGGCAAACCGCCGATCCGGGAAGCCAACACGGGGATACCGTTGAGCAGCGCCTCGACGGCGACCCGGCCGAAGCCCTCGTGCCAACGCGAGGGCACCAGCAGGAGCGCGGTACGGGCGTAAAACCCTCGGGGGTCGGGTGTATTCTCCTCGAAGCGCAGGTTGGGCAATTCGGCGCGAAGCCGGTCGAGACCGTTTCGCTGCTCGGGAGTACCTATCCAATTGAGCAGGGCGCTGAAGCGCAGGTCGGGAAATAACTTCGCCGCGCTGAGGAAGAGATTCACGCCCTTGACCGCCACCGGATTCACCATGCCGACGTGACGATCGCCGGGGAGGGGGGCGAGGTCAGGGGGGACGAGATAGGCCCGGCGCTCGATCTGACCGTAGAGCACCGTGGTCGGTCGGTCCCAGGCCGCGGCAAAGCTCTTCGCGAGATAGGCCGAACAGGTCATCACCCGAGGGAGTTCCGAGAAGACCGTTGCCAGTTCGGAGCCTCCGGAACCCGTCAGCAAGGGATTCTCGGGTCGCGGGTATTCGTCGTCCATGAGGAAGGTGAGCCTGCGGCCGGCCCAGCGGTGAGCCGCCGCCAGGGCCTGGTAATCGGTGAGCATGGTCAGGACTACGTCGGGTCGTTGACGTTCCAGGATCTCGAGCAGCACTCGGCCGGTGGAACCTCGATCCGGCCATTCCCTGGTGTAGTGCGGAGACAGGTGGGCGGTGATGACGACGCGGCCGATGGAATAGCGCAAGGTGCCGGGGCTA
>MGSU01000136.1:9116-9961 GCA_001799195.1 Deltaproteobacteria bacterium RIFOXYA12_FULL_61_11 | reverse complement strand
TATCTGCTTTCGCGGGTCTACGAGAAGCTGGGCGATGTTCAACAAGCCATTGAAATCATGATCCCGATCTCGGTCAAGGATGACCTCTTCGTCGAGTACGTGCTGCGCCGGGCGGCCTTGATGTTCAGGCACGGCGAGGACAACGCCGCCGCGCTTCGTTGGATCGACGACATGGCCGAGATGATGCCAGACAAAGTACCCCTGATACGCTTCCGAGCTGAGCTGCACGAGCTTGCGGGAGCACGCGAGGACGCTCTCCGAGTGCTCGAGCACGGATTGGAGCTGAACGGGGAGGACGCGGGGCTGCTCTTCCACCTCGGAGCCTTGTACGATCGCGACGGGGACAAGAACAAGGCCATTGTCTACCTGCGGCGTTCGCTTCTGCACGAGCCGGACGACCCGGAGGTACTCAATTACCTCGGCTACACCTTTGTCGAGCTGGGCCGCGAGTTGGGTGAGGCCCGGAGACTCCTCGAACGCGCAGTGGAGCTGCGGCCCGAGGACGGTAATATTGTCGATAGCATTGGCTGGTTGCACCATCGCCTCGGGGACCAGGACAAAGCGCTCGAGTTTCTGCGCAAGGCCCACGCGCTTTTGCCAGAGGAACCGGTCATCTCCGAACACCTCGGAGAGGTCCTGCTGCTGCTTGGCCGTCGCGAAGAAGCCCGACAACTCTTGCAGCAGGCCGTGAACCTCCACGGAACCAAGAACGCAGATGAAGCTGGGCGACTGCGCCGGCGGCTCGATCAGCTCGACGAACCATGAAGTCGATGTCCTTTGTCCTCGTGCTACTGACGCTTGGGTGTGCCCTCCACCGGCTGGAACCCCTGGTACCTCGAGAGGTT
>MGSU01000136.1:1420-9090 GCA_001799195.1 Deltaproteobacteria bacterium RIFOXYA12_FULL_61_11 | reverse complement strand
GCTTGCCGAAACACATCGGGTGGCCTTGCGGTCCTGGGCCGGTCGGATCGAGGCTTTCGCCGCCACGGCGAGGGCTGAGGTCGAACGTGCGGGGGAAGGGCTCGAGGTGATGCAGATCCTCCTCCTGCAACCCCCGGAGCATCTGCTGATCGAGACCTTGGCTTTCGGCAGGCCTGTCCATAAACTGGCGCTGGTCGGTAGACGTTTCGAACTCCTGGAACTCCCCTCAGGACGTGTTCGGAGGGGAGAGCTCTCCGACCTCGCCGGCGTTCCTCTTCCCCTTGCCGGCGTACCGACCGCATGGTTGCTGGCCCTGCTCTCGGGTCGACCGTTCGTGGCCGATCACGAGGTCTGGCGTATGGCCGAGGGCAGGGATGGGCAGGGGCGGTTGCTGCGCCTCCACGAATTCATCCTCCGGGGAAAGCCGGTCCAACGGCTGGTGGAGGCCGTCGGATCTTCGGTGTTGCAGGGGTGCGAACTGTATGACGGCCGGGGAAAACTCTCTCTTGCCGTGCGCTATCGCGAACACGGGCCGGACGGTCCGGCCGAAGTCCTCTTCTTCGACCCCGCGGCCGAAGCCTCCTATCGCTTGCACTACCTGACCAGGGTTCGCCGCGAGATCCCGCTCGAACTGTTCCGGTTACAGGATTGGTGAGGCTTCACCTCCTCCATGCGAGAGGGGGACACCACAGGGAAGAGTGAGTGTGGATGGGCATGAAATTCTCTGGGCGGGGGTTCAGCGCTCCAGGACCCCGAGGCGCTTGTCCAGGAGCAGGTTGTCTTTGTAGAGCGCGAGGACCGTGCCGCGGCCGGGCTCAAATTCGGGGCGGACGAGGTGCCGGGTACGCCCCTGTTGGAACGTAACCTCTTTGAAGAAGGCCAGACCGGTCTCGCCGGGCAACACCTCGAGGCGGACCTCCACGACTTTCCCCAGACGGGCGGCGAGTTCGGGGTCCCGGGAGATCAGGCGGTCGAGGACCTCGCGCAGGGCGACCTCGAAGCGCTCGAGCTCGGCTTCGGCCCGAGCGGCGAGGTGTCTCCTTGCCCGGATCACGGCCTCGGCCTTGACCGAGTACCCGAGACCGTACATGATCGGGCCGACGATGAACAGGCTCAACGCCCCAGGAATATTGGCGATCGCGGTGAGGATCGGACCTGGGTCGCCGAGGCTGCAACCCAGGATTGCGGCAATTGGCAGCCCCACGACCGCGGCCAGGCTGGCCACGGCGACAACGTTGTTCTTCAGGCGCAGGGCGTCGAAGTCGGACTTCCGCTCGAGATGATGACGCACCTCGTCCGGCCGGCACACGCCCTCGAAGGTGGTCAGGGCTTTTTCCAGATCGCCGAGGGTGGCGGCGTCGGCGAAATAGCCCGTTGTGTCCAGGCAGGTCTCGAAGGCCTCGTGGTCGAGCTTCTTGTGGCGCTCCGAGGCGATGGTCATGCAGGTCGGGATCTCGACCTGTTGGACCTCTGAGCAACGCTCGACGACCTCGTCCGGCGACAGCGCAGGTTCCAGTCGTTCCAGGGCGATCAGGGCGCAAGCGAGGGCGGCGCTGGTTTCAAGTTTTCGGCATAGGGCCGCGTCGGCGCCCTGGGCGGTGAAGGCTTCCTCGCACACCTCGGCGCGGGCGATCGGTGACGCGGAAAAAACCAGGGTAAGCAGAGCGACGAGCGACCGCATGAGGACCTCCGCGAGCAGTTCCTAGATTATTAGAATAGCAAGACTGACACCAACACAATATATTGATTTTATTGTAATTATTAATTAGATTCACCGTGCTGCGGCAACTCAGTCGCAAAGAGGACCCACAAGAGAGCCCACGTGAAACGACGTTCAACTTCTCGCACTGCCTTCGGCTGTTGTGGCAACACGTTTCGGAGGAGTTCCGCCCAGGAGGAGTTCCGCTCGGTACTTCAGGAGGTAGTTTGCATCATGCATTCGAGCCCCAGCACGGAGGGGAGGGCTCGGAGCTCGGCGAGGAGGGGGCGGCCCGAGGTCGCCAATCTCGAGGCTGCTTGGTGGCCATCGGTGAGCAGGAAGGCGCGCAGGCCGAGCAGGGTTGCCACCTCGTGGTCGTGCACGGTGTCGCCCACGAGCACGATCTCTTCCCGAGCATAGGGCAATTCCGCGAGATGGCGGAGCCCGAGTTCCTGCTTGCCGTGGGCGTAGTGGTCTCCGAGACCGCGCAAGGCCAGGAAATGGGTTTCCAGCCCGTGCGTCCTGATCAGTTGCTCCAAGCTCTCCTGCCGGTACGCGGAGAGCAAGGATTGGGTCACCCCTGCAGCGCGGAGGCGGTGTAGGACTTCCACCGCTCCCGCCCTCAACGGAGCCTCGTGGCGGCGGCGTTCATAGGTGACGATGAACTCGGTGCCGACCTCGGAGAAGGGCTCGACCTCGAAGTCGAAGCCGAGCCGACGGTAGTATTCGATCACTGGAAAATCGAAGACCTCGCGGTATCTCTGGACGTCGAGGCCCGGCAATCCGCGGGCCCGGAGCATCCCGTCCATGACCTCAACGCAGAGCGCGACGTCGTCGAGGAGCGTCCCGTTCCAGTCCCAGATGACGTGTCGGGGAAGGGGAAGACAATGCATCTGCATGGACCTCAGCGGCGGTGGCAAGGGAAGGTTGCTCTCTTCAAGCGGTCTCTCTGTGCAGGCGTATTATCGTGAAGCGATAGCGAGCGCTCCATCCTCTGTGTGAGTCGCCCCGCTGAGCACGTAACAGGTATCCTCGTGTTCCACATAGAGGTTGTAGGTCACCGTTACGGTGAACTCCTCTCCAGGGCCGAGTTCTTCGTTGACGCGATCGACGCGCAAGGTCAAATCGTTGAGGGGATAGGGATCCTTCGCCATGGGGAGGATCAGATCGAAGCAGTACGAGTTCGGGTTCCCTGTTCGGTCTTCATTCGCGGAGAACGCGCCCGGAATCTTTTTCAAGGTTCCTTCCTCCCGGCGCAGGAGACGGGGGTTCTTGAAGACGAAACCGAGCAAGGGGTATTCGAGGATGGGGGCTTGGTCGGTCCCGTCAATGGTGATGTGGAAAGAAAGGGCCAGAAAGGAGAGAGGTAAAGCTTCTCCTTTGAAGTTGAGCTCGAGGAGATCGAGGTTGCTCACTTGGTCGGGTGGCAAGGGCGAGGCATGTTCAGGGGCGGTGAGTTCTAAGTATTCAATAGCGTACGGGAATTGGGGTTTTGGGTCGGCGGAGTCGCTTGTCGCTGAGCCGTCAGGTGCTGGAGTAAGGTCTGTGGAGGGATCGTCGGTCAGTTGATCGGAGCTGGCGTCTCTGGGTTTGTCGCCGTCGATGGTCAGAGGTGGCGGAACAGGATCAGGTTCACCTGGTGGCTCGAGGCTGGGTATTGGAGGCGTTTGGTCAGGGGAATCGACTGCCGGCGCTTCAAGGGAGAGCTCTGCCTCGTCGATGGTATCTCCTTGGGCATTGGCCGGGATTGCGTTTGAAGGCAAGGCGTTCGAGGGGATTGCACTGCTGGGGAGAGCCGGGTCGAGGGGGAGGAAGGCGAGCGGTACCTGGATTTCTCCGATGGTGATATGTCGGTCTTCGGCATCGGTGGACTGTGCAGGCGAGGGCGAAGTGGGGTGGATCGGGGTGGGGGACTGTTCGTTGGGAGGGAACAGTAACTCACAGGCAAGGAACAGGGGTAGGAGGAATCCGAGCGCCTTGCTGCAAAGGTAGGTGCGCCTCATGAGCTGCTCCGGGGAAGAAATATCCTGCTCATGATACTGGATGATACCAGGTATTGCCAGAGGGGCAGCATGTGGGGTGTGGCCGGGCAGATTGACGCAGGTGAGCGGTCGGTCTATCGTCACCCGGATCGGTGGGTGAGGAGAGCGCTTTCCCGAAGGACAGACGATGCCAGAACCCTGGGTTTCCGTGGACGAAGTCGCGAGCCACCTCGGCGAGGCCAAGGACTCGGTCTACCGCTCAATCGAGCAGAAGAGCCTGCCCGCTAAACGGATCGGCAGGCTCTGGAAGTTCAGGCTCTCGGAGCTCGACGAGTGGGTCCACGCCGGCGGGGCCTGTCAGGACGAAGCAGGCAAGGAGACCGACGAGGACAGCGAGTGAGCACACCCTTCCACGCCAAGTATTGGGCTCACGGTTTACAGCTAGCGCATCCATGTGACGGCGTCGAAGCGCTGTCCCGATCGATCGGCAACGCGCGGGTCGATCTCAATCCGCACCAGGTCGACGCAGCGCTGTTCGCGCTGCGCTCTCCCTACTCCAAGGGCGTGTTACTCGCGGACGAAGTGGGCCTCGGCAAGACGATCGAGGCCGCGCTGATTCTGGCGCAGAGGTGGGCTGAGCGGCGGCGGATCTTGCTCATCGTGCCTGCAACTCTGCGCAAACAGTGGCAGGTGGAACTCGAAGACAAGTTCTTCCTTCCCTCAGTTATCCTCGAAACGCGAGCCGCCAATGCCCTTGCGAAGAAAGGCATCGCGAATCCGTTCCTCGCCCCGGACCGCATTGTCATCTGCTCGTACCAATTCGTTTACGCGAAACGCGAGCTGGTGCAGCGCGTCGACTGGGACCTCGTGGTCATTGACGAAGCCCACCGGCTTCGTAGCATCTACAAGGGCACGAAGACAGCCGAGGGAATCGTTGACTCCATTCGGCCAGCTCGCAAGCTGCTGCTCACCGCGATCCCTCTCCAGAACTCACTCCTCGAGCTCTACGGGCTTATCAGCATCCTCGATCCCGACCTCTTCGGCGGCCAGGACTCGTTCCAGGCGCAGTTTCTGGCTAACGATGATCCGACGCAGCGCGATGTTGCGCTCCGCGAACGTATCCAGCATGTCTGCAAGCGAACGCTTCGGCGCCAGGTGCTCGAGTACATCCCGTTCACCAACCGCTTTACCCATACGGCCGACTTCGTCCCGTCGGCCGCCGAGCAGCAGCTCTACGAGGAGGTCTCGGCCTATCTTCAGCGCGAAGTGCTCGTCGCCTTGCCCAATGCGCGGCGCAAGCTGATCACGCTCATCCTGCGCAAGCTGCTCGCATCGTCCTCAGCAGCGATCGGTGCGACACTAACAAAATTTGTGGCGCGGTTGTCCGGGCAAATGAAAGTCCCCTTGTCGCAGGCTCAGCCGCCGGTATCTATTGAGGAGACGCTTGCCGAGGACTTCGAGACCCTGAGCGAGATCGACGAGGAGTGGTCCGAGGACGGCAAGGTGGAGGAAACGCCCCCCGCGAGCACGGAGGCGCTGCAAGCCAAGGCCGAACTCGCCGACCTGCAGCGCTTCGTCGCTTTGGCGGAGGCCGTTGAGCGGGATTCGAAAGCAACCAAGCTGGTCGAGGTGCTGCCCCTGGCGTTCGAGCTTGCCCAGGAGAAAGGGGCAGCGCGCAAGGCCGTGATCTTCACCGAGTCGTGCAAGACGCAGGAGTATCTGTTCCGACTCCTCACCGAGAACGGCTACCATGGTCAGATCGTTCTCATGAATGGCTCGAACAACGACGAGACCTCGAAGAGCACCTACGCCGAGTGGAAAAAGCGCAACGAGTATCGGTGGGAGGACGTGTCGTCGGGCTCGAAATCGGCAGACATGAAGGCCGCTATCGTCGACGAGTTCCGAGAGCGCGGGACGTTCTTGCTCGCTACTGAGTCGGCAGCGGAGGGCGTGAACCTCCAGTTCTGCTCGATCGTGGTCAACTATGACCTGCCGTGGAATCCGCAGCGCATCGAGCAGCGCATCGGCCGCTGTCATCGGTACGGGCAGAAGTCCGATGTACTTGTGGTGAATTTTCTGAATCGCAAGAATGAAGCAGATCGCCGAGTCTTTGAGTTGCTTGATCAAAAATTCAATCTGTTCAAGGGCGTCTTCGGCGCCAGCGACGACGTTCTCGGCGTGGTCGAGAGTGGTGTTGATCTCGAGAAGCGCATCTCTGCCATTTACCAAGACTGCCGCACGCCGGAGCAGATCAAGACCGCATTTGACACGCTCCAGCTCGAGCTCGACGTGAAGATCAAGGTCGGTATCGACACCGCCAGGCGAGCCTTCCTCGAGAATTTCGACGCCGAGGTGCATGAGCGGCTACGCGTCCACAAGGACAAGGCCAAAGAGGCGCTAGGGGAGCAGCAGCGCATGCTGCTCGACCTTTCCAAGTTCGCGCTGGCGGACCGCGCGAGCTTCGACGTCGGCGAGCCGCGCTTCCGGATGAAGACCCAAGCCGGCGAGCCGAAACAACGATTTCACCTCGACTGGCAGCGCGCCGAGGCGCTCGGCGACACCTTCTTTCGCACCGACCACCCGCTCGCGCAGGAGATAATCGAGAAGGCAGCGTCTCTGAGCACGCCACCCGCCGAGGTGACGTTCGATTACAAGCCGCACGCCAGCGCGTTGGAGCGGTATCGCGGCACATCCGGTTGGCTCGAAGTCAGTAAGCTTACCGCCGAAGCGGTTGGGCGAGCTGAGGAGTTCCTGCTCGTCGCGGCCTGTGATGCCGATGGCAGGCCCTTTACGTCCGACGTCGCGATCAAGCTCTTCTCATTGCGTGGCCGTATTACCTCTGAAGTCACCGGCCCCGCGTCTCCGGTCCTCGCGGCGATCCGCGACGAGCTGTGCGACTTCAGGTTGCAGGAACTCCGGATGCGTAACGAGAAGTTCTTCGAGGAGGAGGTCGACAAGCTCGAACGCTGGGCTGAGGACGTAAAGTTCGGGCTCGAGCGAGAGCTTCGCGAGATCGATACGCAGATCAAAGCTGCAAAGAAGACCTCGAGGTCAGCCGTCGCGCTCGCCGAGAAGCTCGAAGCGCAAAAGCTCATCAAGGCGCTTGAGATGAGACGGAGCGCCAAGCGCCGGCAGCTCTTCGACGCACAGGACGACGTTGACCGGAAGCGGACCGAGCTGATCGAAGAGATCGAGCGAGAGCTCAAGACGAAAACTGCCATCACGTCAGTCTTCGTGCTGCGCTGGACGCTTGCGGGCGATTCAAATATGACGAATTCGCCACAGGAGGAGGCGGGGGAATAAACAAGAATCGCAGGTTGTTCTTTTCTACGCTAGACCTAGGTCGCATGCATGTGCTCTATACAATGGTCTCTTCTTTCTTGCTCTAAGGGATGACGAATGGAACTCAATCTGAAAAAAGAGCAGTTCAGTTTTGCCTACATCCGTGCAGTTGCTACAGATGCTGGTTTCGCGGTCAGCGAGCCGAGTGTCGATGATGACAGCGTCGACTTGACGATTTCGGGCAGGAACGCAGATGGCGCGATAACACGGCCACGCTTGGATATTCAGGCAAAATGCACGGCTGGAGAACCCCTCGATCGTGAGGAATTCAACTTTTCTCTCCCAAAAAAGAATTACGACGATCTGCGCGACCCGAATGTGCTCGTACCCCGCATTCTTGTGGTCATGCTAGTCCCTGCAGATGTCGGACAGTGGCTTGAGGCTGACCACAGCCGATTACTGCTTCGCCATTGTGCTTACTGGACCGCATTGCGCGGTTCCGAAAGTAGCAACAACGAAATGACCGTCAGCGTCCGTATTCCACGTGCGCAACAGTTTTCCAGCAACACGCTGGCCGCTATCATGATGCGCATCACCCAAGGAGGTCATCCATGAAAGCGACAATCCGCGATGCTGCAACCATCGCAGCCCTACCTCCGTTGGAAATTGCCCAGTATCTGCGTGCAACTGGTTGGCAGCAGGTGGAT
>MGSU01000136.1:0-1403 GCA_001799195.1 Deltaproteobacteria bacterium RIFOXYA12_FULL_61_11 | reverse complement strand
TTCCGTCTGGTCGCTCAACGGTCAATTTGAAGTCCTGCTTCCGTTGAACATCGCCTTCAAGGACTTTCCGTTGCGCATTGCCGAAGTCCTCGCTGTGCTTGCGCAGGCGGAACACAGGTCCGAACTCGAGCTGCTGGCGGACTTGTCGGTGAGCAGCGCTGATGTGGTGCGCGTGCGCATCGCCGATGGCGAGTTGGCAGACGGGAGTATGCCGATTGAGGACTACGCACGGGTCGCACAGAAGACACGGGACTTGATTCTAGCAGCGGCCTGTTCCGCACTAGATAACCGCCCAGTTTGGCACACGCGCAAGCCTGATCAAGCCGTCAACTACCTTCGGGGCGTGCGAATCGGCCAATCGGAGCGGGGAAGCTATGTTTTAACGGTCATCTCCCGCGTTGCACCGAGATTGCAGCCAGGACAAGGCGAGCTCTTCGACAGTGAACCCTATCCGCGACAGGTGACCTTGAAGCTTGCATCTGCTCTCGCCGCCGTCGAGCATGCTGCCGAGCGTGCGGCCATTTCAGGCTCCTTCGAGGAGTTTGCAGGTGCGGTGACACGAGGATGTTCTGTAAACTTGTGCGAATCCATTGTCGGTCTTGCCGCAGATGACCGCTACCAACGCTCACTTGAATTCTCGTTCTCGTGGTCGCGAAACCGACCGGTAGGTACGGAACAGATATCGCGCATTGTCTTCGCCCATGACCGAGTCCCGCTGATACGGGAAGCAGCACGCAATCTTCGGGACAATGCGCCGATCGATGGTTGTGAGTTGAACGGCCCGGTCATCAAACTGGAACGTGTTGGGAATGCTGGGCCGGGCAAAATAACCGTCTATGCTCTCGTTGAGGACGAGACCCGTCATGTCGTGATCCATCTACCGGACGAAGAGTATCGGCAGGCCATCGCAGCACATGAGAACGGCAATACCATCCGGGCAAGCGGGCGTCTCGTCCGTGCTGGGCGCGGGTATGAACTGCTGCATCCCTCTGCATTTACGGTGTTGATGGAAGGGTGACCCCATGACCACCCGCAAACCCCGCCTCGAACTCACCTGGATCGGCAAGGATGAGCGCCCACGCCTGGAGCCCTGCATCCTTCGAAGAGCTACCGTCCAAGGGCGAATCGTTGTACTCGTGTCAGGTCGAGAGGACGACAATCCCGGTCTTACACTGATCGAATTCGACGGGTTCAGGATGCAGGCATGACCGCTATCGACCCACTTGATGATCTCGCTGTTCTCTTCGAGCGCACCCACGAGCAGATTCAGCGCCATGTCGCGCGCAGTGTGGACAGTGCCCTCGTCGTCCGCAACTGGCTGTTTGGCTGGTACCTCGAAGAGTTTGAGCTCGGTGGCGTAACGCGCGCCGATCTGTATAGCACAGGCGTCATGAAAAGCCTGT
>MGSU01000135.1 GCA_001799195.1 Deltaproteobacteria bacterium RIFOXYA12_FULL_61_11 | reverse complement strand
CGCCCGCGCCTCGTTGATCTTCTTGATCAAATACTTTTTGTTCGGACAGCGGGTTGGTTCACCAACCACCTCGGCATAGCACTGTTGCAGTTCCGGCACCTTGAGTTCATTGAGGTTGGTCATTGGTGTACTCCTTCTCGTGAGTGGTTTTGCCTCAGCAGGCCAGTTCCCAGGCGCGATGGTCGCCATAGCCGAGTTGTTCGCCTTCAACCAGATACACGACCTCGCGCTGTCCGCCCTGGCCGGTTGGCTCGTGTTGCAGTTCAGCGCTGGTGGTCAACCCGAACAGGCTATTACGAAAAGGCCAGGCTTGTTGGGTCATCAGGCAAACCTCCGAGTCTGGGTTGCAGTCGTGCAGGCGATCGAGAAGTTCTCGAACGGTCATACCAACCTCCTGGGTTATCCCCTCAATTTTCTAAAATTTGCCAGATCCACAGCCTTGGGGTCGCTGCTGACGAAGCTGAACCGCCCTTCTTTCTCGAGGAAGGGCTGAACCTCGACGCGGTCGTCCGCGGTCAAGCCACCGGCGCTTTTCAGGGCCTCATCGCTGCGAAGAATTCTGTCATCCTTGTCGGGATCGTAGTCCGCTCTGGCCGCGTTCTTGATAACCCCGACAATCTTGACCTTGTAGCCCTTGAGGTACTTATGTTCTGCGCTCTTGCAAGTCGTCACTGCGCCGATGGTCTTCATCTCTGCCTCCCTGGTGTGTGCTGCTGTCCCTATAGAGCCATAGGGTTTCGAGAACCTCAAGGGTGATTTGTATATATATTCAATGTATTAATTGGATTGCGGTACCGGCGCCGGTGGCCAGGCTGCGGGCCTCGTTGAAGGCCAGTTCTGGGCTCAGCCCGGCCTCGAGCCGCAGCCAGGCAGACGGCCTCCTGGTGCTGGAGGAAGGCCTGGAAGCCGGAGGTTTGCATGAGCAGTTCGCCGCGCTGGTCGGGGCTTACGGGAGTGCGCGGCCGGTTCGTGGAGACCTCCTGCTCCCATTGTGGTCATTGCCCGTTGGGCGGCTCTGGTGATCCATTTTTTTCATACTCGAGCATGTTCTCGATCATTCGAAAGCCGAATGGGGCGTCATCTCGAGCATAACCGATTGCGCGGTAACTGCGCAGCCGCTTCTCGAACATCTTCATGAGCATCGGCACTGCGTGGTCCACATAGTCGTAAATGCGGACCTCGGTTTTACCTGGATGCAGCCGATGCAAGCGGCCGGTGTACTGGATCAGCGTTCCCTTCCAGGAAACCGGCAGCGCCAGGAACAGGGTGTCGAGACGAGCGTCGTCGAAGCCCTCGCCAAGGTACCGGCCAGTAGCGAGGAGCAGCCGCTCCTCCCTGTCTGGAATCGAGGTAAGTTGCTCGCAAACCTTGCGCCGTTCCTTGGGCTTCATGCCCCCATGGAGCACGACCAGATGGCGGGTGAAGCTCCGTAACCGCTCGGCGAAGTACTCGAGGTGATCTCGCCGCTCGGTGAGCAGGATAGGCGATCTCTTCTCTTCGAGGGCTCGCACAACATCGTCGAAGATGAGGTCGTTGCGGTGCTGGTCGGCTGCGAGTGAGGCGTACAGCTCCTGGATGCCGGCGCCCTCGGACAGCCCATTCGACGAGAAGCCCGTCTCCCGGACGACGAGTTTGTGGTCAAAAGGTCGCCGCGCAGCCTGGCTTTTGACGTCGACCGCGAACCGCACCGGCCCGAGTTGCATGGTGAGGATGGGGTGGTGGCCATCGCGGCGCTGCGGGGTTGCGGTGAGGCCGACAACATACCTGGCCTTCACTTCGGCGAGCACTCGCTCGAAGCTGACCGCAGGGCAATGGTGTGATTCATCTTGGATGACCTGGCCGTAGCCGGCAATGAGGTCGGCCACCGAGCCCTTGCGAACCAGACTTTGCACCATCGCTATGTCGAGCCGGCCGTTGGGCTTGGCCCTGCCTGCACCGATCTGGCCGAGGTCTTTGGGCTCGATGCCGAGAAAGAAGGAGAGTTGGCTGATCCACTGGTCGAGGAGAGGCTTTCGGTGGACAAGAATGAGCGTGCTCGTCTTGCGGGCCGCGACCAGATACGTGCCGACCACCGTCTTGCCGATCCCCGGCGGCGCGACGAACACTCCCGTGTCATGGGCGAGCAGCGCCTTGACTGCCTGCTCCTGCAGCGGCGTCAGTGTGCCATGGAAGGCGAAGTCGATGGGCGAGCCCGCCTCGCGTTTGTCGGTGACCTCGAGCGTGACGCCATACTCCTTGAGCATCGCCTCAGCCTCGGGAAGGCAGCCGCGCGGGAGAGCGATATGCTCGCACAGGTCCTCGGCGCAGGCAATCACCCGGGGCGTGAGCGCCGTCGAGAGGCGCATGCTCTGCTTCTTGTAGAACTCCGGGTTCTGGAACGCGGCCAGGCGCATGAGCTGGTTGAGCAGGGCCGACGGCAAGCCCGCCTTCTCGATGAAGATTCGTTGAGCGAGGACGGCCTTCACGACGGGCGACAGCGGCTCGGTGATTACCGCCTTCCTTGGACGGCCCGAGGGAGGGCGCTTCCATGGCGTGCGGTCGTCCTCGACGTCGCTCATGCGCACGCCGATCACCTGGCCGCGCCGGCTGGCGTCATCGGCGAACGCGAACACGAGGGCAGCATCGATCCGCTTCACGCCAGCGAGGAAGGCCCACTGGTCAGGCCATGGGTTGAACGATTCGTCCACAAAGACCGAGTTGCCGGCCTCGCGCGCCTCGCGCTGGAGCGGCAACGCGATCAGGTTGCCGAAGCCGCCCTTGGGCATGGTGTCCTGGTTGGGAAAGAGCCGGTCGTAGGACTCCATCGAAAGCTGGTGGCGGCGAGCCATGGTCTCGGTGATGAGGAAGCAGCCGAGCTTGCGCGCCGCAACCGCGGGCACCGGCGACGCGAAGAAGAACCAGGCGTGCGCGCCATTGCCCGAACGGGATCTCTCGATGGCGACAGGCACACTGTGCAGATCACAGGTCTCGGCAAAGGCCGCAATGTCCTCCTGCCAGGTCTTCTTATCGAAGTCAGCCGCAAGAAACCAGCACGTTTCGTCGAGCAGGAGTGGGTAGACGCCCAGGACTTGGTCGCCTCGTAAATGCTTGGCGAGCTCCTCGTCGGAAATGGTGATGAAAGCTTGGTTGGGACATTCGCCGCAGGTTGTTCGTCGGGAACCCGTGCTCTTCTTCTTCTCGCAGACACCATATACCCATTCGTTGTGACAGGCGGGTGAGTATCCGGAGGTTTGCTTCTTATTTTCCCAGCGTCGAGGAAAGACGTCCTCTCGACCACGGAAGAGGGAGCGAAAGAGGGCGACTTTGGCCACATTGGTTGTGGGGATGTTTGCGATAACGACCTTCGATTGTCTCACCGTCGGAACAAGAGGCGCAGAGACGAGTTGCTCGCGGAGTGCTGCAAGACGGGTGTTGGCTGCCGCAACCTCGATCTCGAGGTCGGCGAGCCGGGCTTCCTCGTTTGCGATCTTGGTAAGCAGATCCTCACGATTGGCCATGGTCATCGTTTACTGGGTTGAGGGCTGCAAGAACTATCGTTCTCACAGCACCTTCGTTGGTGCTTCATCATGGTCCGTTTTTTTAACTGCAGAGGTTTCAGCCCATGGGCCGCCTGGTGACCACATCTTGTCAAATCCGTTCTCCCTATGAAGAGCATCAATTACTGGCATCAGGAAAGCGCCGATCAGGTGCATTATTTTAGCGAGTGTCGGCACCGAGCCCTGAACCCTTCCTTTCCTGAGATACGCTTGCCATTGCGCCTGCTTTCCAGGAGCAGAGGAAAACAGAGGTGTGAACGCAACGGGAGTGGAGGTTGGTAATGGGGTCCGCCGACGACGAAAGGTAGCATCGACAGCCTGCGCCAGCAGTGCACCAGAGAACTCGCGCCCCTGCGCGAGCACCCAGATGTCCAGGAAATCCTTCAGGCGGGTGTTGGCCATATCCAGCACGACCAGCGCTTGGAACTTCTCCGCGATGGCTGTCTCCGGAGTGTAACCGAGCAGGCGAGGGGTACTGAAGTCGAGGAGCGACGGGTACTCGACGTCCTTCTCGCCGGGCGTCACGATGTCGCCGAAACCAACGTCGATCTGAAGCGCGATGCGAGCATTGCCGAGGTTGGCCCAGCATCGCACACGGACACCGTCGTAGTTGGCCGCGAGCCGGATCTCCTCGCCCATCACGCTGGTCGCGTCAAAGAGTAGGCCATCCTCCTCCACGTCTACTGCAATGCAGCCCTTCACGATCTCGACCAAGTCTGAGACACTAGTGGTTGCGCGACCGAGTAGATCGATGTCCTTCGTCGCCCGGCTCAGCGGACCGCCCCAGAACTGGAGCATCAACGCGCCCTTGAGCACGAAGCGATCGTTGTAGGTCGAACGCGACAGCCGGTAGAGAAACCGCTCCATTGCGTAGTACTGGAGAAGCTCGTTGAACGGGCGACCTTCAGCCTTCGCGCGCTTTAACAGACGGGCGTGAACTGATGCTGCCATGTTGGTGATCGGCTTCTTCACTGAATCGCCTCGAGGTAGGGCAGTATGACTCGCTCGACACGACAAGGCCTCGCGTAGCGCAGCACCTCGGCGGGCTGCACACCCTTGCGCTTGATGGCCTGGCTGAGGGCTTCAACCGCAACATCGAGGCCGAGCTTGTTGCGGAAGCGAAAGCAATCGACCACGGTCTTGGGGAGGTTGAAGATGCGAACCTCGACGCCATCGAGCATGACAATCTCCACGCCTTCAGAAAGTACAGCGTCCGAGAACCAGAACACCCTCAGCGGTGGGTAGTCGATCTTGGGCGCTTTGGTCTTTCGCGGTAGAGCGATCTGGACCTCGTGCGGAACCTCGCTGGTTACATCATGGTAGGCGAGAGCGGAGACGAGGCACACCACGCCGCGAGGTACTCGCAGAGCTGCCGCTACAAGATCCGGGTGGGAAAGCCCCGGCAGCGAAGCGAGGCGAAAGACGCCTCGGCTGATCTGTACGAGCACGCGATCATTCCGCATCCGGTAGAGGGTGCGAGGATGGATGCCCAGTGCTAGGGCATTCCCCGTTCGCAGGGTACCTCCGTGCTGGCGAAACACCTCTTGGGCGCGGTTGTAGCGGTCCTCGGCCATGGATAAAAAATACGGCACTTGCCAGCAAGTGTCAACCTTTCTATCCCACATTGAAAGCGGTCTAACCTGCAGTGCACTCGTGGATATCACCGCCAACCGCTAGTTTTTGTGAGTGAATTTCTACACCAGGCGGCAGGTCCGCTGCGACACTTCGCGAACGGAATGCTCGGCGTGACTCTCACCGAGAATCGTCACCCAATCACCCTGACCCCGATCTCCACCACCCTCGCCGGGCCGGCTTGCCGCTCTTTTTGACATGCCAGGGCTATGGCCCAGAACCGATCGGCATGACCGCCTCGCCCGCTGCGTTCGGCGTCAAAACTGACCTTGCCCGAGGGCAGCACTCGCCGCTTGATGGAGTGGACCTGTGCGACGAGGTCGCGGTCGCGCGGGAGCGCGATATCCCGGCGCTGGAGCAGGATCTTCAAGTCTGTGGCCCAGCGTTCTTTGGACTCGCTGGAAAACACCTCACCCACGACCTGGGGAAAATCGCGGCACAGATTCTCGGCGAGGTTCATGCCGATGCCGCTCTTGTCGATCGAGAGGCGTGCGATGGGCAGGGTCTGGAGCATGCGGCGAAGGTCGCCCTCTTGCTCAGCAAAGGGGGTCTGGTCATAACGGCGCAGGAGGCGGCAGACGAA
This sequence comes from Deltaproteobacteria bacterium RIFOXYA12_FULL_61_11, assembly GCA_001799195.1. Lineage (GTDB taxonomy): Bacteria > Bdellovibrionota_F > JAHFAK01 > YA12-FULL-61-11 > YA12-FULL-61-11 > YA12-FULL-61-11. Next base: position 4,265 of record MGSU01000135.1, on the reverse strand, counting down.
ACGATGCTCGAGCACTTCGAACAGAGCCAGCTCCGAGCGATCGCGGGTGCGGCCGACATCAAATCCGGCTACCAATCTCCCCTGGGGAAAGGGCAGCTCGCTAAAATCCTCGGAGAGACGAAGCTCGACCTCGGTACAGGGCAGGATCAATTCGTAGGGAAAATAGGAATACGATTCATCGACATGGCGGTTCTCGAACTCTTGCTGAAAGTCCTCCAGCGGCAACGAGTCGAGCTGCTCGATCAGTTGGGGCTTGCCGAATTTGGCCACCCGCTCTTCGGTCGGCAGTTCTAAAGCCTCCACGGCGGCACGCCGGCAATCGTGACAGAAGAACGAACACAGCCACCACGGAACGCTCTGGCGTGAGTGATGGGGAAATTTTCTCAACTCCTCGGTGGCGATCTCCCAAAAGATACCGCGTCGGCCGAGCGGGGTGGAACAGCCGGTGAGCTGCCCGTGCGACCTCAAAATCAGCGCGGTCGAGCCGGTATAGACCTCGCGGTCGTTGACGTAGTGGGCCAGCTCGTCGAGATAGCAATCCCCCTTCTTCCCGCGCGGCGGTTTGGACGGCACGGACACGATGCGCGAGATCCTCCGTCCCGAGCTTTCAAAAGCCAGCTCGGTCTTGGAATCGACGGCCAGTTTCTTTTGGATACCCGTGGGAAGCTCTTCATAGACCTGACGGGCGATGAGGATCTTTTCCTTCGCCTCGTCCTGGTTGAACGAGACGAACACCGCGGTATAGCCCTCGCGAAGATGGCACCTGGCCAAGGCCTCGAGGGCGAAGACAAAGGAAAAGCCGACCTGGCGGCTTTTGGTGATCCAACGGAATCTCGCACGGTTTTTGAGGAAGGCGAACTGATAGGGTTCCAACAGGATCGGCTCATCCTCGTACCGGCACAGCGCGGTGATGAAACCCACTTCCGTTGCAAGATCATGTTCTTCCTTGCTATTTCTCATGAGATACGCCCTCATGGATCAATCCCCAACGAGGAGGTCCTATGTATTTGCACACTCTTCCGACCCCGCCAAAATTGTTCACCGAACGGGAACAAGCCGCGCAGAGCCGATGCGGAGCAGCGCTTTGCGGCGAGGCGCCGCTGTTCGTCAGCCGTAAGAAACAACGTCCTTCGAATGACTTGCCCGTGCAGAGCCAACGAGGGGCACTGGTTGTGGCCCGAGGTTCCACACAGAGGAGACGACCATGACGATGTATGCCAACACCACGAAGCGGCCATGCACGCTGACGCGGTACGAGCAGCTCCTGCTTCTTCGCACGACGGGCCAGCGCTTCGATGGGTACCGTGACCACATGCTCCTGTCGCTCGCCCTCGCGACCGGACTGCGCGAGCACGAACTGGTGGGATTGAACCTCGGTGACGTCATGGCCCAAGACGGCAAGGCGCGACGCCGAGTGCAGTTGCGAATCTTCAAACGCAGCAACCATGACGCTCGGGAACAGGAGGTGATGCTGTCCTCGGGGGTCCAGGCCAAGCTGGAAAAATTCTTCCGTTGGAAACGCCGGCAGCACGAGTCGATGGCCTCCGACGCACCGCTCTTCCTGAGCCGATTGGGCAAGCGCCTGTCGACGCGGCAGGTGCGGCACGCCTTTCAACTCTGGCAGGAGCGCGCGGGCTTCGAGCGGCGCCTTTCGTTTCACAGTGTTCGTCATTCGGCCATCACGAACCTCTACGAGGCCACGCACGACATCCGGCTGGCGCAGCGCTTCGCCCGCCACAAGTCGATCACCAGCACCCAGATCTACACGCACCCCACCGATGAAGCGCTGTTCCAGGCGGTGCAAGGGCTGCCGTGCTAAGGAAATTTTCCCGGCTTGGCACGTGGGTTCAGACCTCATCCGATTCCACCTCCGGCGTTGCCACAACACTGTGCCGTGACAACACCATGCCGCACCGTTCCGGCGTGGCCTCGGCAAGGGTTTTGAGCATGGCTTGGTGCCGAGCCTGCAGCTCCTCCAGCGTGGGCATGCCGTGATCGTGCTCTTGGCGACTATCGGCCTCGCCGAGCAGCAGCAACTTGAGGCGGCACATGGTGTTGTAGTCGGTCGGGTTATCGATGCGAACCCGACCATCCTTGAGCGCTTCCTCGAAGGCCACCAGATAACGATCAATGATCCGGAGTTGATCGTCCCGGGTAACCGCCAACACCTCTGCCCGCAGTTCGATCAACTTGGTATCCGCAAGCTCCTGAACCCGTTGTTTGGCTTGCCGTCGGCGCAGCATGCAGTTGTGCTGCTTGGCGTACTCGGCGATGACCGTGTGTGAAACCTCGAAGCGCCGGGCAAGCTCGCGCATGCTGGGAAACCGTGTTTCGGGCGGTTTCCCCTCGGTCACAATGACCAGCTCGCCGTGAACCAGAAGCTGGTCGACTTGCTCGATGGGAAAGGATGGCCCCTCGCTCTTGCGAGGACGACCCTTGCGGGTGAGGATGTTTGTCATGATGGCACCTCCTATAAGAGGCAAAGGGGAAAAGATCGGTGAAAAGGGACCGATCAAGGTGTGCGAGAATCGAAAAGATACGAGGAATCATGGTTTGAGAGGTACTTGCACTGGTATCTTGCCAAGGGCCTGAAAATGACCCCAAAACCAGGGGGTGTTAGGTTTCTTCCGTGGGAGTGGCAACTTTCAGGTACACCCCCCTCTTGAAAAGAGGGGTGGGATAGGGTTAGGAAATTGATTTCATTGGGATATTTTTGACCACCCCCCGGGGGGAGCGATGCAATACCAAGGCCAGAACCACGGCTCGAGGCTCCATAATCGAGGTGTTGGAAATACCACCATCCATGGCAACCCAATGGAACCTTCTTCTGCTCCACGCAACGTGCCCATGCTATCGGGGGAGGATTGTGGCAATACGACCGAACTACACGAAGATAGAGCCCAAAACCAAGGCTTTGAGTACTACACCGGTTTTAGTGGATACTGCGGGGATTTACGGAATCAATGGCCACCTTTGAGGATTCTCGGCGGTTCATTTTTCGCTTCATGACTCCTCCTGCAGAGCGGAATACGACGCTTCTTCCGATTGGTCCTCGATATCAGACAACTCGTTGAAATCACTGTTCTGTAAATTGCCGGTCATTTTTTGAGGATCGTTCGTGGAAGGGGTCGGCGGGGGGTTGGACTGGTATTTCTCCAGTGCTATCAACTTGATAGAGCCATTAAGACACCCCATTTCCGCCTCGCTGGTCCCCTCGATGGTGGCAAGCATTTCTCTGTGACGTTGTTGCAGAGTCTCGAGGGACAACGAGGTGTGAATCTCCTGGCGGCTGTCGGGTCCCCCCGCGAGGAACTCCTTGAGCCGGAGCATGAGGTTGAAATCGGATGGACTGTCGGTGCGAACCCGGTCCTCGGCGACCGCTTTCCGAAAGTTGATCAAATAATGGTCGATGGTGGCGAGGGCATCCTCCTTCGAAAAAGCCATGGCTTGGGCGCGCAACTCGAGGAGTTTTTCCTCGGTCTTGGCCAGGAGTCGCTGCCGAGCAAAGTGCCGTCGTTGCGTACAGTTGTGTTTCTTGGCATAGACGGAGAGTTGGGTGTGAGAAATGCCAAAACGCCTGGCGATCTCCCGTTGCGAGGGGTAAAACACCCTTGGTTCCCCATCGTTCTCCGAGGTCCTGAACTCGCCCAAAACGAGCAGCGTATCGATGGCGTTGTAATCCGTCTGCCGACAATCCTTGCGCGGCCGTCCTTTTTTCTTGGACAGGGTTTGCGTGCTCATCGAAAGGCTCCTGGTGTCTACTAGGGCAAAGCCTTTTCGGAACAGAAAAGGGACCGCGGCGGGGAAATTTTTCTTCTCGTCCGATATCTTCTGCGTTTCGGTCGCTGGTCGAGCAAGGCGCCGGCTTGCTCAAGGGCATGAAGATCCTGAAGTTTTCGCAGCGCTCGGGTTCTGCCGCGTTTGAGGCGTTGGTACTCGCGTTCGTCGACCACGCCGTTTTTCTGCTCGAGATACGCGCGCAGGGATCTCCGCTCGTACATGGTCGCAAGAATCAGCTCGAGGTAGTGGGGCCCAACGTACCCACGGCCGAGTTCCAAAAGCTTGGCGACGAACTCTTCCGGAGTCTCGCGAGGCGGGGGATCGGGTGGCTCGTCGAACTCCTCCGGCAGCTCGAGCTCGCAGCGCTCCGTTTCCTTGCCCGTCAGCTCGAACACATGTCGCTGGGTCATCTGACGCAGACGCAGCGAGGTGCGATCGAGGAGCTGGTCGAGGGGAAATTTTTGGGACATTTCCAAAAAGCCCAG
>MGSU01000134.1:6548-16683 GCA_001799195.1 Deltaproteobacteria bacterium RIFOXYA12_FULL_61_11 | reverse complement strand
CCATGCACCCACCGTGGCGGGGGTCCCCCGTCGGCGCCACCCCTACGAGGTTACAGAAACTATCAGCAATCCCCCCAAGACGAAATGGTTACGGGGCTATTCCGTCGGAGGTTCCCCAGAGTCGTTCGTGGCTTCCTCGGGGATCGTGAAACGCCGGGGTCGGCGTCTCGTGGTGAGAAACAGTTGCACCGAGACCACGCCCAGGAACAAGGCGGTGAGCAGGTGGGTGAAGGCTTGCACCGAACCGCCGCCGCCGACCGTGTCGAGGTGCAACATCAGGGCCCGGAGTTGAGGGAGGGGCACGCTCAGGGTGTTGCGCTCCGGGGCGGTTTCCAGGGCCGTGGCTGAGGCTCCTCCCGAGGCTCCTTCGAGTTCCGCCCTCAGTTCCGAGAGGAGGGCGCGACTCTCCTCGGGCAGGGGTTCGGGCAGGAAGCCGTGCAGGGCGAAGAACCCGAAACCGAGCGCCCAGCAGCTACCGCAGAGCGCAAAGAGCAGCCCACGTCGTTCAACCAGCGCAGCGTAGGACATGGCGTTCTCCTCCGGTTTCGCCCGGGCCGTGTTGTCCCTCTGCGACGGCGTGCAAGGCGTCTTTCCAGGCCTTGACGCCCGGTTGGACGAAGGGGTTGTGCCGTAGGAGCAACCCCATCAGGGCCGTGGACTTGAACAGGAGATAGTGCAACGCGCCGAGATGGGCTGCGTCGAGGGTGTCCAGTTCGAGGGTCGAGCTCGGCGCACCCCCGGCGAAGTGGGCGTTGAGCGCTCCGGTCACGACCATGTCGGAGAAGCGCCCGAGGTCTCCGACCCGCTCGACAAAACCATCGAGTCCATCGTCTCCGCCGGTCCTCGCCAGCGGCATGGCGGTTCCCTGGTTGCGCACCACCGTGGCCACCTCGTAGAGATTGCGGGGCCCTTCTTGCAGGAGCTGCCCGACCGAATGCAGATCGCGCGGGAACAACGCGCCGAGCACGTGGACTCCGTGGCCGTAGTGGCCCTCGGATTCTGCCTGGAGTTGCACCGCCCACTGCAAGTGGCTCTCCAGCCGCTGACAGGAGCAGACCTGGTACTCGGCCACTGCTCCGCGCTCCCAGAACAGGTAACGCAAGGCTGCGAGCATAGCCGCCGGGTTGCACAAGGGTTCGAGCAAGTCGGCGGAACGCTTCATCGCCAAGGCGCCCTCGAGGTATTCTTCCATCGGTAGGCTGGCCACCAGACCCGGGACCACTCCGACCGGCGTCATCACCGAGAAGCGTCCGCCGATATCCTCGGGAATGTCGAAGACGTCGTAACCCTCGGCCTCGGCGATGCGCCGCAGCACGCTGCCCTTGGCTCCGGTGATCGCCTTGATGTACTTCCGGGCCGAGGAACCCATGCGTTCGTGGATCAAAGCGCGGACGTACCTGAAGGCCATGGCCGGCTCTACCGTGGTCCCGGACTTGGAGATGACCACGCAGCCGACCTTGCCCCGGGCCCGTTCCAGGCAGGTCCGGGCATACTGCGGATCAACATCGTACCCGAGGAAGAGCAGCTCGGGTCCGGTGTTCCCGCCCAGGGCCTCGTACAGGGCGCGCGGTCCCAGGTAGGAACCGCCAATACCCACGATAAAGACGTGGTCAACCTCGCGGAGAGGGGCCAGACGGCGGCGGTAGTCCTCAACCTTCGGTAGTTGCCTGCCGGGTTCGTCCTGCCAGCCTGTCATGAGTACGGCCTGGTCACACAGGTCGCCTTCGCCTTCGCGCAGGCGGCGCAGGCAGTCGGCCAAGGTGGGGACCAGCCGCCGGAGGTCGGCCTCGGTCAAGAACAGCCCGCCGTGGGGCACCTCCAGACAACGCGTGTAATCGAGCGCAACGTTCATACCTGACCTCCACGGGGTGGTGACGATCGATCGGCTCCAGCAGCCAGGAGTTCGGCCAGCCGTCCGGCCCAGCTTCCCAGTTGCTCGGACCACGACTTCAACAGCTCGACCTTGCGATCGAAATTGCCATGTTCCTGGCCGGGGATGGCATAATAGCGGTTGAAGATGTCGAGATGGAACGGGGCGATCAGGTCGGCCAGGAGGTCTTGGAACTGAGGGCTCCCGTCGATCAACCCCGTGGCGGCTCGTTCGAGTTCCTGGATCTTGGCGACGGAGCCCGACTCCAGGCGAGCGCGGAAGGCGCGGAGTTCTCCGTCGAGGCCCTGGAGATAGGTAACCCCCTCGCGAAGCTTCACCCCGATGGTTTCGCGTCGCTCGGTTTCCTCGGCGGCCTCGGGCGATAGGTAGCTCGAGAGTCGCTCGCGAAGACCGGGGAGAGGTGCGGCCAGGTCGTTCGCGAGCAGGTCGTCGAGGTCTCGCCGTTCGGCACCGGGCAGCCGCAACCCGTGACTGGCCGGGATGACGTTGAGCAGCCGCACGTTCAAATCGCGGACGAGGAAGGAGAAACTGTCGCGGAAATACACCCAGGACGCCTTGGTGCGCACCGGAGCACCGCTGTTCCCCGGCTCGTCATGGCAGGGGCCGATCTCGTCTTGGAGATCGGCGTCATTGTCCAGGAGCATGCCGGAAAGATGACTGCGGCCGCTGGCAGTATCATAGGCGAGGTCATTGCCGATGATGGCGATCGGGGAGCAGCCGAAGCGCGCCAGGAGGGCCAGGGCGAGGGTCGAGACCGTGGGACCGGTGTAGAAGCAGGGAACCCAGGGCAGCAGCCAGGACGAGAACCGCAGGTGAGGAGAGGAAATGACCTTCGGACCTGGATGGGCGGCCAGGACGGAAGGATCTTGGACGACGAGAGAGAAGAGCGGTAGCTCCTCCGGTATCTCGAAGCCCGAGAAGAAGGCCGCGAGTTCGGCGTACCGTTCGAGGGAAACCACCCCGTGAGGGCGCAGACCTGTCTCGAGGGCGGGCTTGAGCGCCGAATCGCAGCACAGCACCAAGGCTCTGTCCGACAGTTCCGCCAGCCGGGGTTTGGCGAGGTCCAACGATGGTCCCGAGGCCACGATCACCCCGGGGACGCCCCGGAATTGGTTCCAGAGAGGGGCGCTGGTCGGGCTGTTGCGTACCACCGGGATGTTGGTCAGGAGGTTGCGCATCCCCAGGAAATAATCCTCGCTGGAGTTGCCGAAGCTGAGCCGGACCTGCTCCTTGGCCTTGCGCAACGCCTCGGCGGCCTCGAAGTAGTAGCGTGGGGCCGTGGCTGCGAGGGTTGTGAGCACCACGTTGCGCAGACAAGAAAGGTAATAGTACCGAGGTGAGCGGGTCAGGTAAGCGACCAGCGCCTGCTGCAGCGCCTCGACATTGAGCCCGACACAGAAGAGGACCCGGGGGTCGGTCAGGAGGTCCCGCCGGTCGGCCGAGGCCAGGAAGTGTCGGAACACCTCAAGGTCGCCCTCGAGGACCAGGTGACCTTCGAGGTCCGGGTGCTCGTGCCGAGAGAGCCGGTCGAGGTGCTCCCCAAGGCCGAGACCGAAGTACACCACCAGGCGCGGAGGAGGGCTAGGGTTGGCGAGGCTGCGCTCGAGGTCGGCCTGGGCTGCGGCGGTGCGATAGAGGAGGACCTCTCCTCCGGTGCCCCGACGGAGTAGGCAGGACTCTTCCCCGCGCTGCTCGACGATATAGGCAGGATCAGGTGGGGCAGCGCAGAGCCGCCGGTGCAACTCGGGATCCCGTCCGGCGAGCGCCGCGAGGTTCGAGGAGAAGATGTCGGTCGGCATGGCGAGCTCGGCGCGTGGGGCTCAGTCCGCGAAGCACTCGAAATCGAGGGTGCCGCCCATGTGCTCCCCAGCCTGGAAGATATAGTGGGCATGGAACTTCTTCTGGTCGAACTTCTTGTCCAGGACCAGGGTTCCGTTCATGCCGCCGCCGTCGTTCCCGTTGGTCTTCACGGCATTGAAATCTTTGTACTGGGCAGCCCCGACGTATTTCTGCGGTTTGTAGGCGGGATTGTCGGCGAGCTGGTCGAAGCTGAAGATGCCGTAGTAGCGGCTGTCGATGGTGCCATCCCAGACATAGCCGACCATAACGTGGCCGAGGACGTTCTTGAGCAGGAACCGGCCTTCCTCGGTCTGGTAGACTTGGAAGTACAGAGCGGCGTTGCTGGCGATCTTGGCGCCGCTGTTTTGACGCATCACGGTGTCTTTGCACGCGAAGCGCCCGACGTGCTCATCGGCCGACACGCCCCCGACGAGCACGAACATGCACAGCACGATCAAGAGCGATTTCATGATAGTACCTCCCTCTAGGTTTCCGACATCACGTGGAGCATACGACCTCGTGGTCATGCTCGCACCAGCGTCGCGAGGCATCCTGGCACGAGCGCAAAGAGGATGCAAGCCGAGTTCGGCGGAATGTGGGACCTAACAGTTGTGGGGGGGGGCCTCGGGTAGGTTTCGCCCTAACCCAGGTCAGGGTTCAATTTTGTCACTCAACCATTGGCGCATATGCTCAAAGGATTCCTTCAACTCACTGTGGGACTTCTTAATGCCGCTTTTGATGTTTTCCCAGGTGGTCTCGCTGGCGCTTTCAGCCTGCTCGAGTTCCTGTTTCGCCCGCGAATAATTCCTGCGCACCACTTCGAGCTTTTCCTTGGCATCGGCCTTGGTGGCAGCATTCGAGGCTTCAATTTTGAGCGTGATCTGATGCAACTTATCCTGGGTTTCTGCCAGTTCCGTTTTCATCCTTGCAACGAAATCTGCTCGTTGCGAAAAAGTATAGTCTTGCGTGGCTTTGAACGCTTCGACAGTTTCCGTTTTTGCTGTTTTGAGTTGTACCGCTGTGCTGGCAGCGGCATTTTTCTCGGCTTGCTCTTTGGTCGTCGTACAGCTCAGCGCAAAGCCGGTTGCGATGAGCAAGGGAATGAAGAATAACATGTATCTCATGGTCTTACCTTTCTCGTTCAGGTTTTCTTTGCCCTTCAGGTCCTCGAGATCTCGAAGTCAAACTATTCGGCGTCCCTGGATAATGCGAACAAGGACCGCGACAACTGCAAGCATCAAGAGCAGGTGAATAAAGCCTCCCATGGTGAATGAGGTTATGAGACCAAGTATCCATAGCACAAGGAAGACAATCGCGACTGTCCACAACATGCACATCTCCTTTTTGGTAAGTTGAGGGGCCGAGGGTTCTGCGCATAGCAGCTACCCCCGGACCTTCTGATCTTTTTTTTGTATGTTACAGGTGTAGCTTGTCCAACTTCGCCAATATCGCTTCCTTGGTATCGCCAAATTTCTCTTGTATCACCCCATAGAGCTTGTCTACGGAACCTTCAGCCTTCTTGAGGTCATCGTCGGTCAATTCGCCCCAGGCCTTTTTCGCTCTTCCCTTGATCTGCTCCCAGGTACCTTTTGCTTGATCCTTGTTCATACAACACCTCTTTATGATTTTGCGGTCTTTTTATCAGGTTTAGGATTGACGTTTTTTGTTTGATCGGGTTTTTGTTGAGGGATCTTCTCCGTGGTTGTCGCCTTGTTATCATGGGGAGCGACGTGTTTGTGAACCTGTTTCGAGGGTTCGTCCTTCACCATGGTGGTCGTTTTTTTCTCTGCGGTTACTTCTTTCGTCTGATCCTGCTTTGTAGGAAGATCATTCTCGGTAAGGGTTGTCTCGTTCGTCATTTCTTTCTCTCGGCTCATGAAATTCTCCTTCTTGGTGTTCATTATCATCTCGTTGCAAGCGTTTACTTGGATACTTTCAGATTGGATGCTCCTCCTTAGGTTGCAGGGTGAGAGTGTGGGTCCATTTCCTCAAGGGCACAGCTTGAGCTACGCTTGCCGGGGGGGGATGGATCTTGAAGCGAATTGCTCTCAAAATCCTTCTTCCGTGCAGGTCCTGTCATTGACTGGAAACGGTCGGATCACGCTCAATGATAATCTCAACGCGGCGGTTATTCGCCCGACCTTCGGCACTGGAATTATCAGCGATGGGGTGGGTCTCCCCAAATCCCTGGGCTTGAATGAGATTAGCTCGGTAATGCTTTTGTATGAAATAGCTGCGAACTGCATCTGCCCGGCCCTGAGATAATTGAAGGTTGTGTGAGTTCGTACCCTGGGAGTCGGTATGTCCTTCAATCATGAGACGACGTTCGCTGTTGTTGAGCAACACCTCTGCTACTTGGTCAAGCCGGGCCATGGCTGCCGGCAATAACGTTGTCACATTCGATGCGAAGAGCAAACTACCTGAAAGGGTAACAACTATGCCGCGAGGTTCATTCTTGACCTCACCCAACTTGGCCAAGGCTGCTTGAGCAGCAAGGGCACGATTTTCTGCTGCAATCCGATCCGTCTGGGCGGTAGCGGCTCGTTGATCCGAGGCAATACGTGCATCCTGCTCGACGGAAAGTTTCGCTGCCGACGATTCACCGCTGCGCTCCGATTCCGCGAGTGCGGTGCGGGTTTGAGTCAGGTCTTGTTTCGTCTGTTCTACGATCTTGGTCTGCATCTCTTGATAATCTTTCTTCGCAAGGGTATTACCCTTCTGCTCGAAGATAATAGAGGCGGTCGCTTCCGCTATCTCCGCTCTGCGTTGTGCAATATAGGCGAGATCCCGAGTCACATAGGAATCAGGATCTTCTTTAAAAGATTTTTCTGCCTTATCGAGTGCTTGGGTTGCAACATGCAGTTCAGCCGGTGCAACCTGTGCCGCTGGACCCGTGCTGGCGCGTCGATAGACTTCTCGAGCATTGACCAGTTCCCGCGGAGCATGAGCAGCGCAACCGGCGATAAACGCCGCACAAACGAGGATCGAAATACTATACGTTTTCATACGATCTTCTCCATTGTCGATTACAAGTTAAAATTCACAGTGGGTTAACTGGCGTTGGGCTGTTATCCTGCCGAAGCTGACGTACGCGCGCAACTGCTGCACGACCCTCGATTTTCTCCGTATCCTCACGGGAAAGGGCTACAGCAAGTTCAGCGTCTACTTCAGACCGCAACAACATGGACTCGGCCTTCTTCCTCTCATCATTCTTGGAGAACTCAATGGCCTTTTCCAACTCTTCTTTGGCTAAGAGAAGGTGCAGGGAGGCTTGCGGCACGCCTGCCGCACCAACCTCTTCTGCAGCCCGTATTCCCGAGGTTGAGGCTTCGGTGCGCAACAAGGGGCTCGTGCACCCCAGGACGATGGAAATGGCTATGATGAACATAGGCATTCCGAATGTAGTTAGATGTCTCATCTTATCCTCCAGTTGAATACAATTATGGATGGGTTCATCGTTGTGAGCGAGGTGGGCCACTGAGGATCCGGAGTTGAACAGGGGCACTGCCAAAAGGACCCAAATAGGGATACCTCCATCTCGAGTGCAGGACCTGAGCAGTCCAAGCACCCAGAGCAGCAGTCGTAATGATCGCAATGGTCCACAGCATACTTTCCAGCTTCTCCGTCTATTTGGTCAGTTTCTTAAAAGCAACTTCAAGATCATTCCAGGTATCCTCGACCCCGGTTTTAAAGGTTTCCCATTCTTTGCCGCTGGCGACTTTGAATTCATCGAGCTTTGTTTGTACAACCTTATGTTTCGCCTTGAGGAATTCAATTTGCTTGCAGTAATCCTCCTTGACCTCAGCGCCGACTCCTTCGGCTTTGGTTACAAACTCATCCAGCTTTGCCCCCCATTGTTTGAGTTGGGTTTCCATTTTTCCAATATGCACCTCGGGTTTGCTCATTGGCTCCTCCTTTCACTACCTTGATGAATGCATGCTATATGCATGCAGCATTCGAGCCAAGTACACTATAGCTTAATAAACATTCAGTTATGCGAACAATTGGACCACCGATGGCAGCTACTACTATCAATATGGAGTTTCCCTCATTCAATTTGATAGAGGGGAAACCCTGTTTCGAACACGACCTCCTCGAGGGACTGTACCTGGAACTCGTACTGGTGAAGTACCAGCGGAGCATGAAATCAAAATGATTGGAATTCACGCTCATCCCTGCCTACCGCGGGAAAGACCCGAAGGTACCCTGACCAGCATGGAGAAGATGGTCGGAAGGGCCTTGGGTGAAAACAGAATCCGACCGAGGGGGTTGTATTCCATCTCAGAATCGATAGCGTGCGCCGATGGCTGCGTCGAAATCATACACGATGCCGAGGTTCGGCACGATGATGAGAATGCTGAGCGGAGCGAGTTCTAGGAAGAGGTCAAACGGAGCGTCGTGGAAGGACGCACGGAGACCGACAAGTCCGCGCGCCCCCAGCCCGAAGTTGGCATCCTTGGGATCATCGTAGTGTTTGTTATAGCCATAGGTTTGATACTGACCGTTGAACCACTGCGCTTTGACGCCCGCGCCGAGATACAACGGCAACGACAGCGGCAGGTCAGAGGTACCACCCAGGAAATCCCAGACATCGTAGGTCCAATCCACCATCAGCGACATCGCATCGCCGGGGAAGGGGCTGAAGCCCAGGTGCGCTTGGATTGCGCGGCGATAGCCTCGTCCGCTGCGGAGCGTGATCCCGGTCGGATCACCGAGGACGAGTCCCAGCGAAAAGCCGTCGGAATTGGGCACCTGCCCGCTCGTCTGGGCACTTGGTTTTTCTGCTGCCAAGGCAGCAGAGGTGGCGAAGATCAGGCACAAGAGCAGAGTGACCAGGAAATAACTCGAGTTCATAGCATACTCCTAGAAAGGTCTGAAGGTAGGAGTCGCCGCGTTGCTCCTTCGGCGATCACCAGCATGAGGGCAGCCCACCTGTCCGGCGGTAGAGAGCCGGTTCACCTGGTTTTCACTGCCATCTTCAGGTGGGATTAAACCGGAAAAAACCCGCGGGAGTCGTGAGACTCCCGCGGGAACACGACCATTTCTTCAGGGGAGCACGGTCGTGGGTTCGGATGAGCTTGCTTGGTAGAGATGCGAGGTATCGCCCAAACCAACCGAGTTCCAGATGTAGCTCGAGGTATACATCTTGTTGGTCGGCGTGGCACTCGGGACCGCCACCTCATGCAGAACATAGATCGCCGTGTCGGGCATCAAGGCGACACTCGGAGTCATGGTGATGACTTGCAGACCAGCGGTCGCGTTGCTGATCGTGTAGTCGCTGTTCGCTGTTTGAAGCACGGCAGTGGCATTAGCCGCGTCGGAGACGACGAGACCGGTGATGGGATCCCGCACCGGAGCCGAGTCGAGGTAGACCTTGGTCGAGTTGACGCGGAAGAGACCGGCCTTGCCGATGTCCTTAGGATCGCTCAGGCCGAAGCTGAACTTGATGGTGTTCTTGTTCACACCCTCGTTGGAGAGATTTTCCACATACATGGTCGAGAAGTAACTGAAATTGCCTCCAGCCGCTATAGGATCATGCAGGTCGATCATCTGGGTTTGAACCGCTGAGAACGCCGGCACCTCGATGCAATCCGAAGCGTCCCGGGTGGGGGTGTTGCTGCTGGCGACGGTGGCCTTGTCGCAGTAAGTGCCGGAGATGGCGCCAAGCGGAATGCGGCTGGTGACGGTGAAGGTCACGGTTTGGCCGGCCGCGATGTCCATCGTTTTTGCCGTGACCGTATTGCTGGCCAGAGTGCCGCCCACGCCGCTGAGGCTCGAGCTCACATAAATGACCCTCATGTTGACAGCCGAATTGAGGCCCAGCACATCGCTGATGACCACGTTGGTGGCCGTGGCGTTGCCGTCATTTTTCACGACGATAGTCGAAACATAGGTGGCGCCTGGGATGACGCTTTCGGGCGCGTCAGTTTTGGTGATCGTGAGGTTGGGAGTGGCCACGGTCAAGCATGCGCTGTCCGTGCTGATGCCGATGTCGCCTGAAGTGGCAGTAACGGTCACCGTGTCACAATACTTGCCGTCAGCCGAGCCCGTGACAGTGAAGAAGAGGGTTGTGGTGGCGCCGGCGGCGAGGTTCCCGATGGTGGCGTCGAAGCCGTCCGTGCCATTCGCGGTTCCGGTCGAGAACGAGCTGGCTGTGTACTTGGTCCCGTCGCCGCTGGAGAGCACGTCATGGACCGCCACCCCCGTTGCGTTACCGGTGCCGTTATTGATCACGCGCACACGCAGTTTGGCAGGGACATTGACCGAGACGGTCTTGGCTCGACCCAGGCTGGTCGTGTTGTTGTCGGCGATAAAGTCCTTTATGATGGACACCTTGGACTCGAGGGCCGTGAAGCAGTCATGGGCCTTGAGGTCGATCGGTTCCCATTCGTTGTCATCATCTTT
>MGSU01000134.1:0-6533 GCA_001799195.1 Deltaproteobacteria bacterium RIFOXYA12_FULL_61_11 | reverse complement strand
AAGCGGGAACGAAAGCGTAAAGCCATCACCCACGGCAGTGCTGCCGGCAGGCCGTGAACCGAGGGAGTAATTGGCACCTGCGCCTGAGAGCAGGATGTCTTTGAGGTCGACATTGGTAGCTTCACCAAGGCCGACGTTCTTGACTTTGACGGTCCACGTGACGCTCGCGGAGCCGGCCACGAGGTTCACAACGTCAGCGCTGACGGTCTTGGTGATCGTGAGCTTGGGTGCAGGCGCAAAATTCTTGTACAGGATCTGCTTGCCGATTTCCTCGCCGTCGACAGTCGCCACGGCCACAATACGGCCAGCAGCCCTGGTATCCGGAGAGAACAGCGTCACCCAGGTGAAGCCGTCGGCAAAGGGAGCGGTTAGACCGGTCATGTTGTACAACGGATATTCACTGGCGACAAAAGGAAAGCGTTCGCCGGTGAGACGGGCGTTGTTGGTGCGCGTGTCGGCCTGGTCGTCAAAGACCCCGTAGCCCTGCGCGATGCGGTTATCGTCACTGGTGCCAAACTGCATGCTGTTGACGCGCTTCGACCAGAACTGGTCGATCTCCCAGCGGACATCGGCGCCAATCACGGGGCGGATGACGCCGGAGGCGTCCTTGAAGCCGACCCATGCACCGGCCAGGTTCTGCGTCAAGCTCGGAGCGAATTCCATCTGCTCGCTGAGCAGCGGGTTGCCCGGATTTGAGATGGGGTTGGCCGTGATTTTGCTCGGAACGATGCCATCGGGTTCATTCTCGAGCCATGCATGGAAGGAGAATTGACCGGACTGCATGCTGATGGAGTCGAGGCGAACGAGACTGCCTTTATCATCGCGATACACGGCGCGGGGCGCCTCGGTGATGATAGGCTTGGCCGGGAGCACAAAGGAGAGGCTCGAAGTCATACCCACGACGACATTGATCTCCATGGTCGAGTCGCCGAACCCTGGCGCGCTGGCCTTGGCCCGATACTCCCCCTGCTTCAGGTCGATGAGTAACCGGTTACCGGTAAAGTTTTGCTCATAATCATCCGGCCCCGTGACCAGCACGGTGGCGGAGGGTGGATTGATGTTGATATTGAGGGCGCCAAGCGCCGCTGACGCGGTCGTGGTGTCGATAAGCGACAAGGTGAGGTCTGAGGTCTGTCCGGCCACGATGTTGAATTGAGCGTCCGCATCGTTGAAGCCGCTGGCGGTGGCCGAGGCCGTGTACTCACCCGGCTCCAGATCAGAGATAAGCTGAGTGCCGGTGAAGGTTTTGCTGTAACTCTTGGGTCCTACCATCGTCACTTCGGCCGTGGCCGGAGTGACATTGAGAGTGAGGGATCCGAGCGAAGAGTCCTCCTTCGCGTCGTCACCGCAGCTATGAAACGGTAAGGTGAAGACAAGCAACAGGAGGAGTCCCAGGGGTCCCCGGGTCAGTCGGGAAGGAGAGAGCGTTCGTGCTTGGTGGTTCATTTTTTATTCCCTTTCGTGGTTGAAGATGTCTGTGCGGGATGCAGGTGCGAAGATGACTTCGACGCGCCGGGTTGCGGCTCGGTCCGCGCGGTCGTGGTTGTCTGGCCGTGGGCATTCTTGGCCATGCCCGTCGTGGGTTTTGCGGCACTTGGCGGGGGGTTGGTAACGTCCTTCCTTTTCGTCGTTTTCATACGCTTTTCCTTTGTGTTGTGGTGGTTTCTTGCGGCGCACGCCGTCGTGGTTGTGAAAAAGATCCGTGCGGGTGGTCTGATGTCCTACATCATTGTGACCGGCGTCTGCAGCTTTCGGGCCATGAGTAAGGTATGTATGAAATCATCCACATAAACCCAATAAGGCACACCTCGAGTCTGGGGATGCATTCGATTTGATTGAAGGATTGAATCAATCTGAATGGAACCGCCGGGTGTGATCCGTTGGAGAAGTTGTGAAAGGGGAGCCCGACGTGGGAGTATGCTTCATTTCAAATTCGAGAGCGTGTGCCTGGCTTTCACGAGTTGCTCGGGGGGGATTGAACCGGAAAAACCCGCGGGAGTCGTGAGACTCCCGCGGGAACCCGACCATTACTTCAGGGGAGCACAGTCGTGGGTTCGGAGGAACTTGCTTGGTAGAGATGCGAGGTATCGCCCAGACCGACCGAATTCCAGATGTAGCTCGAGGTGTACATCTTGTTGGTCGGCGTGGCACTCGGGATCTCCACCAGATGCAGGCAATAGATCGCCGTGTTGGGCAACAAGGCGACACTCGGAGTCATGGTGATGACTTGCAGGCCTGCGGTCGAGTTGTCGATCGTGTAGGCGCTGCCCGCTGTTTGAAGCACGGCAGTGGCATTGGTCGCGTCGGAGACGACGAGACCGGTGATGGGATCACGCACCGGAGCCGTGTCGAGGTAGACCTCGGTCGAGGCGACGCGGAAAACACCGGCGGTGCCGATACCCTCCGGGGTGGTAAGACCGAAGCTGAACTTCATGGTGTTCTTGTTCACGCCCTCGTTGGAGAGAGATTCCACATACATGGTCGAGAAGAACGTGAGTTCGCTTCCAGCCGCCACAGGATCATTGAGATCGATCATCTGGGTCTGGAGCGCCGAGAAAGCCGGCACGTCGATGCAATCCGAGGCTTCCCGGGTGGGGGTGTTGCTGCTGGTGACGGTGGCCTCGTCGCAGTAGGTGCCGGAGATGGCACCAAGCGGAATGCGGCTGGTGACGGTGAAGGTCACGATTTGACCGGCCACGATGTCCATCGTGTTGGCCGTGACCGTATTGTTGGCCAGAATGCCGCCCACGCCGCTCAGGCTCGAGCTCACATAAATGACCCTCATGCCGACCTCAGCATTGAGGCCCAGCACATCGCTGATGACCACATTGGTGGCCGTGGCATTGCCGGTATTGGTCACGACGATGGTCGAGACATAGGTGTCGCCTGGGATGACGCTTTCGGGCGCGTCAGTTTTTGTGATCGTGAGGTTGGGGGTGGCCACGGTCAGGCAGGCGGTGTCCGTGCCGATGCCGATGTCGCCTGAAGTGGCGGTGACGGTCACCGTGTCACAATAGACGCCGTCAGCCGAGCCCACGACGGTGAAGAGCATGGTGGTGGTAGCGCCGGCAGCGAGGTCGGCGATCGTATAGTCGAAGCCATCCGTGCTATTCGCGGTCCCCAGCGAGAACGAACTGGCTGCATACTTGGTCCCGTCGCCGCTGGAGAGCACGTCGTTGACCGCCACACCCGTCGCGTTGCCGCTGCCGTTATTGATCACGCGCACCCGCAGTTTGGCAGGGACATTGGCCGAAACGGTCTTGGCCCGACCAAGGCTGGTCGTGTTGTCATCGGCGACAAAGTCCTTGATGATAGACACCTTGGACTCGAGCGCCGTGAAGCAGTCGCTGGCCTTGAGGCCGATCGGTTCCCATTCGTTGTCGTCATCATTGTATTCGAGGACCTGGGCTTCATTGCAGTAGGTACCGGCTTCGGTGACCGTAGCCGTGAAGGTCAGGGTCTCGGTGTCGCCCGAAGGAAGCGGGAACGAAAGCGTAAAGCCATCGCCCACGGCGGTGCTGCCGGCAGGCAGGGGGCCGAGGGAGTAATTGGTGCCCACGCCCGAGAGTAGGATGTCACTGAGGTCGACATTGGTGGCTTCGCCGAGGCCGACGTTCTTGACCTTGACGGTCCAGGTGACGGTCGCGGAGCCGGCCACGAGGTTCACGACGTCAGCGCTGACGGTTTTGGTGATCGTGAGCTTGGGTGCGGGCGCAAAATTCTTGTACAGGATCTGCTTGCCGATTTCCTCGCCGTTGACGGTCGCTACGGCCACAATACGGCCGGCGGCCCTGGTATCCGGAGAGAACAGCGTCACCCAGGTGAAGCCGTCGGCATAGGGAGCGGCAATACCGGTCACGTTATACAGAGGATATTCACTCGCGACATAAGGAAAGCGTTCGCCGGTGAGACGGGCGTTGTTGGTGCGCGTGTCCGCCTGGTCGTCAAAGACCCCGAAGCCCTGCGCGATGCGGTTGTCGTCGCTGGTGCCGAACTGCATGCTGTTGACGCGCTTCGACCATAACTGGTCGAGTTCCCAGCGGACATCAGCGCCGATCACGGGGCGGACTACGCCGCCGGCATCCTTGAAACCGACCCAGGCGCCGGCCAGGTTCTGCGTAAAGCTCGGTGCGTATTCCTTCTGCTCGCTGAGCAGCGGGTTGCCCGGATTCGAGATGGGGCTGGTCGTGATATGGCTCGGAACGATGCCTTCGGGGTTGTCCTCGAGCCATGCATGGAAGGAGAACTGACCGGACTGCATGACGATGGAGTCGAAGCGAACGAGGCTACCATTATTATCGCGATACACTGCGCGGGGCGCCTCGGTGATGATGGGTTTGGCCGGGAGCACAAAGGAGAGGCTCGAAGTCATACCCACGACGACGTTGATGCCCATGGTCGAGTCGCCGAACCCTGGCGCGCTGGCCACGGCTCGATACTCCCCCGGCTTCAGGTCGATGAGCAACCGGTTGCCGGTAAAGCTCAGCTCAAAATCATTCGGCCCCGTGACCAGCACGGTGGCTGAGGCGGGATTGATGTTGATATTGAGGGCTCCAAGCGCCGCCGTCGCGGTAGGTGTGTCGAGGAGCAGCAAGGAGAGGCTCGAGGTCTGTCCGACCACGACGTTGATTTGGGCAGCCGCATTGTTGAAGCCGCTGGCGGTGGCGGTGGCCGTGTACTGACCCGGCTTCAGATCGACGAGGAACTGATTGCCGGTGAAGGTTTTACTGTAACTATTGGGTCCTGCCATAACCACTGAGGCCGTGGCCGGCGTGACATTGATATTGAGGGCGCCAAGCGTCGCCGCCGTCGCGGTCGTGGTGTCGAGGAGCAGCAAGGAGATGCTCGAGGTATGTCCCGCCACGACGTTGATCTGACTGACCGCATTGCTGAAACCGCTGGCCGTGGCCGAGGCTGTGTACTGACCCGGCTTCAGGTCAGCGATGAACAGATTGCCGGTGAAGGTCTTGCTGTAACTATCGGGTCCTGCCATAACCACTGAGGCCGTGGCCGGAGTGACATTGATATTGAGGGACCCGAGCGTCGCCGTCGGCGCGGACGTTGTGCTGAGGAGCGACAAGGTGAGGCTCGAGGTCTCTCCGGCCACGATGGTGATCGAACCGTCCGCATCGCTGAAGCCGCTGGCGGTGGCTGAGGCCGTGTACTCACCCGGCTCCAGATCAGAGATGCACAGACTGCCGGTGATGGTCTGGCTGAAACCATTGGGCCCTTCGATAAGCACCTCGGCCGTGGCCGGGGTGACAGAGATAGTGAGGGACCCGAGCGTAGCGTCCCCCTCCGTCGCTGTTTCGTCATTGTCGTCATTGCAGCTATAGAATGGCAAGGCGAAGACGAGCAACAGGAGGAGTCCCAGGGTTCCCCGGGTCAATCTGGTAGCAAAAAACGTTCGTGATTGGCTGTTCATTTTTTATTCCCTTTGGTGGTTAAAGAATGTGTCTGCGCATGATGCGCGTGTGAAGATGACTTCGACGCGCCGGGTTTGTGCATGGGCCGCGTGGTCGTGGTTCTCTGGTTAAGGGTGTCTTTAGCCTCACCCTTCGCGGGTTTGGCGGCGATCGGTAGGCTGTTGGTCAAGTCCTTGAAGGCCCCCTCGAGTTCGTTCCAGGTGCTCTCGGCGCCGACTTTGAAGGTTTCCCACTCCTCGCTGCCTGCGGTCTTGAACTCATTGAACTTGTTTTGTGCAATCGTGTGTTTGGCTTTCAGATCGTTCACGCGTTTCTGATAGCTGCTACGGGCGTCGGTGCTGACTTCTCCGGCTTTGGCGACCAGATCGTCGAGATGGGCTCCCCACTGTTTCATCCGGGTTTCCATCGTGCCGACAGGGGAATCCGTCGATTTCGTCGTTTTCATAATTTTTCCTTTGTGTTGTGGTGGTTTCTTGCGGCGCACGCCGTCGTAGTGGTAAACAAATTCCGTGCGGATGGTCTGATGTCCTACATCATTGCGACCGCCGCATGCAGCTTCCGGGCCATGGGTGAGATGTGTATGATATCAACAATATGAATACAAATCGGCGGATCTCGAACCTGTGGACCCATTCGATTTGATTGAATGCCTGAATCAAACTGAATGGTACCGCCGGGGTTTGATTCGGTGTTTTGCGCGCGAGTAAAGCGAGTCCGACTGGATGTTCGGGGGTTCAAAACATCAAAACCCACCAATACCCATGTTGGACTTCTATCCTCCGAATCGATTTTTCGAATGCCCGCAATCTGCTGTGAATAGCACTTTGTCTTCACAGTTCTTTTCATCAAACACCCCTGGCCCGCAATGTGCTGAGGTGATCAGGCCATGAGCATGATCACCAACACCCGAGTACCTCGCGACCTGCAACTCCACGACGGCGATCTGGTCCACGCCTATTGGCAATGCACCGACCACGCCCGCCAGTACCTGCTCAGCAACCCTGCATTTAAAGAACTCTACCTAAACCTCCTGGCGGGAACGAAAAAGCACTATGGTATCAGCCTAATAGACCACGTTCTCATGGATAACCACTTCCATCTCCTCCT
>MGSU01000133.1 GCA_001799195.1 Deltaproteobacteria bacterium RIFOXYA12_FULL_61_11 | reverse complement strand
TGATGACGACCGAGAGCTTCATCGCCGCTCTCGCAGGAGGGTCCGCCCTGCGGCGGGTACTCGTAGCGCGTTCACCCGTTGAGGGGCACCACGACAACGGCCTGGTCCAATTCCAGGGGTTCGCCCTCGGTATCGAGAGCCTCGGTCAGGTTTTCGTGACGGATGGCCAACTCTTCGAGGGTGAAGGGGTCGCCGATGGCGCGGTTGAGGCGGAGCTTGGCCTCATCTTGGAACTGTTGGAACAACCCGCGCTGTTTCTTGAACTTGCCGATGATCCAGGAGCCGAGCTTGACCACTCCCTTGGCGACCACGGAGATGAGCTTCACGAGCGCGAGTGGGATGGCCTGGACGAAGAGTACGACCCCCGTGATCGTGACGGTGATCAGCGAAGCCGCAAGTCCGAGGGCCACGGCGACCAGATCGACGGCCGCGGAGAAGGGGAACAGGGCGAAGCCCCAGACCCCGATGCGCCGCAGGATCATCTCCTTGAGGATCTGCATGGTGAGCCCGTAGGTGATGTTCCCGGTGATGATACCAACGGCCGAGGAGAGGAACTGTTTGCCGATGGCGTATTCCTTCTTCAGGAGGTCGAGGAAGAGGGCGGCGAGCTTGTCCATGAAAACCAGGAATTTCTTCTCTTCGTCGGCCGCGCGTACCGTCTCGCCAAACTCGGCCTCGAGTTCCTCGACCAGCAATCTCGCCGGAGAACCGGCCAGGACTACCAGCTTCCCGTTCTCGGGGAGGGCATAGGGTTCGCGACCTAACCTGCGGAGATGGTCATTGATCGGAGCGAGGATCTTGGCCGCGGCCTCGGGTTCGTTCGCCGTGACGATCAGACCATCACTGCCTTCGACCTCGCCGGTGGCATACGCCACCAGGGCCTGGACGGCGTCCTGACCGGCCTGGGCTACTGCACTGACGAGCAGGATGACGAGGAATAGGGCTTTCATGTGTCCGACCTCTCGTTGGGTTGACGGTCAGGGAGCGACTTGCATCAGGCGGCCGTAGTGACCGAGGGCGACCGGTCCCTCTGCGCCCACGCGCTCGCCGTCGAGCGTCTGCACCTCGCGGTGCCAGTCTGTGGCCAGGAATACGGGATACCAGTCATTGGCCACGGAACTGGGCGTGACGATGATCTTACTGATCTCGACCACCTGTTCGTTGAGATACCGGGTGACCATGGCCATACGCACGTCATTCTTGGGCCAGCCCAGATGCATCTTCGGTATGCTCTTGATCTTGTTAATGATATCCTTCAACAACTGGAGCAGCATCTCGAGGTTGGGATAGGGCAACACGTCCCCGATCTTGAAGACGAGGCTTGCGCCCTTGACCCCGTTCTTGCCCAGTCCGTCGACCACGGTCTCGACAAAGGCCACGTCGTTCAGGATTTCGAGCAATTCTTTGATGTCCTTCCCGGACCGGGTCACACCACCCTTGAATTCCTTGAAAATCTCCCAGAAGACGTTGGTCCCTTCCTCGCTGTCGAGGAAGGCCATCATCTGCTCCACGGTGAGGTCACTGCCGGCTTGCTCCATGCTGCGCAGAATGCGCTCTTCGTTGCCCTCGACAATCTCTTCCATGCGGCCCTTCCACCAGACCTTGAGCCGCTCGATCACCGGCGCCCAGTAGGTCGAGGAGATGTGGAAGAGGACCTCGGACATACCGTAGGTATCGCCGCGGATCAGGGTTCCGTCAGGCAACTTGTACGCGTAGAGGGCATCGGCTCCCGCCAGCTCGTTGAGCTTCTGGAAACGCACCAGCATCAACTTCTCCAACTCCTTGACGTTCACGTTCGTCTCGGGATTGCCGATGTGGTACTTGAACGGAGCGATATCGCGGGTGGTCGGATCTCCGGACTTCACCTCCAGGTAGGAGGTGATGTCGAAGATGTAGGAGAAGTAGTGGGCGAAGGGCAACGACTTGATGATCACATCCGGATTGATGTGCACGAAGTCGATGAACTTCTTGGGCACGAGCGAGATCGAGGTCTTGCCGGCGAGCATCTTGACCAAGGCCCCGGTGAGCACCCCGGAGATACCGCTGTAGTTGGCGCCCGCGCCCGTGGTCACGGTCACGCCGCAGATGTCGAACTCACCCACGGACGGTGCCCGCTTCACGATAAAGCTGTCGGAAACGAAAATGTCGTTGACGTCGATCGGGGTGACCGGGTCGTTCTTCCCGATGGCCAGAACCGATCCGGCGGTCAAGACCAGCAGCAGGGTCACTAGGCAACGCATCGAGTACCTCCTCGGTCTCAGTCGACGATCGTGGCTACCCTCGAGGCGATCGGCGTGCCCTCGGCAGCCGAGATCACCGTGACCGACTTCAAGGCGATGTTGTCGCGGTCGTACCCGCTGAGCTTGAACTTCCACTGCACGGCGGCGGCCTCACCCGGCTTCAGTTGTTCGAGCACCTGCACCCGCGCCGACTTGAGGTCGAAAGTCAGACCGCTCAGGAGCTGCACCTCGACCTTCTGCAGGGTGCTCCGGCTGCGGTTGCGGACGATCGCGTTCACGGTGTGGGTACCGGTCCAACTCTTGCTCGAGGTCACGGCTTCGAGATGCAGGACCTTGTGAGAATCGAGCTTCGCGGAAACGATGTGCTCGCGGGCTTGGCGCAGGACGCCGAGATAGCGTTCCACACTGCCGCGCAGCTCCTCGCTACGGATGAGGGCGATGTCGGGCGCGCTCTGGTCGAGGGCCTGTTCCATCACGGCCGACAGAGCCATGGCCCGTTGACCGTGCAGATCCTGGGAGGCGGCGAAGAGGTCCTGGTTCTCGGGGTCCGCGGCCAGGGTCATGGCCTCGGAAGCGCTCATCAGGTTGTCCAGGGCGAGATCGCTGGTCTCCAGTTTGTCGGCCCAGGTCTGGATATCATCCTCACGGCCAACACCTTTTTCCAGGAGGGCGAGGTAACGATCGAACTCGGTCCCCATGCTGGAGTAGGTTTGGGCCAAGGATTGGAGGTTCGGCTTCTCCAGACTGTAAGGGGAGACCTCGGCGCGTTGCTCGAGGGGACGGTCCGGGTGGAACGCCATCTGGGTCGCGTCCTGCATCCCCTTGCCGGTCACCTTCATGAGGTAGCCGAACGTGGTGTAGGTGGAATGGACCAGCACGCCGCTGGTGGCAACCCCGGCAGCAATGGCCAGGATCTTGGTGATGTGGGTCGGATCGATCACCGCTGCCAATTGGAAGACCTCGGTCAACCGGGTGCCGATACGGGCGATGCGACGCTCCTCGAAGCTGAGTTGGTGGCGGTTGGTGACCTCGCGCACGATGGTCTCGCGCACCGACCCGAAACCGGTGGGATCACCGTCGTCGATGAGCTTCTTCACCGCTTGTTGATAGGTCCCGCTGACGTCGAGGGCGGTAGCGGCCTTGGTGTGGAGGTCGAGGGCTTTCTGGCTGCGGGCGACCATGCCGATCTTGGGCACCGAAGCGAGCACGAAGCTCCCGAACAGGCCGATGACCATTTCTTTGTTCTCGAAACCCGGTAACGGCTCGGGTTCGTACTCGATGTCCATGACGCGGGCATAGATGTTGACCGCGTAGGAAACCAGTATGGGCACCCACAGGTTCGCGGGAGAGGCCAACTTGTTGGAAATGAAGTACGCGAAGTTCTGCACCACGTTCAAGAGTTTGGCCTGGATCATGTTGGTCAACTTCTTGACCACGATGCCCACGACCGGGACCTTGCCGAACTGGGCCGCGATGGTGCCAACGGCCATCTTGACGCCCCAGATGAAGCGGGCGAACTCGTACACGGTCAGGGCTGTATCCGAGGCCAGGGTCAGCCCGTTGTTGTAGGCGAACTCCAGGATGGCCTCGCACATGGTCATGCGCAGCAAGGCTTCCTTGACCTCGGCCTCGGTGCCGATCTTGGGCTTCGGGAAGTCGAGGTTGATGGGTCCGAACTCCTTCTCGAAGGGATACGGGACGGCGAAGGCATCGGCCCAGTGCTTCAACACCGAGAGGGTCTGGGCTTCATCGAAGTCTTTGATCGCAAAGCCGTCAGGCAGGGGGAGATGCGGGAAGCCCTTGAGCAATTCGAGGAGTTTCCAGAGCTTGAGCAATTGTTCCCACTGCGGGGAGATCTGCAGGTGGGTCAACCCGTGGACGAGCTCGGCCTTCTTGGCGATGCGATACCCCATGTTGTCGTGGGCAGGGTCCTCTGCCTCGGCAAACGCGAGCAACTCGTCGACGAGGCGGGCGCTGTCGTTGTCCTTCGAGACCATACGGGTCTCCCGGGCGGTGCGTTCTGCTAGTTTGCTCATCCTCGCGGTCGCTGCTCCACGGCTCTCGACGGCGGCCGCCGGGGCTTCCTCTTCGACCTTCGCGGCCTTCACGGGGCGCAGCGCGGCCGAGGAAGCCGAGGAAGCCTCGAGGTCCTCCCGGGCGACGGACTTGTACTCGAGCGAAACCTTCTTCCCGTCGAACGCAGCGAGGCCGAAGTGCAGTCCGCGAACCGTCGGGTCGAGCGGCAACTCGAACCTGGCCTTGCCCTTCTGCAACGGGATGTCGCGCAACTCACGGCTCTCACCGCGGTCGAGGACGACGAAGAGGGCTGCGAGCGGAGACCCCTTGACCGTGAGGTCAAGCCGGAACTGCCCGCCGGCAGCGGCCACGGTCTCGGCCTTCGGCTTGGACAGCTTGTCCATGGTGTACACGGGAATAACCATCTCGGGTTGCATCGCTCCGGCGAGGATGAACCGGGCATTGACCCGATGCACGGCCACGCCCAAACGGGTGAAGGGCCCGAGTACCACGCCGTGTCCACCCTCGATGGCCTTGACCGGCGTCAGGACTTTGGTGCCTTCGATCTTGCTTCCCGCGGGGATGATCGCCTCGGGGGGAAGTTGCCCGTCGTTGATGTCCCACGCCAGGACTCCCTGCTCGGCGTCGGCGAAGACGGCGATGCGATCGAGCATGGTGGGATTGACTGGCAGATACCGAACTTTATCGAGGAACGAGAAATAACTGGTGGTGAGTTTCGCGAGCTTGACCTCGACCGCCTTGGCCGGGAGGTTGCCGAGAGCATGGACCCGGGCCGGCTGGACCCGCACCGGCAGGGACTGGTCATAGCCGAGGAAGGGATTGGCCTGATCGTTGTAGAGATTGGCCTTGGCGAACTCGAAGAAGATGGTCGAGAGCGGCTTCTGCACGCCCCGCTCGGTCAAGACCTCGGCGATGGAGTCGAGCCCCTGCTTCTTGCTGGCGACCAAGCGTTTGATCGTCTCGGCCTGCTCGGCCGCGTCGTCCCCGAAATACTTGGTCATCAGGTAGTACATCCACAGGTAGACGTAGCCGTAGGAAAAGACCCCGTTCTCCTTGAACTTCTCGAGCGAGAATTGATTGTGCCCGAGGAACCCCATGATCTGCGGCGCATGGCCAAACCCGTTGACGTAGAAGGCGATCTGGGCCATGGCCTCATTGAGCCACACGGTCTCGCGGGGGTCGGCGTTGAAGTGAATCATGTGTTGGAACTCGTGAGCCAGGATGCCCAGGAAGTCCTCGCTGTCGGGATCGGAGGGGTAGGTGTCGAGGTAGACCATCTCGCGTTCGTTGGAGGTGGGCCAAATGCGCTTCGAGAACTCATCGACCGGGGAGAAGTAGCCGCCGACATACCCCTTGCCGGGAGTCCAACCGTCCTTGATGTCGAGGAAGAGCAAGGTCACCCGTTCGTCCCAATCGATACCCGGCTTCCACTCGCTGCCGAAGTACCGATGATTGGTCGGGTAGATCTTCTCGTCAAAGTTCTTGCGCAAGCGTTCGACGGTCTGATCGCCGAGGTCGCTTCCTTCCTCGACATAGAGGTAGCAATGGTTGCCGATGGCGCGAAGGACTGCCGAGGTCGTCTCGACCGTGCTCTTGGCCACGTTCATGGTGTAGAATTGTTCGACCTGGCCGACTCGGGGTTCCTCCGTGGGCCGCTGCTCGAGGGGTTGCAGTCCGTGTGCGTCGAGGAGTTTCGCTCCTTGGTCCCAGAACATCGGCGTGGCGCTGTACCAGGCTCCCTTGTCCGTGGGCCTGGAGGCTTGCGCCTCGAACCCCACGACCATGCAGGCCAGGACCATGATTGCGAGCGTCTTGAACATGTATTCCCCCCTTCCGTTCGCGTGGCGAACCGTTCCTATGGATTCTCCGATCACAGTTCCTTAGCCTGTTTGACGTCTCCTGTCAAGCAACCTTTACTGTGATTTGTATTTATTGAATATTCAGTTATCGCAAGGCATCGTGCGGCAGGCCATTCCGGCTTCAGACTCGGCCGGTGTAGACCATCTGGAGGTCGAAATTGGGGAACCGTCGGCAACGGGCGTGTCGGGCGACCAAGCGCAGGATCACTTCGTCCTTGCCCTCGGTCGGGTGGGTCTTCACTTCGCGTTCGATGGCCTTGCTCACTTCCAAGGGATGGAGACAGCGTCCCTCGAGCAGGTAGTGCCGAGATTGATAGGGTAAGAGCCAACAGGAGAGGTATTGCCCGCGTTTGAAGAGATTTTCGGCCTCGGGCTCGTCGACGAGGTATTTCGCGTTGTCGAAGGCATCGACGAGTTGCAGGAAGTCGCGTTTGACCTTGGCGAGCCTGTAGAGCGAGTACTTGCTGCCCCGGAGGGCTTCCAAGACCCCTACCTCCTCCGCACTCAGCTCGCGGGCATGGTCGCGAGCAAACGCATCGATCGGTCTGATCCGTTGTACCGAGTGCCTGCGATTGAGCAACAACCAGTTGGTGAAATAACCCATCTGTGCGTCGAAGGAGGGATCGTCCTCGGGCACGACACCGACGATCGCGGAAAAATCTGCGCGCCCGCGCATGACCTCGTCGAGCTCGGCGTGCACCGACTCGATCAGCCGGTCGAAAACCCGTTGGAAGGCTTGGTTCATGGTTGCTCCCGCCCATGCTGGAGCAAAGCCCTCAACAAGGCGACGCTCTTGCGCCCGGCGACCTTGCGGCCGTCGATGAAGAGAGAAGGCGTGCCGCTCAACCCCAGTCGGCGCCCCTCCTCGATATCGCGGTTCAAGCGATCGGAGGTGGAGGGATCGCGATAACACTGTTCCACCGCTTGCGCCTCGGGGCCGAGCGAGATCAGCAAGGCCTGCAATCGGGCTTCGACCTCCTCTCCCTCGAACAGTTCGGCTTGCCGTTCGTAGACCTGGCGATGGAATTCGTAGAAAACCCCGAACCGCTCGGCGCACAGGGCGAACCGCGCGGCCTGACAAGCGAAGGGATGAAGATCGCGCGGCAACCCCTCCTGACAGCGCGTGGACAGGGGGAAGTGCATGAAGTAGAAAGCAATATTCTTGCCGAACTGCGGCAGAACCGTCTCTAGTACATGGGCCACCTGCCGGCAATGCGGACACTGGAAATCGCTGAACTCGACCACCTGGACCGGCGCTCCCGGGGTACCGAACACCGGAGGAGCCGGCGGAGGCACGAGGGTTATTGCAGCTTGGGCGTAATGCTCCGCGAGACGCTGCTCCAAGAGCCCCTCCTGCCCGGCCGCGAGATTGGCGTAGCCGAGGATCGGTGCGGCGCAGAGGCCGAGAAGTCCTGCCAAGGTCGCTGATCCCACGCTGGCCAACACAATCCTGCGCGCCGAGGACTGTTCTTCTCCGAGCGGCCGAAGGATCGCGAAGAGGGCGCCGAGACTACGGCCGCGGAGCCACAAATAGACCAGGAACAATCCGAGGTCGAGGACGTGACAGGCAAGACAGACGAGGCAGACGGAACCGATCAGGAACACCATTTCCGCGGTAAGCAAGAGTCCGAGGACTGCCGAGAAGGCGAGAGCGAGGAGCACCAACCCTTCCAGAGCCTCGCCGACCTCGCGGCGCAAGAAAAAGGCCAGGCCGATGAGGATGATGATGGCGAGGTAGAAGCTCAGCCCGAGAGCCGCCCAAGGCACTCCGAAGATTTCGGCATAGCTGCTCACGGCCACGGCATCGCAATCGAAGGCCGCATTGACGGCGCACAGACTGCGCTCGCTGTGGGTGTCGAACTCGAGCGCGACATGTTGGAGCAATAAATAGATCGATAACCCGACCCCAACCCCCATGCCGAACAAGACCACACCCAGCCCCCAGGCCGTCGAACGCCTGCTCACAATCACCTACCTCCCGTAATCCCCTCACTCGGTCAGAGCCCCGATGCTCCGGCATGCTAGACCCTGGAGTCGGCTCTCGTCAACCGTCCCCTCCCGCCACTCCCCCCTCGTGTAACCCTTCACTCTTGGGTGGATTGCAGGTTATTGTTATCACCTCGTTGGGGTGACGCCGACGGGGGTCCCCCGCCACGCGCAAGCATGAGCATGGTGGGGGTGAGAGGCGACAGGACCCCTTGCCCCACCCAAGACTGAAGGCCCCCCTCGCGTTTCTCGACGTTGCTCCGGGCTGCCGGGTGTGCTAGCCTTCGGTGCGCCGAGAATAGGCACCCGAGGCCCTGAGACCGCCGAATTCCTGCTCAGCCGGGCCAGAACATCCGGCCTTGACGCTGTAGTGAGAACGAGTTAGGTGCGGAGAGGGTTTTGCATCGGGTGTGTCGAATGCGGTGCCGCTTCGCCGAAGGAGGCCACGTATGAAAAAAACCATTCTGTTTCTCTGTTTCGTCATCGCGCTTGTCGCCTGCGAGGACGACAAGAAGTTCGTGGCCAAGAATCCCGAGGGGGATCAGGTCGACCTCGGCGAAGAAATTATTCCGGACGAGCCCTTCCAGGGGGAAGTCGTGACCCCCGGTGCGCAGGATCCGAGCGGCAACCTCGACGGCCCCGACGGGCCGAAGGACGGTTCGGGCACGATCGACCCCGTTGAACCGGTGAAAGAACAAACCGGCACCATCGTGGTCGAGGTGATCGACGAGGCCGCGATCAAGGCCGGACTGGCCGTGGTCCACGACTGCGAGTTGCGCGTAAGGGTCGGACACACCTTGGAATGCGATCTCAACGTCGCCACGGATCTCACCGGCGTGACCTTCGCCTCCCCGACCCAACTCGAGGGCTTCACCCTCGATCCTGCAACCGGAAAAATCTCCTGGACCCCGACGGCCGACCAGGTCGGCACCCACGACCTCCTCGTCGTCACCCTGCAGGGGCCCAACAACAGCACCACGACGCTTGTGCTCGAGGT
Source organism: Deltaproteobacteria bacterium RIFOXYA12_FULL_61_11 (assembly GCA_001799195.1). Classification (GTDB taxonomy): domain Bacteria; phylum Bdellovibrionota_F; class JAHFAK01; order YA12-FULL-61-11; family YA12-FULL-61-11; genus YA12-FULL-61-11. The sequence continues at coordinate 1,194 of MGSU01000133.1, read as the reverse complement.
CTACGAGAACAGCTCCCCTTCGTTCGGCGAATTCCTCTGCGAGACCGAGACCCCGATCAATCAGGAGTGGCGCTGCGCCTCGACCGCGAGCGACCCTGACGACGATCCGCTGACCTACAACCTCCAGTTCGCCCCCGCGGGTATGACTATCGACGACCAAGGCCTCATCACCTGGACGCCGAGCCGGGGCGACCTCGGCTTCAACATCTTCAAAGTCACGGTCTCGGACGGTGAGCTGCAGGTCACCGAGGAAATCGTCCTCCGGGTCATCGATCCGAGCCGACCCCCGGTGCTCAACTTCGTCGACTGCCCGCTCACCGTCGAAGAAGACAGCCTCTACGAGTGCCAATTCGAACTCCAGGACGACGCCGAGGACGGTACCTATTATTTCTGGCTCAAGAACGCCCCCCTGGCCATGGATATCGACCAGGAGGCAATGGTCGTGACCTGGTTCGTTCCCAACGTCAATGCCACGACCAAGATCACCTATACCGTGGTGGTCGATACCGGCACCTATGTCGTCGACGAGGGCAACGTTTTCTTCGCCACGCCGCGGAACGATCCCCCCGCTCTCCGCTTCGTCGATTGCGCCGCGACCGTGAACGAAGATCAGGTCTACCGCTGCGGCTACGAAGTGACGGATCCGGACGGAGATCCCGTGACCGTCTCTCTGACCACGAAACCGACCGGCATGACCCTGAACACCACGACCCAGACCCTGACCTGGACGGTCCCCAACCAGCTCACGGCCCAACAGGTCGGGATCACCCTCACCGCCGGCGACGGCAAGGCCACGAGCAGCCAATCGACCACCGTGACCGCGCTGCCGTTGAACGACCTGCCGACCATCACCTTCCTCGATTGCCCTCCCGAGACCGAAGAAGACGTCCAGTACGAGTGCGGGTTCACGGTCAGGGACATTGACGGGAACCAGGTCGACGTCACCCTGGTCGACGGCCCCGAGGGCATGATCTTGGATCAGGGCCGGATCACCTGGTTGGTGCCCGAAGTCCCGGCCGAGGAGACCATGACCTACACCCTGGCCATTGATGACGGTACGGGCGTGGTCGAGAGGGTGGTCGAGGTCCTGCTGCTCCCGGTCAACGACCCGCCGGTCCTGACCTTCACCGAGTGCCCGGCCGATGCCAGTGAAGATACGCTCTTCTCCTGTTTCTTCGAGATCACAGACGAGGA
>MGSU01000132.1:8765-10265 GCA_001799195.1 Deltaproteobacteria bacterium RIFOXYA12_FULL_61_11 | reverse complement strand
GCCGGCCAGCACGAGTTCTTTCACTCCGCGGGCCGACAATGCGCCCGCTGCCGCCAGGATCTCGTTCGGATCAGCACTGCGGGAGGCCCCCCGTGCCCGCGGGACAATGCAATAACTACAAGCGTGATCACAGCCATCTTGGATCCTGACCAAGGCCCTCGTACGGCCGTCGAGAAGGTGAGGCCCCACCTCGAGTCTCTTCGGCCGGTCCGGTACTTCGAGGCCGACGAAGACCTCGGGAGGCTCTTCCAGGTTTTCCAGGTAACGCACCAATGCGGCCTTCGCTCCATTGCCCAGGAGCAAGAGGCGGCGGTCGAGTTCCGTGAGTTCGGCTCCGCTGACCTGGACGTAGCAACCGGTGAGCACGATCAGGGCCCGCGCGTTCTCGCGACGCAGGCGGCGAACCGCTTGCCGAACCTGATAATCGGCAGAGGCCGTCACAGTGCAACTGTTGACCACCAAGAGCTCTGCTCGTTCTCGGGATACTGACAGTGCCCCGGCGGCATGCAGCATGTCCTCGAGTTCTGCAGATTCGTACTGGTTGACCTTGCAACCAAAGGTGAGCACCGCAAAGGTGCGACCGCGTAGCTCCATGCCTTCGAACCAAATCCAACCCTGTCGCCCCGGCCCCTTCTACTCTTCGTCCTTCTCGGGAGGCAAGCGGAAAGGGAGGTATCAAGATGGTCGGGCCTTGCCCGGCCTTCTTGTTCATGGCACCCTGCGGCCGACCTCGAGGGCGATTCCGGAGGAAGCCTCTATGTCCAAGATCATTGTGGCCTTCGGCCTGCTCTGTTGCAGCAACGTCTTCATGACCTTCGCCTGGTATGCCCACCTGCGAGATCTTGCTCACCGGCCCTGGTTCATCGCCGCCCTGGTCTCCTGGGGTATTGCCCTGTTCGAATACCTGCTCCAAGTCCCGGCGAACCGTATCGGTCACCAAGTCCTCAGCGTCGGACAACTCAAGATCATGCAAGAGGTCATCACCCTGGCAATTTTCGCGCCCTTCTCGGTCCTGTACCTCAAAGAGCGTCTCACCCTCGACTACCTCTTCGCAGGACTCTGCTTGCTCGGCGCGGTCTTCTTCATCTTCCGTGCTCGCCTGATGGGAGGTTGAGTCGAGTCCACAGGGGGTGTATCTAGGATGCCGGGCATCGACGATCAATACAGGATTTCCTACCCGGGTGAACCCGTACGGATACGCAGTGAGGACCTTCGAACCGGAAATCATTTATTGAGGAGCATCATCGAATGAATCACCCCTTTTCAACCACCCTACCGACCTTGCTGACCTATGTAACAGGACGTAGGGACAGCTTCGAACGAGGCAAATGGTTCTATTATCAGGGCAAGGTCGAGCATCTCTCCGAGGCGGGCAACTGCAGCAAGTTCCTCGTCGAGGACGACTTCGCCGACCGCGAGGTGGTGGTCGACCTTCAGGCCAACCCGCCCATGCGATGTACCTGCGATCAGGATGACGGTCCCTGCGCGCATGCCGCCGGC
>MGSU01000132.1:0-8734 GCA_001799195.1 Deltaproteobacteria bacterium RIFOXYA12_FULL_61_11 | reverse complement strand
AAGAAGAGCGTTTGGCCCGGGAGAATCTCGATCGCCGCCGCTACGAACGCGACGAGATGATCGCCAAAGTCCTGGAAGAACGTCGGGCCAAGGCCCAGCGAGAATCCTTCCGTATCGAATGGAATGCTGGCAACCCACGCGGCGACCACCTCGTGCACGGCTCAACCACGCGGAGTTACAAGGTCGTGATTCGCGACGTCGAGGCCGAACGCGGGTACTGTTCCTGTCCGGACTACCGTCTGAACAAATTGGGTACGTGTAAACACCTCATGCATGTCATCGAGCAGCTCACCCGACGGGTGTCCCGGAAGCAGCTCCGTTCTCGCTACACCCACCCCTACATTGAGATTTACTGCGACCCGCGCGGGAACGACGCGATCGCCTGGTACTACGATGGCGAGCTAAGCCGAGAGGAAGACACAATGCTGTCGACCTATTTCGACGACGACCAGACCTTGCCCGTGGAACGCTACGAAGCCTTCCTTCGGTTTTTAGGCACACTACGGGACCAGCGCCGAATCGTGGTCCGCCCCGAGGTCGAGGAGACGCTGGCGCACCACTTCGAGCAGCGCCAGCTCGAACGCTTGTCCGAGGAACTCGAGCCAGACCTCGAGTCCTCGGTCAAGGCCACACTCTACCCATACCAGAAGGAAGGCATCCGCTTCGCCCTGTTCAAGAAAGGTTCGATCCTGGCCGACGAGATGGGCTTGGGTAAGACCCTGCAGGCCATCGCCGTGGCCCAACTCAAACGTCGACTTTTCGACTTCCGACGTACCTTGATCATCTGTCCGGCCTCATTGAAGTCGCAATGGCGGCGCGAGATCGAGCGTTTCTGCGGTGAACAAGCAGTGGTGATCGAAGGCCCGCGCCGCATGCGTCGCGAGTGTTATCTGCAACCGGGTGAGGCCTACTTCTATCTAGCCAACTACGAGGCAATCCTGCGCGACATCACCCTCGTCCATCAGTTCAACCCTGACTTCGTCGTGCTCGACGAAGCCCAACGTATCAAAAACTTCGAGACAAAAACCGCTGTCGCGATCAAGTCGATCCCCAAAAAGCACGGGCTCGTCCTGACCGGTACACCTCTCGAAAACCGCCTCGACGACCTGTACTCGATCATGGGTTTCGTCGACGACCGTCTACTCGGTCCGCTCTGGGAATTCTCCATGTCGCACTGTTACTTCGATAAACTCAAAAAAAACAAGATCACCGGGTACTACGATCTCCAGACCTTGCAACGGCGGCTGAGCCCTGTGCTGCTCAAGCGAGAAAAACGCCAGGTCCTGGAACAGATGCCCGACCTCCGCGAACTGCATGTCCCGATCGCCCTCACCTCTCAACAGCAGGAAATGCATCTCGGTTTTTCCGGTTCCCTGGCAAAGATCCTCAGCAAGAAATTCCTCACCCCATACGACCACGAGAAAATCAGGCAACTGCTGCTGTGCATGCGTATGGTCTGCGATTCGACCTATCTCATCGATCGACAGACCCACTTCTCGCCCAAGCTCGACGAACTCGGCACCATCCTCATCGACAAGCTCGACCTGCGCAACAAACCGCGCAAGGTGTTGCTCTTCACCGAATGGAAGGAGATGCAACGCCTCATTGCCCAACTCCTGCGCCGACACCACCTCGGCTTCGTCGTCCTCAACGGCGACGTGCCGATGAAGGATCGCGACGCCCTGATCCGAGAATTCGAGGACAACCCGAAGATCAACGTGTTTCTTTCCACCGACGCCGGCGGAACCGGGTTAAACCTGCAATGCGCTGATACGGTGATCAATTTCGAGTTGCCCTGGAACCCGGCGAAGAAGAACCAGCGCATCGGCCGCATCGACCGTATCGGCCAAAAAGCGCCCAAACTCACCGTGATCAACCTCTACGCCACAGGTAGTATAGAAGCGCGCATCCTCGAGGGTCTTTTCCTCAAACAATCGCTCTTCGACGCCGTGCTCTCGGACAAAGCAGGCCAGGACGTGGTCGATCTCGAGGCCAAGAATCAGGCTGCCTACCTCTCGAACCTACGCGAGATGAATGCTCAGCTCGAACGAGACCTCCTAGCCGAGGGCCAACAGCAACTCGACCTCCTAGCCGAACGTGAGATCACCCCGAGCCTGGACGAAACAGCCACCACGCTCGTCGAAACCGCGGCGGAGAGAGAGCAGCAACTCGGCGAGGTCTTCCCTGCCGAACAACCGACCGAGATCCCGGCCATGCCACCGCCGCCTCCCGCTCCGCCAGCACCCAACCCCGAGGAGCTGAACCAGACCCTCAACCAAGCTCTGGGCTTCCTCAGCGGGATTATGAAACTCGCCACCGGAAAACCGCTGGTCACCGGAGAAGCCGCGGTCAAGATCGACAGTGCCACCGGAGAGGTCACCCTTTCCTTCAAGCTGCCCGGTCTGACACCGCCACCCCCGACCTCCCCTCAACCAACGCTAGGTTGACGTGGGCCCCTTGCTCCTCGTGCTCGTCGCAGCCCTGTGGGCCATGTCCTTCGGCCTGATCCGCAATCGCCTCGCCGGGCTCGACCCCACGATCGTCGCCTGCCTGCGGACTTTACTCGCGTTCCTGGTCTTCTTACCCTTCCTGCGCCTAAGAACGACGACGCTGCGCGTCGGGTTGGAACTCGGCGCGATCGGAGCGGTGCAGTTCGGCCTGATGTACCTCTGCTATCAATCGTCCTTCCACTATCTCCAGGCCCACCAGGTAGCCCTGCTCACGATCACGACTCCCTGTTTCGTCGCCCTGCTCGGAGCCCTGGCCGAGCGTCGCTGGACCAACGGCGGCATCCTCGCCGCCTGTCTCGCGGTGGCCGGAACCGCGTTGATCAGCCAAGCCCCCGGGGAACTCGATTGTTCTCTGCGGGGACTTGTCCTGGTCCAACTCTCCAATGTCTGTTTCGCGGCCGGTCAAGTCGCCTTCCGATGGTCGGCCCATCGCCGATCCGCCCACCTCGACTCCCACGCCATGGCCTGGGGCTATCTCGGTGCGGTCCTCATTCTCTTGCCGTGGTCAATTCCTCCACTGCTCTCCTCCGGCTTTCACCCCACTCTCCCTCAACTCGTCGTCCTCGCCTACCTCGGGATCGTGGCCTCCGGTCTGGGCTTCTTCCTCTTCAACGCCGGAGCCAGGCGCAGCTCCCTGCCGGTGTTGGCCGTGCTCAACAACGCGAAGATTCCTCTGGCCGTGGTGGTCTCGGTGGTGGTGTTCGGAGAGACGATCGACCTTGCCCGCACTGCCCTGGGCATACTCCTGTTCCTACCCGCCCTCTACCTCGCTGGCAGAACCGAGTTCGCTCGCCCCCCTCGGGTCAGTGACCTCACCGGGCTTTTCATCAGTTCAGTTTTCTTCGCTTCCACTTGCACGATGGATCTCATTTGGTAGAACCATACCGTCCACCGAGGTCGGATCGAACCTCGGCTTCGTCGTTCCGGAGGCCCCCTGAAGAAGGCACTCACCCTCCTACTGCCGCGCCGATCGACCCTGATCGTGCTCGGCCCACTCTTGGCCTTCGCGGGAACCATAGCCCTCGGGGCCATGACGTTGTGGATGTCCCAGTATGGCACCCCGACGGCGATGAGTTGGTTGGACGCCCTGTTCACCGCTACTTCGGCCACCTGCGTCACAGGACTGAGCGTGATCGAGGTAGGGCAATTCGACCTCACGGGCCAAATCATCGTACTCTCCCTGATACAGCTCGGTGGACTGGGCATCATGACCTTCGGCGCCCTCTTGGCGCTCTTCCTCTACCACCAGGTTCCCCTCACCGAACGCTTGGCCGTCGCCGAAAGTCTCTTGCCCGACCAAACTCTCAAACTGGGAGCTTTCCTGCTCAAACTCGCCGGCACCACCTTCTGTCTCGAACTCTTCGGAGCCACCGTACTGTACCTTTACGCTCCTCGGGACTTCCCCCCGTTCTCAGCCGTCTTCCACGCCGTTTCCGCTTTCTGCAACGCCGGCTTCTCCCTCCATGCGACCAGCCTCACCGCCTGGCGGGCCGATCTCGTCATCAACGTGGTCTTCATGGGGTTGATCATCCTCGGAGGTCTCGGTTTCACCGTACTGTTGGAACTGTCTACCCGGTTCCGTCCCCGCGCCCGTCTTTCCCCGCTGAGCTGGTACACCAAGATGGTCCTTAGCACCACGCTGGTGCTGATCCTGTCCGGTTGGATGTTCTTGTACTATGCCGAATATCTCTTCGCGGGCCTTCCCTTGGACCCCGGCGAAGCCCTGCTCGCTACGCTCTTCCAGTCCGTGTCCTGCCGCACCGCGGGTTTCAACACCTTGAACATCGGCACCATGACCAATCTCTCCCTCCTGATCATGCTTCTCTTGATGTTGGTCGGGGGCGGCTCCGGCTCCTGTGCCGGAGGATTGAAACTGAGTACGGTACGCGTCCTGTTCGGTCAACTTTCGGCCCAGGTACGCGGCTCCGACCAATGCCTCGTCGAGGGCAAGGCGATCGACCAAGCCACCCAACAGCGCGCCCTCCTGCTCTTTACCTTCAGCATCGGCATCCTCTTCGCTGCCGTGGTGCTGCTCAACCTCAGTGAAGGGATTCCTCTCCAGCCCCAACAAGCCAGGGGGCAATTCGCCGAGTTGCTCTTCGAGGCCGTCTCGGCCTTCTGCACCGTGGGCTTGTCCACGGGAACCACACCGACTCTCGGACCAATGGGGAAGCTGGTGATTATCATGCTGATGTATGTAGGACGGCTCGGCCCCCTGGCCATCCTGGTATCCCTGCGGCGTTTACAGCCGAAACAGCGCTACCGCTACCCCGAGCGGGGCATGATGGTCGGTTAACAGCATTGCTTCGAGGTATATCATGCTCCTTGAACGTCAGATCGGCATCATCGGCCTGGGGAAGTTCGGTCTCAGCTTCGGGCGCCGGGTATGCGAACTCGGTTTCCCGGTGATCGGGGTCGACCGGGACCAACACAAGGTCAACCGAGCGCAGGACGTCTTGACCCAGGTCTACCAGACCGAGGTGATCTCCCGGGAAGTATTGCAGCAGCTCGGCTTCCATGAATTGACCCACGTTATGGTCTGCATCGGCGACGATGTCTCCAACAGCGCCCTCCTGGGCATGTACCTGCTCGAACTCGGAGTACCCGAGCTCTGGGTCAAAACCGCGACCGACGACCACCGCCTGTTGCTGACCCGCCTGGGAGTCCACCACCCGTTCATCCCCGAGGACATGGCTGCCGAGCACCTCGCCTACCAACTCGCGGTCCCGGGCTTCATCGATCACCTACCCTTCGATCCCGAGGTCATGATCCAGCGCTTGCCCGTGACCGCGCTCGCCGGGAAGAGTCTGCGCGAAGCCGCGCTGACCAACACCTATGGCGTACAAATCATCGCGCTCCGGGGACAGGCCGAAACAACCTTCCGCTACGTACCACGAGCGGATGACCGCTTCGAGCTCGGTGGGGAGCTCGTCCTCTTGGGACACCGGAAAAACCTTGTCAGGATAAAGACCTGACGCTCCATATTCTCAGGCTTCGGGTTTCAAGAGAGAACCGGGCTGATCCTTGTCCTAGACCAGCCGATATGCTAACTTCCAGCGATAGTTACCCAGGTTCCAGGACCTGAACTCATGGAGGTCCATATGCTCCGTTGCTCCTTCTCCGCCCTGGTGCTCACCTGGTTGGTCGGGTGTACCATACTCGACGAAAAGAGCAACCCAGCGCCCCCCCCCGGCGCATCCTCGCCTTACACGACCACGGCCCCGGCTGACCTCTTCCCCTTAGCCGACACCCCTCCCACCATCACGCTCGGAGAGGGGGGAACTGCGACCATTTCCTTTGTACGAATCGGCGATGCCAGCACCGACCTCGGTCATCCCGGAGGTGAGGTTGCGGCTATGGCCTATGCCCGTGTCGAGCTCGAGAACGGTCTCCACTGGCTCATTCCCGGCGAAGCCTTGCCCGACGACTTGCAACTCGATGCTCAGGTCTTGACCATGGAAGAATTCCTCACCCAGATGACCGGCTCGGACCTCGGCCTCCCCTTCCTCGACGGAGGAAAAGAGGGGACCTTTCTCATGGCGGCAACCCTCGAGGCCCAAGGTGCATTACACTTCTCGGACAACGAGCTCTTGGTCGAACTGTCCCTGAAAGGCTTTTCCGAAGAACTCCATATAGCTACCGCCATACCGTCCAATGCCATTCCGGCCAATGCAATCCCCTCGAACGCGATCCCCTCGAACGCCATACCCTCCAACGCCCTCCCGGCCAGCGTCTTCCCGGTGCCAGCCCTTCCCTCCTCAGCGGTTCCCGCCGAGGCCCTGCCTGCCTTCTTCTTGACCGATACTTTTTCTATCGCTCCTCTCGCTCCAGACTCGAAACACCAGACCGATACGCCCCTCGCCCCGGTCCTCACCGCACTTCTCTTCACCGAGTTCGGTCCAGGAGGAGAAACCCACGTCCAACGCTGTAGTTCGCCCGAAGAACTGGCGAACCCCGACCTCCTCGAGCTGCGCTGTTCGTTCCGGGGCGAACTGACCGATGCTCGCTTCACCGTGGTCCTCTTCCTCTCCACCCGCGAGGCCTATCTGGCTTCGACCGTGAACCTCGATCCCCTGGCCGCCCTGCGCGAGGATGGGACCCCGGGCACCAATACCCCCCCCACGCTCACCCTGGTCTCGAACTACCAAATTCCCGCCACAACACCGTCCTATCTCCTCCTCGCGGCAGAAGACCCGGACCACGACGTGCTGCGCGTCACGGTCAGCGGCCTACCTGAGAACCTGGCAACTCGCGACGGCCACTACCTCCTGTTTCACCCTCCGGTGGCCCACGCCGGCCAGGACCGGACCTTCACGGTTGGGATCACCGACAACGGCAGCCCTGCACAACATGCTGAACTCGAGGTGACGATCTCCATCTCCCCATCCATCCCGGATGCCAGCGGTGACAACATCCCTCCAACCCTGAGCGCGGGCAATTGTCCTTCCCAGGTTCACGTCGGGCAACAGGTCTCCTGTACTCTCGGCGGCATCGACCCCGAGGGTACCTCCCTCACGTTCACCGCTACCACGACACCCGAGGGGCTCACGCTCGCGACAGACGGCGCCCTGACCTGGTTGCCCAGTATTTCCCAGGTCGGACTCCAACACCTGTCTCTCCAACTCAAAGACAGCGGCGGAGCAAACTTGACCTCAACCATCAGCTTCTCGGTCCTCAACCCCGCTGCTCTCCCGGTGCTCACGTGGACCTGCCCTCGCCTAGTACTCGAAGGCGACTCCCTGACCTGTCGGGTCGACTACAATGGGACCAGCGACGAGGATAAAGTGTTCACCTTACTCTCCCCGCCAGCAGGGATGACTCTTCACAGCACGAGCGGGGTTCTGTCCTGGACAGTCCCCCGGCAAACCTCTTCACCTACGGCGATCCTCGTGCAGGTGAAGGTGGATCACTCCGATGGCGAAGACCAGCATACCTTCTCCCTCGAGGTGCACAACCTGCCGGTCCCTCCCGAACTCCCCCCCTCGCTGGACTGGGTGCCGATAAATGGCGGGACCTTCCTCATGGGGGCAACCTCCAATTCAGAGGCTACGAATAACTACGATGAGTATGCGGCAATCAACGAGGGTGCGGTCCACAAGGTCACCTTAGATCCTTACGAAATCCTGGCCCACGAGGTGACCGCCGCGGAGTACGCGGAGTGTGTGACGGCAATGGGCTGCACCGCACCGCTGAACGACGGGGGAAATAACTCTACCTACGGCGATCCTGCCCTGGTTGACCATCCGGTGAACTATGTCGACTGGACCCAAGCACAGCAGTTCTGTCTCTGGGCAGGTGGAGATCTGCCGACCGAAGCGCAATGGGAGTTGGCGGCAAGGGGATTGAACTACCACTCCTACCCATGGGGTGACACCCCGCCCGACGACCCCTCATGGGACCTGCCCGTGGCCAACTGCACCGCGATCGATTGTGATGATCCTCACAACTACACCTCGCCGGTCGGTTCCTTTTCCCTGCCCACGGCCAATGCCTTGGCCGACATGGCCGGCAATGTCCGCGAATGGGTGCGCGACTGGTATGTGGACCACTACGGACTCGACGACGTCGATAATCCCCCCGGCCCGAGCTCCGGCACACAACGCGTCACCCGCGGCGGAAGTTGGAACGAATCGGCCCTCAAGGCGAGATCGTCCTTCCGCACCCCCGAAAATCCGAACACAAGTCACTCGAGCATCGGCTTCCGCTGCGTCCGCTGAACCCATGTCCCTGCTTCCTCTGGCCCCTGCGAGGAACAACGTGGGTCATCCGCGCTCACCCCGCATCTGTTCCTGCAATCTGGATATTTCACAGTTACTGTTTATTTTTATTTTTCATTGTATTTTCTAATTGTTATCACGTTTTCTGAAATCAATACATATTCTCTCTTCTGGCATGCTTCTTGGAACCCACAAACTCGAACTCAGCGGAGCATGCCCCATGGAACGAACCAACCCCTTGGAACAAAAAACCAACACCAAGCGTTGGGGCCAGCATGACCGCGACCTCGGGAGCACGTCGGATCCCTGGTCCGAGACACCCCTGTCGCAACTGTCGCAACAGGGGCGAAGCCTCACGCCCCACGCTCTCCCCGGTAACGCAAAGTCCTCGATACGATGGACCGCAGTCTTCTTCTGCTTGCTCGTGGGGTTGCCGGGTCTGCTCCGGGCCGATGACGCGCTGAGTCCGGAGGACGATGTCGATCCGGCGACCGGGGAAAGCCGCGC
>MGSU01000131.1:7253-10432 GCA_001799195.1 Deltaproteobacteria bacterium RIFOXYA12_FULL_61_11 | reverse complement strand
TCTCCGGTAAGCTCGACCCACGCGACCTGTGCTGGATCTTCAGCCAGGTCTATGAACTCCCGCTGCTGCCCAAGCTCGATGTGACCCGAGTTGTCCCCGAAGACCTTACGCTGCTCCCGGCGAGGCTCGTCCGCGAGGCCCGAGTACTACCGTTGCACCGCCAGGAAGGAGCGCTGGCCATAGCATCCTACAGGCCCCTCGAAGACTCCTTCCTTGCCGAGCTGCGCCGCATCACGGGTTTTGAGCCCATGCTCTCCTTGACCACCGTGGAAGAGCTGGATGCGGCCATCCTGCAGTTGCTCGGTCGAGAACTGCACCAAGGAGGAGAGACGGCCCGGCACTTCCGCTCCATCACCCTGGCCTCCGACCTGCTCGATCGTTTCGAGGGTGATTACAGTTGCGACCACCTCTTCGACCTGTTGCTCGAAACCCTGACCTCCGGTCGAGCCGAACGTATCACCGTGGACCACCTCGGTCGCGGCACTCGGATCGGGTTGCTCCGCAATGGCGAACCGGAAGAGTTGTTGGAGATCGATGCCGACTGGACCCCGGCCTTCCTGGCAAAACTGCAGCGAGGCTTCGAGCTGTCTCCCACCGACCTGGAAAGCGAACGCCTGCTCAAGACCTGTCGCTTGGAGCGAACCGAGAAGGTCTTGGAGTTGCACCTGCACTACGGCTTGGTCAGCAATGGAGCGGTATACTGTTTCGGCCCGAGACTGGAACCCACGGACTTGCCCCATGACCGCACGACTCCCACTGCCCGGACCATGCTCCGTCGGGCGGTCCGGCACGGCGGCTTGGTGCTCCTCTGCGGCAACCGCCGCGGGTTGAACGAACACTACCTGCACCAGCTCCTCGTCGGGCTTTCCTGCGAGTTGCAGCGGTTAGCCATGGTCGGCCCCGATCTCCAGGTGGCTTCGGATCGCGTCATGCAATGTTCTGTTCCGAGCCATCGCGATGAGGACCTCGTCGCTGCCATAGATGGTTTGATCGCTCTGAGACCCGAGGCGATCCTGGTGACCTCCTTCAACTCCGAAGCCTTCCTGCGCTATTGCCTCGAGCGGTCCTTCACGGGGATGCCTTTCCTTGTCCGCACCAGTTTTCCCAATGCTCGGGACTTGCTGCATTACTTGGCCGGTTCTGCCCTCAACCGGGACCTGCTCGCGCTCAACCTCCAACTCGTCCACGGCCGCTTGACCCTGCCCGGCTTGTGCCCCCACTGTCGTCAGGAAGTGGTCCCGGATCGCGAGTTGGAACGCTTCTTCGATGGGCCGCTCGAGCACAACCTATGGACCAGCCCCGGTTGCGATCGTTGTCAGGGAGGGCATGGACCCGAGCCCGTAGTCCTGGAGGAGAGCGTCCAGCCGACCGCTCAACTCCGCGCAGCCCTGGCCGACCATGGTCAGGACCTCGAGGTTGCACTCAAGCAGTGCGGTTGCGATCGTCTCGGGGACAACCTGCGTGACTTGGTCAAGGAAGGCTTCCTCGACGTGGACCTGTTGCATCGTTTCGGCTGACCCTCAAGGGAGGACCAACCATGGCATCCTATTTCGAGCTGCTCAAGCGGATCGAGATCTTCCACCACCTCTCGCTGATCGAGATCAACCAACTCTCGGCCATTTGCGAGGAGTTGGAATACTCCCGGGACAAACTCCTAGTCGAAGAGGGGGGCGTCTCTCGCGGCCTGTGCCTCCTGCGCAGCGGCACCGTGAGCGTCCGGAAACTTCGCGAAGGCGTGGACGAGGAACTCACCACGCTCGGTCCCGGCATGAGCTTCGGCGAGATGGCCCTGGTCGACGACTTCCCGGCCTCAGCCACCATCCGTACCAGCGAGGAGGTGACCATCCTGTTCATCTCCAAACAGAATTTCTTGACCTTCGTGAGCGAGAAGCAAGACGTCGGTCTGAAGATCTACCAGAGCATCTGCCGGATTCTCTCCTCCAGGCTGCGCCGAGCCAATGACCTGCTCGCCGGCAACCGGCCCGAGGATACCACGCCATAAGGAGGCACGACATGATCCAGCGTCCGAGGCGACTACGCCGCACCCCGGCAATACGCGAATTGTGCGCCGAGACCGACCTGACTCCGCGCCACTTGGTCCAGCCGTTATTCGTGGTCGAGGGTAAGGGCGTGCGGAACGAGATCCCGAGCATGCCCGGCTGCTACCACCTCAGCGTGGATCAACTGGGCAAGGAAGTCGGCGAACTCGCGACCTTGGGGCTGCGTTCGGTGATTCTCTTCGGCCTGCCCGGGAACAAGGACGAGGTCGGCTCCGGAGCATACGACCCGGACGGCATCATCCAACGGGCGGTGAAAGAGATCAAAGACCGGAGACCGGCAACCGTGGTCATCACCGATGTCTGTCTCTGTGAGTACACCAGCCACGGTCACTGCGGCCTCCTGGTCGGAGGACAGGTCGACAACGACGCCAGCTTGGAACTGTTGGCCCGTACGGCGCGTTCCCATGCGCAGGCGGGCGCCGACCTGGTCGCGCCCTCGGACATGATGGACGGGCGGGTGGCCGCCATCCGCGACGAGCTCGATGCATCGGGCTTCTCCGAGGTCGCCATCATGGCCTATTCGGCAAAATACGCTTCGGCCTTCTATGGTCCCTTCCGCGACGCTGCCCGTTCCGCTCCTCAGAGCGGCGATCGTCGGGGCTACCAGATGGATTTCCGCAATGGACGCGAGGCGCTCAAGGAGATCGCCCTCGATCTGGATGAGGGCGCCGACATCGTCATGGTCAAACCGGCCCTCTGCTACCTGGATTTGGTACGGCAGGTCCGGGACCTGGTGGATGTCCCCGTGGCCGCCTACAACGTCTCCGGTGAATACACCATGGTGGTGAAGGCCATTCGAGAGGGCTTGGTCGATGAGCGTATCATCCTCGAGGTCCTCTTCTCCATACGCCGCGCCGGAGCCGACATCATCCTGACCTACTTCGGGCGCGATTTCGCCCGGCTCTATGAAGGCTGAACACCGGCTCTCCGGAGCGCTCCTCCTGGTCGTCCTCCTAGGTTCTGGAGCTTGCGGACCCAAGCGGCCAGACCTGCGGCCGGAACCGTCCGTGTCGCCACCCGCTTTCAAGATCGGTTACCTGGTACTCCGGGGAGCTTCTGCCAACGTGGCACCTCTGGTCGAACGCGACCTCCTGCGATATCGGCAGGTAAGAGAAGTGC
>MGSU01000131.1:0-7241 GCA_001799195.1 Deltaproteobacteria bacterium RIFOXYA12_FULL_61_11 | reverse complement strand
TGCTCGACATCTTGAGCCGCAGGGGTCTGAGCCTCGAGCAGGTTTCTGCCGTAAATGATCCTTTGGGCCTGGTCGACCTGCGTCCCGACCTCGACCAGTTGACCGTGTTCCAAGCCGACAACCGTCGCATCATGGCGCGCTCGCTCAACTTCCTGCGCCGCACCATCACCGAGACCGATGTGACCCGTTGCCTGACCGAGGGCCGCAGTTGGTTGCTCCATGCCAAGGCCGGATGGTTGTACCTCGACCCATTCCCTGGTCGGCAAGGGGTGGAACTCTACCTCAATCGACGTTTCATGGGCTTGGCGCCATTGCTCCTCGACCTGCACGACGGGATGTACGAACTGGTGCTCAAGCGGGGGGACGAGGTACTGCTGGAAACCAACCTGAACATTCCATTCTCCTCCGAACTGCCCCTGGCCTCGGACGGTCCCCTCCCTGAACAACCGCTCGGAGCCCTCCCACCGCCTCAGGGCAATCCGGGGACTACCTCGGAAGAGAAAGCCGGGGCTGTTTTCCTGACCATGTTCTCCCTGGTTGTCGTCGGTGCTATCATAGTGTTGCCATTTTTGTTCTTGGGGGTCTTATGAAACGTCATTCTCTCTTCCACCTCGCTCTCCTCGGACTCCTCCTCGGTTGCGCCGGTGACGAGGACTTGCGTTTCAAATACCAACTCAATGCAACGGACACGGCAGAGTATCCGGGCGCTGCTTGGGTGCCTTGCGTCGACCTGGCTGCTTTCTGGGCACGCACGGAACCCATCAAACGGGTCATCCTCCACCAGGACATCGGGACCTACAGCAGCGAGGTCAACTGCCTCAAGAACGGCGAAGCCTGTGTCTCGAAGCATATCGGCGGGCACTTCGTGGTCGACCGGGCCACGGGCGCGGTGACCCAACTCATCCAAGAGAAATACGCCGTGCGTCACGCCGGCGATCGCAACGAGGACAGCATCGCCATCTACCTACCGATGCGCCCGACCGGCGCCGACGCTGTTGCAACGACCTTCACGGCAGAACAGTATACCGGGCTGGCAAAACTCATCAAATACTTGTGCGTCAAATACAACTTGCCGCAAGAACGCGAACCGATGCAGAACTACAATATGAACGCCGACTTCGACTGGGACCGGCTCGTCCGTGAGGTCAAGGCCGCTACCGCACCGGCAGGGACCACGCCCCCTGATGACGATGACGACGACGATCCCCCGCCCGTGGTAGGCGAAGGAGACGCCCGCATCCGCGGCATCGTCATCAATTCGTACGGCGAGAACGTGGTTACGGCCGCGGTTTCCCTTCCCCCCTCGATCCTTACCGCGATCTCCAACGAAGAAGGCCGGTTCACCCTCGAAGGGCTCGAGGCCGGCGAGTATGCCCTCACGGTGACGGCTAAGGGGTATGCCGACTATCGTCACGAGTTGACCCTTGCCGCGGGAGCCGACGAACTGAAGATCGTGCAGCTCGAACTCGACCCCTCGGACGATCCTGCAACCCTCGAGGTGTCCGACGATGCGAGTTCCGATCAGACCGAACCCGGGGTCAGCGAGGATACCGCGGAGCCCTCGGACGAGAGCGAAGACCCCCTGCCCCAGGGGGCCGAGCAATCCACGACCGACCGTCCCGACGACTCCGAGACCTCTTCGGATACCACCATCTCGGCCACCGGGCTCGGCACGCCGAGCGTCGACTACGACGATCCCGAGAAATCGGTCCAGAGCGGAGGGGGTTGCGTCCTAACCACCGTCGATCGAGGTGAAGCACGGGGAACAGGTCTGTGGCTCCTGCTCGCGGCGCTGCTCGTCCCCGCTATGCTCCGTTGGCGGGCGAAAGCGTAAGCGCCGTATCCTTGCTGAGGGAGAAGGCCGATGAAACCATCACCCCATTCCAGATTGCATGCGCTCGGCCGATCGGCTGCTTGGAAGTGGCTGCACCGGAGCATCAAGCAGTCCTTGCGCTACGGCAAGACCATTCCCACCGATACGTTGGCCTACCGGGTGCTTGCCGGAGTGGGAGAGGTCCCCGGCATGCCCGCCCTCGAGCGCGCGCTCTATCGACTCTTGCTCGATTATCCGAAGAAGATCGACCTCTTCATCAACACCGAATGCCAGTTACGTTGCCGCTACTGCTTCGTCGAGCGCCATCCGGCCGGGAAACGCTTGGATGAGCCCATGCTCCACGACCTCATCGAGCAGGCCGCGCGGCTTCAGGTCCATGTGGTCCAGTTGCTCGGAGGCGAACCGACGCTCCACCCCCGGCTGCTCGACTTCGTCGAGGCCATCGTGCGCCGCGGCATGATCGCAGTGGTGTTCAGTAATGGAGTCGCCCTCGATGAGAACCTCTTGAAGAGGCTGTCTGGGTTCGGCGAGGACGTCGCCGTCTTCTACAACTACGATCATCCGGCCGTTTTCAAGGCCATCACGGGCGCAGATTGCCATGCCAAGGTAATGCAGTCCATCCACACGGCCAAGGCGCTTGGTGTGCATTTCGGCCTGTTCATCACCTTGACCAAGCTCAATACCCCCTATCTCGAGGCCCTGGTTGAACAGGCTCTGACCCTGGGGGTCATTCCCACCATGGAACGTTACCTGCCCCAACTCGAACACCCTGATCTCGCTGCCGAACTCGCCATCGACGCCCCGACCTGGAAGGAGGCCAGGGCCCTGATGGCGAAGGTATGTGCAAAGCACCATCGGTTGCCCGCCGCCAAGGCCGCGGCCACCTTCACCGGGAGTGGATGTCCGGATTACCACGACAACCTCTCCATCTTGCACAGCGGCGAAGTCCTCCCCTGTCCCTTCACCTCGCGCTCCGAATCCCTGGCCTCCATCTTCGAGCACTCGCTGGCCGAGGTCTGGGACCTGTTCCGCGCACGCCGGGCCACCTACCATGCGATCCCGGCCGAATGCTCGGCCTGCACGAGTCTCGAACGCTGCGGCGGCGGCTGCAAAACGGCGACATTCCTCACCTACGGACGCTACGACCGTCGAGATCCCCTCTGCACCGGCGAGGAGGATATACCGTTCAAGTGGTGAGCGAGGCCCCCTCCTCTATTGCACGCCCCGATGTCGGCACCGTTCCCCGGCGAGTGCGGATCTTCCTGCGAGAACCCTTCCTGTCCGTAGCCCTCCTCCTGCTGGTGCTCGGCCTCTATACGGCCGTCTGGCTGGCCCTCAATCCCTCCGATGCCTTGCTGAAGGCTTGTCTGTTTCTGCCCGGCGAGGACCAGTGCCGCGCGGATTGTCTCAGAAACGTCGAACCGTGGATCGAGGGAGTCGAGTCGCGCATCGTCCTCACCAATCACCTCATCCGGCTCTACGGGAAACTCGGCGACGATGAGCATGTCGTAGCTTTGGCCGACAACCTGAGACTCATCGATACCTATCTGTTCAGTCGCGAGACCTCGGTCTTCGAATACTCGTACCCGCAATTCCTCCTCGACAACTATTACCGTTCGTTGGCCCAATCCGTCCTGGCCAAGTGCCGCATCTCTCTTGAGGACTGCAGAACCCAGCTCGCCGAACTCGGCGCGCACAAACGCAACCGCGAAGTGTTCCTTTACGGAAAATTCCTCGACCGTCTCTCAGCGCTCTACCTGATCCAGGACGAACACCGTCTTGGTGAAGACCTGCTTCCCTGCCTCGACACCTTCTTCGGGCAGGATGAAGTCATAGACCCATATTACTTCAGCAGGTTATTGCGTCATTTCCGGCGCTCCCGGCTCGAACGGGACCAAGTACTCCCCACGCTTGAGCAGTTGGCCCTGAGTATCGAACGGCACCAACGGGACCCAGTCGAATACCTGATCGATTGGGGCGACACCGCCCATTATTTCAGCACCTTCTCCCTTCCCGAGGCAGCCGCGTTGCTGCCGCAACTGTACCGCTGGCTGGATACTCTGGGTGACCGCTCCGTGGCCGAGGACCAGCCCTTCGACGGGCGAAAACTGCTAGAACTCAACGAACATTTCGGTAACGATAACCTGTACCAGCGGGTCTTGCAGAAACTCGAACCTCGTTTGCCCCCACAACAGCGCCGCATATTCGCCATGGAAGCGGGGCAGCACTTCTCTGCCCTCAAGAAATTCGAACTGGCCGAAGCTTCGTACCGCCGAGCCTTCGCCCTCAGTGAAACCCTCGGGCTCGGAAGAGAACCGAACGACCATTTTTCTCTCGGTCTGATCCTGGTTCGCAGACACCAGTACTCTGCCGCTCAAGGGGAAGTCGAGGCTTGCCGCTCCGTGGCGGACGCGGAACACCTCTCGATTTGTCTCGCTCTGCAAGGTGAACTCCAATTCTCCCTTGCCCAAGACCTTCTTGCTGCCTTCGAGAAGAGCTTCGACCGTGGCAGAACCTTACTGCTCTCGCTGGCGGAGAGGAAAGAGTTCAGCGCTGCTTTGCTCCAGGAAGATCTGCTCGAAGAGGTTGCGAAACACTATCTCTTGAACAAGAACGTCGACTTGGTGGCCGACCTCGAAAGGATCATTACCGCCACCTATGCTCCGGGGGACTGCATTCCTGTTCCCTTCCCCTCAACCATGGCTCGCTACCTTGTCCGTCGCTCGGCACCCCTGGGAACCATACTCCATCACCTTGCACAGGTACGGGAGAGTCTGGTCGGGGAAGAAGAAGGTCCTGCACTCTATCTCCAGACCGCGTACGAGATCCTGACCCTCGCGAAAGCCGAACGACGTTCTCACGAAGACCTCCGCATTGTGGCCGAACATATCCGGGATTGGTTGCGTACCCTGCCTGTTCCCGCTCCGGGGTTCATCGGGATGCCCTTGCATGCCGCCGACCTCGTGCAATTACTGCATCAGTTGGAGGTTCCGGCGTTGACCACCTCGTTCTTCGAGGAGCTCAGCGTTCGTTTGCCCGTTGCGACGGGGAGCGAGGTCTTGACCCAAGCAGGACATCATTGTTTCGACCAGACCCGGTACGAGCAGGCTCTGTGGTTCTACCGCCGGACCCGAGAACTGCTCCAGAAACACGATCTTCCGATACCCGTGGATGTGGTGTTCCAATCCGGCCTTGCCGAGGTACGGCTCGGACGGTTCGAAGGGGCGAGCCAATCCCTCCGGCAATGCATGCAACAATTCCCCGATCGCAAGGATCACGAGGGCGTCATGTGCGGCAACCTCGAGGAGGAATTTGCCTACATCCTCGGCAAGGACTTGGTCAATTCCTTGCGCAGCTCGTTCGCTCAGGGAAGGGAACGCCTCAAGAACGTCTTGGCCGATCCGATCCACCGCGCAGTCTTGACCTCCGAGGATTTCCTCGACGAGGTCCTCGAGCTCTACCTGGCCCAGGAAGAACACTCCCTGGAGCGCGATCTCGCTCCGGTCTTCGACACGATCTTTGGTCCCTCCGAACCCTGGCCCTGGTCCCTCTATTCCTTCGTGCTCGGTTACCTCGAGCAACGTCCCGGAGAACTCGACCGGGTCCCTGTGTACCTCGAACCCTTCGGTCGCGCACTGCTCCGCGACGGCCGTCAGGTCATCGAAGTCCTGACCGTGGTCATCCTGGTGGCCCAAGGAGCCTTGCCCAGGAATCCCGAACCCGCCAGAACTATTCTTCTCGCCTTGCACGCCTGGCTGCGCGGCCTTCCCCAAGAACTCGCCCTCGGTTCCATGAACGAAGAGACCATGCACAACATGGTCGAGGTGTTCCTGACCCTCCCTCCTCCGGCGCTGACCGATTTCGTCAAACTTCTGCTCCCTCATCTACCTCTGTCCGAGGGCAGCTCCCTGGCAATGTCCGCTGCTCTCCGAGCCAAGGCCTTCAAACGCATCCAGGAGTGCTACGACATTCTCGCCCTCCTGCGGGAACAATCCGCAGCTACGAAGACCTCCCTGCCCCTCCCTGCCTTGGGGGGACTGGCCGATTGCGCACGTATGACCGGACGCCTCGAGGAGGCGAAACAAGCGGTAGAGGCATGCCTGACCGGTGAGGGGCAAGCCACCGATAAAGCCGAATGTCGGCTGGTACGAGCGGAAATCGACAACGAACTCGAAGAGGTGGCGGCATCCAAGCGCGGACCGAGTCTTGGCGAGGCCTTGGTCGCACTCGAGGGGAAGTCGGTCGAAACCGTACTCGCAACCATCGTGCCTACTCTCGAACCCGCCGATCGCTTCCGCCTCCTGGAACAGGCGGCGTTGGGTTGTATGCGCCGCAAGGCCCACGCCGATGCGCTGACCTATCTCACCACGAGCGAACGGCTGCACGGAGAACTCGGCCTGCCCCCTGCCCGCTCCCTCCTGCAATATCTCGCACTGGTCCATCTGGAGTTCGAACACTACGACGAGTCACGCCGTTACATCACGGCGTGTCTGGCAAGTCCGGGACCTGAGGATGGACAGCTCGCGACCTGTCGGCAGTTCAAGGCCGAACTCGAGGCCCTCGATAAGAAACGTCTCGACACCGAGAAACCGGTCCCCCTTCCCTTGCCGACCCTCGAACAGGCCGAACGGAGCAGTCTGACGGAAATCCAGGCCTTACTCGCTCCCCATTCGGTGGGTGAGGCACTGTCCTGGCTCGCCGATACTGCCCGGCACTACCTTGGGAACAAGAATTTTCCGCGAGTCGTGGAGTTGCTCGAACTGGAGAGATCTTTGCGCCTTCACCATGGGATGGGTATTCCCCAACGCCTCGAACATGACCAGGCCCAGGCCTTGTTCGAGAACGGTGCTATGCAGGAAGCGGAAGCCTGTTTGCGCCGCTGTCTCGACGCGATCCCCTCAGAACGACGCCTCAGCGCGAGTTGTCTGCAGTTGAGCCGGGAACTCGCGCAGCAGATCGAACAGCAACGGCGTTCTCAGAACCGGGACGAACTCGAGGTGGTATTGCGCTCTCAGGACACGGTGACCCTGTCTCAACTGGAAGCCCATGGTCTCGAAATACTCCCACTGCCGGAACGGCGACAACTCCTCCTCGACCTCGGGAGCAAACGCCTGGAGAGCAAGCGCTTCACCGAGGCTTTGACCTTCCTGGAAGCCGCCCGTGCGCTCTATCCAAAGGGTGCGGTGCCGCTCCCTGCGAGGTACCAACTCGCCGTGGTCGCTCTGGAGTTGGGGAAGAAAGAAGACGCAAAGGCTCATGCAACCTCGTGTACTGAAGGGAACGATGCCCGGATTCGCAAGGCTTGTGCTACCCTCCTCGCGGAAATAGCAGGAGCGACCGCGCCCGAGAAAGTGCCGTCAACCGAGGATTTCAAGAACCTCGAGGGAGCTACTCTCGCCGATCTGCG
>MGSU01000130.1 GCA_001799195.1 Deltaproteobacteria bacterium RIFOXYA12_FULL_61_11 | reverse complement strand
GGTCAGGCGTCGTCTGGTATTCCGTATCAGCGGGTAAGCAGGCCAGGTGGAGCGTCGGTAAGAGAACCAAGAGGAGCTTCATCGCGCAACGACCTCGTACAGTATCTGGAGGGAGGATACCAAAGGGAACCCCGGCCGGGCAAGACCTGCTCCGGTCGGAAGCGGAATCCTTCAAGATTTTCGGAAGTGGTCGGGAAGGTCTGCCAAGGGCAATTCGAGCTGGCTGCTGGCTTGGAGGTCGCGGCATACAACGACGCCGCGCTGGCATTCGTCCGGACCGAGGATCAGGGCGTAATGGGCTCCTCGATGGGCCGCCCGTTTGAGCTGAGCCTTGAGGCTCCCGCCTCGATGGTCGAGGTCGGCGGGGCAACCTTCGAGCCTCAGACGTCCGATGGTTTCGAGCATCAACTCGCGAGAGGTGGGGTCGAGCGCGATACCGTAATACTCGGTCGGTACCTCACGCGGAGGGAGCTTTCCTCGGAGGAGCATGACCAAGCGCTCGACGCCGATGGCAAAGCCTATGGCCGGGAGGTCAGGCCCGCCGAACTCGCCGACCAAGCGGTCGTAACGGCCCCCGCCGAGGATGGAGTCTTGGGCGCCCAGGTCTCCGGAGACGAATTCGAAGACCGTGCGAACGTAATAATCGAGCCCCCGTACGAGGGACGGCTCGAGGCTGTGAGAAACCTCCAGGCGATTCAGGAGACGTTGGAGACCAAGGTAATGCTCGGCGCATTCCGAACAGTGGAAGTTGGTCACGAGCGGTGCCCCGGTCCGGAGAGCAGCACAACCGGGGACTTTGCAATCGAGGAGACGCAGCGGATTGGTGCTGAGGCGTCGGGTGCAATCGGCACAGAGCTCAGGGGCATGAGTGTGATAATAGTCGGTGAGCGCTCGATGGAACGCGGGTCGGCAGTGCGAGCAACCGATCGAGTTCAGCCGCACCTGGTACTCGGTGAGGCCGAGTTCGTTCAGCAGGACAGCCAGCAGGTGGATGGTTTCGGCATCGACTTCCGGTCCCGCGGCGCCGAGGCATTCGGCACCGAGTTGGTGGAATTGACGCAGCCGACCTTTCTGCGGACGCTCGTAACGATACATGGGACCGAGGTAGAACAACTTGAGGAGACTCTCGCCATGCAACATATTGTTCTCTAACACTGCTCTGACCACCGAAGCGGTGCCCTCGGGACGCACGGTCAGCGATCGACCCTTGCGATCAGGGAAGGTATACATTTCTTTCTGGACCACGTCGCTATCCTCGCCCAAGCCTCGCTGGAAGAGTTCGGTCATCTCGAGGAGAGGGGTGCGGATCTCGCGGTAGCCGAAGCGTTCGAGGACTTTCCTGGACAAGACCTCAAAGGCTTGCCACAGAGCCAGATCCTCACCATAGAGGTCGGTCATGCCTTTCAGACGGGTGTACTGCATCGAGGACCTCCCGAGCACTTCTGCGAAAACCGAGGAAGCGCATCCTACGGTCCGAGAGGTGGTCGGGTCAAGTGAGGTGACTCGATCGGATTCACTCTGCATTCTTGACAGGCCTTTCGCTCCCACGTAGGAACTGGGCATGGCTTACTGTCTTACCGAATGGCCTACCACTCCACCGAGACGACGCCCCTTTTTGGTCGTCGTCGCTCTCGAGACCGAGCCCTTCGATCTGGCGCCGGAGGCCCTGTTCCTCCTGGCGACCGATCGTGTCATTGAAGCGGTTCGTCGGTTGGGCAAGGACCTGTGCGCGGCCGGGGTGGTCGTCCTTATCCACGACGATCTCCCTTCAGGGGTACGGAGGTTTCCGACAGGACCAGGGGAACCTATTATCGTCGAAGTGCCGAGACGTTCTTCTCTGAACGATCCGGGTTCCCTTGTCGACCTTGCTCTTGCTACAGCAACTCCTCGTGTCGAGCCCGAGGATCTCCTCCTTCTGCGCGTCGACGAACTGCTCCAACTCGAGGAAGCAGCCAAGGACAAGCTGCCCGTGACCAGGACCACGGTCACGATTGCCGGGGAGGGTCGTACCCCCCGCTTGGTCTCGGTCCCTCTTGGTACCCCGCTCCGACTGATGATCCAGCAACTCGGCCTCTCGCTTCCGCGAGATACCCGTGCTCTGCTCGGAGGCATTCTGCGTGGCTTGTCGCGTCCTTGTCCCGACCCCGTGATCGAGGCCGACAGCAGGGTGCTGTTGTTGCTGTCTTCCGAGCATCCGGCCCTGACCCGCACCTCTTCGGCCGAACACCAACTCAGGCTCGCGGGTTCGACTTGTGAGCAATGCTCCCGCTGCAGCGAGTATTGCCCTCAGCACCTTCGCGGCGTAGCCTTCACTCCGCACCTCGTGCTGCGCCTCCTGGCCGACCGCCACACCCATGTCCCCGAGGAGATACTCTCGACCTTGTTCTGTTCCGGTTGTAGGACCTGCGAGTTGGTATGTCCCTCGGGGTTGTCTCCGGCAACGGTCTTCAGGGCCGTCGCCGAGGAGTTGCGAGGTCGGGGGTATGCACTTCCCCCGAGCCGTCTTCAGGGGAGGATCCCATCGCGTCGAGGACCTAGTCTACCATGGCGACACGTCCTCACCGCGACCAACCTCCTCGAGGTGCAGCGCTCGTTGCGTCCGGGTTATTGGCTGGAGAGAGTCGATTCCGACCAGGTCGTCCTGCGCACGAACCCTCTCGACGAACCCGCCACTCCGCTGGTGTCCCCCGGTCAACGGGTCGTCCTCGGCGAGTGCATTGCCAGCGGTGACCGCAGCCATCGGCCGGTCCATGCTCCGATCGCAGGAGAGGTTCTCATCGCAGACGCTTCTACCATTGTCCTTCTTGGAGGAAATCGATGAAGTTCGCCTTACTTTTCGCTCTGATGCTCTGTTCCACTGCTCTTGCCGGTACGGGTATACCGTGGAGGGAACAACCCTCAAAGGCCTTCGAGGAGGCGAAACAACAGAAGAAGCCGCTCCTTGTCGCCTTCCATACCCGTTGGTGCCCCCCGTGCAACTATCTCAATGAATTCGTTTATCCCCATCCCATGGTCGTCGCCGCCGCGGCCGTCTATATTCCTCTCAAGCTCGATGCAGATGCCCAGGACAGCTTTGCCCTCAAAGACCGCTACACAATTGGTGGCTATCCGACCATCCTCTTCCTTGCGCCGGATGGCACTGAATTGGGCCGGCTCGTCGGGACCGAAGCCCCGGAGCAGTTCGCTGCCACGCTCGACCGGCATACGACTCTCGGTTCCTCGGTGGACCAGGTCCTCACGAGGTTGGGAGCCGACCAGAAACTGGGGCTGGACTTGTTGCGTCTGGCCCGTTTCTATGCCGAGACCGATCGGGCGGAGCAAGCGCTCGGCTTCTATACGGTAGCGGCCGAGTTGGCAAAACTCCCGACCGAGGAAAACCTCAACTATCATAAAGTCGCAGCCGATTGGTACGAAGGGCTCTCCGCCAAGCAACGCTGTCTCCAGCATGCCGAAATGTGGCTCGCGGCTGTGGAGAAGACCCGCGCCTTGCCGGCAGCTTTGGCGCGACGGTTGTCCTGTCTCGATCGCAATGCCGATCCTCAGGTGTACCGCAAGGAAGTGGGAGCTGCCCTGCAACAGCTTCTTGATGCCCTCTCGCTCTGGAGGGATGATCCGGTCGAGCTCGCGGAAGTCTACGTCCAGTTGGCCGATTTCGCAGAGCTCATGGGAGAGAACGACAAACGTCGACTCTACCTGACCCTTGCGTGCGAGAGCCTGGAAGGAGCGCTGGCCAAGACCCGTGTTCCGGCGAAGAGTCTTGGGCTGACCCTGCTCGCGTATTACCGTATGCTCGCGGACATCGAAGGCCAGCAACGGATACTCGAAGCCCTCTTGAAAGCCTATCCCGATGAATTTACTATCCATTATCACCAAGCAAAGTTCCTGAACGCTCAAGGACGCTACGCCGAGGGGCTGGAGGCTATTGCCAAGGCAAAACGCTATGCCTATGGCGACAATGCCCTGTTCGTGGTGAAGGTCGAGACCGATCTGCGCGAGAACCTCGCCCGCTACCAGGTGGCGGCATCCTTGAAGAAGGAACTGGAACGGCAACAGGTCCAACCCTCGCTCAAGGTCCGTTCCCATCGGTATGTGGAGAAGCTCGAAAAGAGAATCAAAGACCTGGAAAAACCGCTCACCGAATGAGGTTTCGGGGCTGTCCCAGACGGCGCAGCGTCCGGCGCAGCAAGACGAAACCGGCGAACAAGGCTGCCACGACCAGGATCACTATGCGGGCATTGGCCTCTATCGTGGCAATGAGTTGGTCGAAGTTCTCGATCTCGTCGCCCATCCAGTAACCGAGCCAAAAGGTGATCTGTGAGGTGAAACAGGCCGTACCGAGTGAGGCGACGATGAATTTGAGCTGGGGAAGTTGGGATAATCCGCAAATGGCGAAGGTAGGGTTGCGCAAGCCTCCGGGGACGAAACGCACGGCCACCACCATCCAGGCTCCGTAGCGCTTCACTAGTCCCGCGTACTGCTGTTCTTGCTGTACCGAGAGCATTTTCCGGCCGAAGCGAGTACTCAGCAGCCGCGGCCCGAACCTCTTGAACCAGTAATAATACCAATAATCGGTAAGGAATACCCCGAGGATACCGGCCAATAAAGTGGGCAACCAGATCTGGTCGTCGTGTCGAGAAGCGAGATAGCCACCGGTGAAGAGAATGACTTCTTCGGCAATCGGGATGAAGACGAGGATCAGTCCGAAGGCCAAGAGGACGGCGATATAGGGGTAGTTCTGGAAATAGGTGACGAGCTCTTGGAAGAACTGCATCGCGAAAGGAGGTTTCCCAATGGTCAATCGACCAAGTGGTCCTACCACAGCGGCATCGAAAAGGAAGTGTAATTTTGTGAACCTGGCAGTTCGAGGAGGTCGCATGCAACCACGAGGCTCAGCATTCTGGAACCCGCCTTTGGAAAAAGATGGTCTTGGGAAAAGTCATGGTTTATGATCCCGACAACACTTTCGAGACTCGTAGAGCATGAGCAACCTCGAACTCGACGGCCATAAGCTGCACCTCCATCCTGTGGTTGTCGCTCGTTGGCTCCAGGGCAAGAACATCGCTCCGATCTATCTCGAAACCGGGCTGACGTCCTTGTGCAACTGCCATTGCGCCTTCTGCGCCTTCGAATACCTCCGCCCGACCAACGCCCAACTTGAACCCTCGGTCCTCTTGCCCTTCTTGACCGAGGCGCATGCCAAGGGTCTGCGCTCCGTTCTCATTTCAGGTGAGGGCGAACCCTTGCTCCACCCGGAAGTCGGGAACCTGGTGCCGGCCATCCGCGCTCTCGGTCTCGACCTCGCTCTGACTACCAACGGGTTGCTCCTCAACGAGGCCCTCGCTACGGCTTTGTTACCCTCCCTGACCTGGTTGCGGGTAAGCCTGAATGCCGGCAGTGCCTCGACCTATGCCCGGCTCCATGGCGTACCTGAACACTGTTTCGATCAGGTCCTCCAGAATCTCGGTGTTCTCGTCGAACGCAAAAAGGTCCTGGGGGTGAGTTGTACCGTGGGGGTGCAAGTCGTAACGGTCCCCGAGAACGTGGGCGAACTCGAAGCGCTCGCCCCCAGACTGCGTTATCTGGGCGTGGATTATTTCTCGATCAAGCCCTATTCTCCTCACCCCGGCAATGTCTCACGCGAGCTCGACAGGTGTCTGACCACCGCTGACCAGGAACTCGAGACCGCCCTGGCCCGTTGGAATACCGCGGAATTTACCGTCTACTACCGCGCCGAGTCCATGCGCAGGACCACGTTGCCGAAGCCGTACGATCGATGTCTCGGGCAGGCCTTTGCCGCGTTCGTCATGGCCAGCGGCGAGGTCTATCCCTGCCATACTTTTGTCGGGGACCGTGACTATCTCCTCGGCGACCTCCACCTGGACAGCGCGGAGGAAATCCTGTTCGGCGCACGCCGAACCGCCCTCTTGAGGCGTTTCGCAGAGGAACACGACCTGGGACGATGCCGCTCGGCCTGCCGACTTGACGCTCTCAATCGCTACCTGTGGCTGCTCCGCCATCCCTCGGCCCACGTGAATTTCATATGAGCAGGACGCGCGACGACAGAATCCCGGGCCTCTCGGTGATCATACCGGCCTTCAACGAGGAGCACTGCCTCCCGACTACCATCGCCACCATGCTTACGGTGCTCGACCAGTGCGGACAAGCTGCGGAGTTGATCGTGGTTGACGATGGTAGTACCGACCGTACCGGTGAGTTGCTCGATGACCTCGCTGCTCGCGAACCGCGCCTCCGGGCCGTGCATCTCGAGCGCAATCAGGGGATCGGACATGCTTTCACCACCGGACTACGCTATGTCCGGATGTCCGCGCTGACCTGGCTGCCGGCGGACGGAGAGAACAATCTCGACGAGGTCCTCACCTTTCTGCCTTTCCTGGAGCAAGTCGACATCGTCGTTCCTTTCGTGCAGAACCGAGGAGTCCGATCCCTGCAACGGAGAATCATCTCCTCTGCCTATCTGTGGTCGGTCAACATTTCCTTCGGCACCGTCTTCGCCTACACCAATGGTACCATCGTGTACCGAAGGGAAGTATTCGATCAGGTCCGACCTACCTCGAGGGGATTCTTCATCCACGCAGAATGTCTCATCAAGGCCATTCGAGCCGGCTTCACCTTCGTCGAGGTGCCGGTCAAGCTCGAGCCTCGGTCGGCAGGGCATTCCAAGGCCTTGCGCTTCCGTTCGGCCATGCAGTTGGGGATTGACTACGCTACCCTGTTCGCCTCGGTACACGTGCTCAAGACCAGCGGACAAGTCACCACCGTGAGGGAAAACCCATGACCATCCTGACCTCCGCCGAGTTGAAGAATCGTGCCGCGAACGTACGTCGCACCGTACTGGAGATGTGTGTTGCGGCTGGGGCCGGACACATCGCCCCGGCATATTCCTGTACTGAACTCCTGGTCGCCCTCTACCACGCCGGCATCTTGCGGGTCGATCCGAAAGACCCGCATTGGCCAGACCGCGATCGCTTCGTGTTGAGCAAGGGACAAGCCTGCGCTGCGCTGTATGCCATCCTCGCCGACCTTGGCTTCTTCCCGGTCGAGGAACTGCTCACGTATACCGCTCGCGGTAGCCGGCTTGGAGGGCATTCGGAATCCAATGTCCCCGGGGTCGAGGCTTTTACCGGATCCTTGGGCAATGGTTTCGCCCTTGCCGTCGGTATGGCCTTAGCGGCCAAGCTCGACGGCCGCAAGCACAAGGTGGTGGCCTTGCTTGGCGATGGGGAGTGTCAGGAGGGGGCGATCTGGGAAGCGGCAATGTTCTCGTCGCAACACAAGCTCGGCCGCTTGATCGCCGTGGTGGATCGCAACGGACAGCAGGCCATCGACTTCACGGAGGAGGCCGTCGGCTTGGAGCCTTTTGCCGAGAAATGGCGGGCTTTTGGGTGGGAAGTCGTTGAAATAGCAGATGGACATGATTTCAACCTTCTTGTGCCAGCGTTGACCACCTTGCAGGGACGCCGCGACTCGCGACCTTTGGTGTTCATCGCCCGGACGGTCAAGGGTAAGGGACTTTCCTTCATGGAACGGAAACCCATCTGGCACTACCGTGTCCCCACAGGTCCACTGTTGGATCAAGCCAGGGAGGAACTTTCCCGATGAGACAAGCTGTCTTCGAAGCGCTCTACGAGGTTGCACGCAAGAACGAGGACGTCATCCTCCTGGTCTCGGATACCGGAGCCATCGTGCTCGACCAGTTCCGGGCCGAGATGCCTGAGCGCATCATCAACGTTGGCATAGCCGAACAGAACATGATCGGCGTGGCAGCCGGTCTGGCCATGGAGGGGAAGAAGGTGTATGCCTATGCCATAATCCCCTTCGTGACCATGCGCTGTTATGAGCAGATCAGGGTAGACCTCTGCTGTGAGAGCCTCCCGGTCAAGTTGTTGGGCGTTGGCCCGGGGTACGATTACTCGACCCTCGGCCCGACTCATCACGGGCTCGAGGACATGGCCTTGATGCGTGCCCTACCGGGCATGCAGGTCTTCTCACCTTGTGATGAAACCCAGGCCAGGGTCTTCATGGACCTGGTGCTCGATCATCCCGGCCCTAGCTACCTCCGCCTCGACCGTACCGGAACCCCTTTGATCTATGCTCCCGGCGATAAAGATTTTACGGCCGGTTGGCGCGAACTGCGCAAAGGGCGGGGACTCTGCATCGTAGCCACAGGCGGCATGGTTCGCACCGCGCTTGCCGCGGCTGAGGCCTTGGCACCGACACTCGGCCAGATCGGGGTCATCGACCTCTACCGGGTCAAGCCCTTGCCCGAAGAAACCCTCTGGCAGACTCTCTCGACCTATACTCGCGTCGCGACCCTGGAAGAGCACTCCCGCATCGGAGGGATGGGCAGCGCCGTGGCCGAACTCCTGGCCGAACGGGCTCCCGGACCCAGGCTGATGCGATTGGGATTAGCTGATCAAGTATGCCGCCAGTACGGAAGCCGCGAAGATCTCCTGACCATCGTCGGTCTCGAGCTCGAGACCGTGACCAGGCGTCTTCGGGCGTTCGCAACCACGTGAAGGTCCTCTTCGTCTTCAAGAGCGAGAATTTCGTCGCTCCCCTCGGACTCTGTACCATCGCCGCCGTCGTACGAGCGGCAGGACACGAGGCGCAGCTCTGTGAGGTCAACAGCATGGACCTCAGAGAAACCGTGCTCCGCGTGACCCCCGAGGTGGTTGCCTACAGTGCCCTCACCGGCGAAGCGAAACATTACCTTGCGATAAATCGCACGATCAAAGAGCTGCACCCCAGTACTTTCTCCATCATGGGCGGGCCGCACCCCACCTTCCATCCCGAGGTAGTGCACGAGGGACGCCTCGATGCCATATGCCGCGGCGAGGGCGAGGGGGCCATGACCGACCTGCTCGCCGCGCTCGCGTCCGGGGCTCCGGTCGCGGGTATTCCCAATCTCGTCACCCCCGATACTCAGCCCGGGCCCTTACGCCCCCTGGTGCAGGAGCTCGACAGGGTACCTTCGCCGGACTTTGCCCTGGTCTACGACGGCACGGCCATGGGACGCTACCCGCTCAAGAGCTTCATGACGTCGCGAGGTTGCCCCTTCGATTGCACGTATTGTTTCAACCACGCCTGGCGGGCGCTCTACCCCGGTGAGGGGACGCGGATACGCCGCTTCTCCGTGGACCGGGTCCTGGCCGATATCGACCAGGTTCGACGGCGTTGGCCGCTGTCCTGTGTGAAGTTCTACGACGATATCTTCGCCCTCAGGGTCGATGCCTGGCTCGAGGAGTTCGCGACCCGTTATCCTCGCGAGATCGGCCTGCCCTTCTTCGTTCTGACCCGTGCCGATCTGCTCGACGAAGCCATGGTGAAGTTGCTCAAGGCTGCGGGCTGCCGTACGGTGAGCATGTCGATCGAGGCCGCTAACCCTCAGTTGCGCGAAAAGGTCCTGCGCCGTCGCATGGACGAGCAGGCGCTCGTTCGGGCCCACCTGCTCTGCGAACGCTACGGTCTCTATACCTTCACCAATTGCATCATTGGTCTACCCGACAGCACCCTCGAGGACGATCTGGCCTCGCTCGACCTCTCCCTCCGGTGCAAGGTCGACTGGGCGGAATTCCTGACCTATCACCCGTACCCGGGCACGGTGCTCGGTGATGAGACCCTTCGCCGAGGTCTCTATGACCAGGATTATGCCCGGATGCATACCTCCTATCAGCACAGCTCGCCGCTCAATTGCTTCACCTCGCAGCACAAGAATCGCCTGCGCAATCTGGCGGTTCTAGGCCCCGTGGTCGTGGTCCTGCCGATCCTCCGCCCCGTCCTTCCCTACTTCCTGGGCTTGCGCCACCGGGCCTGGTCGACCGTCCTGTACTATTTCGCCAAGATGTTCGTCCTGCGGCGCAAGATCTACGTCACGAAAACTTCCTGGCTCCAATCCCTGCTCATCTTCTGGCGCAGCTTGCGCCAAGAGTTCTTCCGCCACGAGCGCAGGGACGATGTAGCCGAGCGGAACAAACCCAAACAATGAATCGTCTGCGTTCTTTCTCGGCCCTGGCCTACCTCGGAGGACACGCTCTCGCGGCGAAGGTGTTTCCTCGACACCGCGCCCCGCTGGCCGTGCATTACCTGCTGACGTATCGTTGTCCTTGGAAGTGCAGCTATTGCAACACGAAACTCCAGGCAGGAGAGAAGGGGGAACTCGGCCCGACCCAAGCCCTTCGGGCCCTCGACGAGTTAGCCGAAGCCGGTTGTCGCAAGGTGCAATTCACCGGTGGCGAACCGATGCTCCGACGCGAGCTCGGTGCCTTGATCACCCGGGCTCGGGAGCACGGCATGTTCGTGGGTCTCTCGACGAGCGGCTACCAGGTCGCAGCGAGACTCGAGGAATTGAAGGAACTGGATCTGGTCCAACTCAGTCTGGATGGCTCGGCCGAGGTGCATGAACGCCAACGCGGGAAGGGCAGCTACGCCGTGGCCCTCGGAGCCCTCGAAGCGCTGGATGCTGCC
>MGSU01000129.1:5561-10407 GCA_001799195.1 Deltaproteobacteria bacterium RIFOXYA12_FULL_61_11 | reverse complement strand
CACAAATTCGCAGTGGAGATCGAGGAAGTTCGGCGATGGTGTGAGCAACAGCGACCGCGAGGTAGGCGCCCGGAATCAGGCGGCAGCGGCTGCTCTCTCCCCCGAAGACTGGCTTGGTCGCCGTGGTGGCGACGATCGGGCGAGCAGGAGGGTGCCGAGGACCAACTCCATGATTCCCTGCCAAGATCGAGCCCGGTTGCGCGCTGAACGCAGGTGTTTGCTCCGAAGCAAACCGAGGATGTTGTACGCAATGGCGCGCAGGATCCCCACCGTTTCTATGGCCCGCGCATTCAAAGGACAGTCGTCTTCCAACCATTGCGTGTCGAGGGTCCAATGGGGGCCATTCTCGATCATCCAATGGTTGCGCACCATCTCCAACAGGTGCTCTGCAGTCGCGCCACCGGTAGGCAGGTTTGTCAGGAAATAGCGATCCTCGACCTCTTCCTCTCCCGTGTGTTGGTGGACGAGGACTTTGCGTACCAGGATCACCTGTCGCAGGTGGTTCCAATCGTGAAAGCCTGCGATCTCGCTGCTGCGAAACAGTTGCCGTTGCGCATACCCCTGCCGCTCCGAGGTCCACGCACTCACCGCCTCGGGCTTGGTCAGGCCGGAAAGCAGTCGCTGTGCTTCGAGGTAGAGCGTCGGTTGGTTCCCCTTGAGCGCCAACACGTAGGCAATCCCTTGCTGATCGATCAGCCTGGCGTTTGCCTCATTCGTGATTCCCGCATCAGCGGAGAGCACTTGGAGCATCGTGGTCTTCCCATAGGCCTGGAGCAACCGACTGAAAAAGGACGGAAACGAAGAACTCTCCCCCTTCTTGCTCGGCACCGCCATCTGGTCTATGAGCATCGCGTGAGCACTGCTGACCAACGTGCCGTTCATCACGTGCACCTTCCACCGTACGCTCCCTTCGCAACGTTGCCGATGGCAAGCTGCATTCGCCTCGTACTTCCCCACCCAGGTCGTCTTCCCATCCACCGCCACCTGGTTGAAACCTCCTTTCGTCTGCAGTGACTTCGAGCGCCAGGCACGATGAACCTGGGCTCGCAGCACCTCCACCGCCTGCTCCTTGGGTATCCTGCCCAAGAGTCGGCTCAACTGCGTGTCCGAGATCCGCCTCCCCAGCCGCTCTGCCAACCGCTCCATCCCTCGCAAGTTCGTCTTCCCACACAGTAAACCTGCCATGAGGGTCTGCAACACCTGCCACCAGGGAAACCGCTTCCCGCGCGCCTTCCGCGGGTCCGGTATGGCCTTGAGCCAGGGCAATTTCCGCTGGGCTTCAAGATACCGCTTGATCCTTCCTCGCAATCGTTGCACTCTCACCTCCTCTACTATGGTTGTTGGGGGATCGATCTAACGGGCGCCTACCCGTCGGTCCCCCTCCTTTTCCCTCTTTTCCCTCCCGATTGCTCGCTTTTCTGCTGACCCTGCGAATGTATGCAGGTCTGATAGGCATGGTGGGTACGCTCGGACTTTGAAGCACGTCTGGGTGAGCAAAAAGGGAACGTGCTTTTCCCCCGCATTCGTGCTATGGCAGTATCGGTTCAATTGGTCCGCGGGGGTCGAAGCCGTGCCACGACGTACCATGCTCCTCCTCAGCATCGTCGCTTGGTTCACCCTGGCGCTTGGCAGCGGGCCTGCTTGTCTAGGCAAAGGCGACGACGAGACGCCGCCAGAAGAACTACCGCCCACGGAAGAACAGAGCACCGATCCGTCCACGCTCCCTGAGGATCCCCCTCCGGAGGTTCTCCCGGAACCCGAACCGCTCTGTGCCGAGCACGATCCGGCCGGTGACCTCCTCGACGATCGCGACCTCGTACTCTTCCTGCGCTTCGGTACAACCACCTGTGACGACAGTGACCTCGGTCACCACGGCATCCTCAACGGAACCCTGACCCCGACCAAGGACCGCTTCCTCTCCGAGAACGCGGCCTCCAGTTTCGACGGAACTTCCTCGTCGGTGAGGGTCCCGCTCTCGACCACACTCGGCGAGTCGTTCACGCTCGCCGCCTGGGTGAAGCCGTCCACGAAGAAGACCCAGATCGTGGCCCGCACCGGGGCCTCGGTCACCACCGCCATCTCCCTCCAACTCACCGCCAAGGAACAGGTGTCGGCCACCCTGCACACGGCCGGCACCACGATCACGCTCACCGGCGGGACCTATGCCACCGAGGTCTGGTCCTCGATCGTCCTGACCTACAATGGAACGCAAGCCGCCTTGTACCTGAACGGCACCCAGGTCGCGACCTCGGAGCTGCGCGGTGTACTAGCCGGACCCCCCTCCGAACTTCTGATCGGTACGCGTCTTGGTATCGCGGCGGATACCTTCGCCGGTCCGATCGACGACCTCCGACTCTATACCCGCGGCCTGGACGCCGCAGGAGTGCGGGCTCTCCACGAAGAAACCGGCGCCGACAATATCCCTCCAGAGACCACCCTGGTCGAGAAACCGGCAACCCTCGGAAACCAAAAAGATATAGTCTTTACCTTCACCTCCAACGAGGCGAACGTCGGCTTCCAGTGTGACCTCGACACCTCGGGTTGGGCACCCTGCCTCAGCGGCCTCACCTATCCAGGGCTCGCCGACGGCCAACACACGTTCCTGGTCCGCGCGGTCGATGTCGCCGGCAATCAGGACGCCACCCCGGCCAGTCATACCTTCACCGTCGAGACCCTCCCGCCGGAAACGGAATGGACCGGAACCCTGCCCGGTCTCAGTGCCAGCGCCACGCAGAGTTTTACCTTCCGCTGCAATGAAACCGGCTGCACCTTTGCCTGTAGCCTCGACGGAACCGACTTCGCGACCTGTACCAGCGGGCAGACCTCCAGGAACCTCGCCGACGGGTCTCATCAGCTCCTCGTCCGCGCCACCGATGCTGCCGGCAACCTCGACCAGAGTCCGGCCGAGCATACATGGACCGTTGACACGACCCCACCTACGTCTCCCTACGCCAGGATCGTGGTAGCCTCGACCAGACGGCACGACGTCGAGGTCGAACTCGCCTCGGACGACGCCACCTCGGGCGTTGCTGGCCACTGCTTGAAAGAGACTCCGGAACAGCCTACGGTGAACCACGCCTGTTGGACCCCGATCGAGGAAACCCTGGTCTTCGAGGGTACGGCGGTCTTCCAGCTCAGCGAGGGCACCGGTCGCAAGGTCGTCTATGCCTGGTTCCGAGACAAGGCCGGCAACCTCTCCGCTTACGTCACCGCGAGCGTGAAAGTACTCCCCTGAGAGCGATCGCCAAACCAAGTATGCTCTGACGCGATCCCAAACCTCACGATCCGATGGGTCGGGCCTCGGGTTTGAGATTGCCGGTCAGGACATTGAGGTTGCTGTTCACCTCGAGCCGGATGCGCTTGGCCCGGAGCTGCAGTTCCCGGCCTTTTTCGAGGTCGAGCTGACTGTTGTCGCCGTTGATGATGTAATTGATATACCGTCCCTTGAAATCGAGCTCGAGTACCTGGGCCTGTTCGTCAATGGCCGCACCCTTGATATCCCACTGCAAAAGCATGCGATGGAGATACCTGGTGAAGATCTCGACCGGTCCGGCATTGATGCCGATGGCGTGACCGAGCATGCGTTCAGGGTCTACCTTGTTGAAGATTTTGAAAAAAGTGAAATAGCGCAGGGTCTGGAACATGAAGAAATTGAGCTCGTACTCGCGTCCGTTGACCGACATCCTGAAGGTGTCGAAGAACTGGTGGTAGGTCTGGTTCTTGTAGATCAAGGAGAGGGGTATCGATGTCAGCACCTTACCGACGATGCGCAGCGTGCTGCGCAGGGTATTGTACTTATCCTTGTAATACTCCTCAAGGAAGTTGGGGACAATGCCGAGCCCAAACATCTGGCCATGGGTGACAAGATCGGTGCCCTGACTGGTGTACCCGGTGACCTTGAACGTGGGAACCTTGATCTGTTCGAGTTCATCGAGCTGGTGCGAGGAGATGGTCGCCAAATACTCGCGCAGTGATTTCTTGATCCCCAACTCACGCGCCAGGACATTGATGGTGCCCTCGCCGCGGTACGCCACCACGAGATCATCGAGCTTCGTTCCCAGGTGGGCGAGCCCGGTGGTAACGTCGCGGATCGTGCCGTCCCCGCCCAAGAACAAGGTGATGCGCTTGCCGAGGCCCTCGCGTTCGCGATGGTAGAGATGTTGTAGGACCCTGCGCAGGTCTTGGATGCGCTCGGTGACATGAACCCTGGTCAGGTATTCCGGCAGGTGGATGGACCCGACCCGTTCGAGGATCTTGTCTTTCTTCTCCGATACGGAACCGGCCAATTTCCCCGCCTTGCGGCCGATGACCGGGAGTTGGTCGCCCACCGAACCGGCCAGCGCTCCGGCTTTCCTCCCGAGCGCGCTCTTGGCATCCTCGACGCGCTCGCGAATATTCCGAACGAGGGGATCCCTGCCTCGCCGATAGGCCTTGCAGTTGGCATTCAGGATCGCCTGGATTTCGAAACGCGGTTCCTCGGTCGGCATGACCGCCCTCACCAGCAGGCAGAGAGGTGGCGTATAGCAGATCCTACCCGGATTGACAATGCCGGCCGACTTTCAGGTAGGAGGCTCACTTGTTGACGTAGTAGCTCATCTTGATGGTCGCGGCCGGGGCCGGGATCCAGGTGCCGTGCATAACGACCTCGTTGGTGGCCAGGTCATAGGTCCACCCATTGCTCTTGCTGCGCGGCACGATCACGTCGTCGACCCAGACAACAATGGAATACGGGTCCGGTTTCTCATTGAGCGGAAACCGGAAACGCAGCCCCACGGCGTTGGCGCCGAGGTGATCGAGGACCTCCTCGAAGTCGGCTCCGCACAGCGCGGCCACTAGGCCACCGGTC
>MGSU01000129.1:1855-5550 GCA_001799195.1 Deltaproteobacteria bacterium RIFOXYA12_FULL_61_11 | reverse complement strand
GTC
Organism: Deltaproteobacteria bacterium RIFOXYA12_FULL_61_11; assembly: GCA_001799195.1. Taxonomy (GTDB): domain Bacteria; phylum Bdellovibrionota_F; class JAHFAK01; order YA12-FULL-61-11; family YA12-FULL-61-11; genus YA12-FULL-61-11. Next base: position 5,547 of record MGSU01000129.1, on the reverse strand, counting down.
GATGTAATGCTGTCCCACGCTCTCGATGTTGTCGTGGGGCATGTTGGAGCCTACTTGACAGGTATATCCCCCACCAGCCACTTCGGTCCAACAGGTTTCCTTGCATCCCGGTGACCCATCGGCCACGAAGGCCGACATGGTGATCTTGGAGGCATCCGTCTTGAGGCCCATAAGGTAATCGACCTGGGCCTTGCGGTCGCCGGCCGGGAGATACAATTTCTGCGGATCGCGCTGGAACATGTCGTCGGAATCGCTGACGAAGATGATGGCCAGGCTGGCGTCGGCCCGGTAGAAACCGGTGTTCGGGGCCGTACCCGCAACGGCCATCTGCAACGCGATCCTGGCCGTCTCGAGACCCTGCTCATGGATACACTCTCCCTCAGGGAGACTACACTCGTGGTCGGTGAGGATTTTCTGGACCGCGGCCTGAAAACGGGCCACCAGGTCGGGCATGTCATGGGTGATCACCTCGCCGACGAAGCGGCCCTTGATCGAGGCGGTGGGATCGGTCAGCACGATGGCGATACGGAAGTCATAGGCCAGAGCGGCCATGCGCTGAATGAACTTGTTGAAATTAGTAGCGATATCGCCCCGCTCGTCGTTCATGCTCGGCGAGTTGTCGAGGACCCAGAGGATGTCGACCTTGCCGCCCTCTCCCTGATCGATCTGCTTGGCCTTGTCCGTGACCAGAATACCGTACTTCCGGTTCATGCAGGGCGCACACAGGGCCGCGTTGGCCTGGTTCTGCTCCAGACACTCGGCGCATTGCTGGTACAGAAGCTGCCCGCTGCGGCCTTGGCACATTTCGGCGGTGAGTTCGTCGCTGAGGCCACTGGTGGCACAGACATCAGCCAGCGCGCCTTCTTGTCCAAGACATATGTCGATGGTCGGCGCGACGGAACAATCGACGATGAGGCCACTGCTCATCCCGTGGAGCTGGCACTGCGGTTGGGTGGGTTGGGTGGAACAATCAGCGATCAGGGCTCCAGCAGCGCGGATGGCATCAACACCTCTGATGGGATCGACCCCGTCAGGGGCCGGAGGATCGGGTACCGTGCCCGGCTTCACCCCGGGATCGACCGGAGGATCGGTGCCATCGTCCGGCGGCAGGACCGGAGTGGTGCCGGGATCGACCGGCGGCTGGACGGGGGGGGCGTTTCGATAGGGTAAGAAACCGTCCGGAACGGTATTGGCGGCGACAGTACCGAGATTCCCGCCGCGGTCAAACGTCGGTTCGGTGACCGACCCGCTCGCTCCGATGCAGTTCCGTTGGTATACCTCTTGGAAAGCAGGATCTTGGCGTAATTGATCGCACAGGTACACCGCCAGTCCGATGAGTTGGGTGTCGTCGAGCAGTTCGCCCTCGGGCCACTCGCCATTCTTGTACCCATCGAGGTTGGCTCCCGGCGCTTCTTCCAGGAGCGAGGCGATATCGACCTGCCCGCCGCCCGGGAGCATGATTGGCAGGCCGGTGGCGCCGCTTTGTTGCAGTTGTCCGAGCAGTGCTGCGATGCCACCGGCATCCAGGAAACCGCTGCCTTCGCTGAAGCCGCGCTCGTAGGTCTCTTCCAGACATTGGAGATCCTGCGGCGGGCACTGGTACTCGTTGCGATAGCCGTCGGAGAGCCCGCAGGCATCCGTCACCAGGGGCAGAACTCCGCTCGTCCCCGCCGTCGGAGCGCCCAGAGCTGACGCCCGAACGCACATCTCGTTCGCGAATCGGGAGAAGGCATTGTCGAAAGCATCGTCACCGGGTTGGGGAAGGATCTGGGTCCCAGGGTCCAAGACACTACCGTCGAGCCCGGTCGCCCCGGGCACAAGATCGTCGGACGCATCGCCAGGTTTCGCAACCATCTTATTGTCCGAACAACCACTCCCCAGGAGGATGCAGCAAAGACCCAACCCCCAGAGACCGAACCCCATCGTCCTCATACCCTTCCCCCCTGTTCCCGCGTGCCCGGTGGTCTATCGCATCCAGTGCCGCAGGTCGAACAATACCTCGCTACGCTCGGGCGCCCCCTTGCCTATCGCTAAAGATACCATGCCCGCCAGCATCGTCAACGTAGCAATGAAATCAAATGAATTCCCTGACCCAGAGAAGATAGTTCTCGGGTTGCCACAAGGCCCGGGTCTCGGGGTCCGGCTTCTCCGGTTTTCCGGGGAGGATGCAGAAGCGCTTGTTCTGTTCTTCGAGGAAGTGTATCGTCTGCAAGACAATGTCCACTGCTTGCTACAGACCGAGCATGACCACCGTGCAACTCGGATCGGTACACCCTCGTTACACCTTGCGGTCCTTGCTCACCCGAGGCGGCGACGCTTCGGTCTACCTGGCCACGGATACCGAGAACGCGGCGACCGTCGTCTTCAAGCACTATCACCCCTCGACCCGGGGCAAGGGCCTGCGCGAGGGAGAGCTGCTGATCCGCTGCCGACACCCCGGGCTGGTCAATGTCCTCGACTATGGATGGACCCCGGAACGCAGCGGGAGCTTCCTCGTCCTGGAGCAGGTCGAGGGGTCCGAGATCCTGGCCTGGTGGGAGGCCCATCGCGAACCGCGCCGGGCCATCCAACTCCTCCGTCACCTCGCTCGAACCCTCCAGTACCTCCATTTCCACGACATCATTCACCGCGATCTCAAGAGCGCCAACGTCTTGGTCGGCCGCGACGGCCCCGTGCTCCTCGATCTCGGGGCAGCCACCGATCTCGGCTACGATGTCCTCTTCCAGGGCACCCTGCCCTACACCGCGCCGGAGCTGTTCACGAGGCTCAGCGTCGACCCAGCCACCGACCTGTACAGTCTCGGCGTCCTCGCCCACCGGTTGTTTTGGAGCACGTTCCCGCGCTTCCTGCACAGCAATGCGATCGAGGCCTGGACCGCGCTGCATCGCGAACGCCGCCCGGTCGACCTCGCTCCCCGCCTCCCTCTCACAAAGGATTTTTCGTCGAGGTTGGCAAACCTCCTCTCGTACGACCCGACGGAGAGGGGGACCATCGAGACCTTGCTCGAGATCCTGGACCGCGAACTCGAGGCCCTGGGCGGACCGGTCGAGACCTGGACCGACCTGGACAACGGGACCTGGTGGTTAGGACACTGCAATCCTCCCTCGCTCGAGCCCCTGCGCCGCCAGTTCCTCAGCCGTTGCACCGACCACGGGGTCTTGCATCTCGAAGGCCGCTGGTTCCTCGGCCTGGAAGGTTCCGACCTCCACCAGCGCCAACGCCAACTCGATGCCCTGCTGCACGAGCTCAGGCTCGTCACTCCTCTCTACCTCCGTTCCTTCTCCTCTGCCCAGGCTCTCCGGGAAGCGACCATCCCCGATCCCCCCACCTGCCTAGCCGTGAACGTCGTCGAACTCGGGCCGGAAGCGATCCATCCCCTGCTCGAGGAATGGTCGGCCCTAGGTCGGGAAAAGGACAACCTCTCCCAACTCCTCCTCGTCTCCTGCACCGGTCCCTGGCCGGGACTCCCTCCCTCGCTCCAAGTCCAGGGTGTTCTGCTCCGCTCCACGCCGGTCGAGCTCGAATCCGTGGCTTCACTGCTCCGACGCTGCTGTGCTTCCCCTACCCACCCCCGGCTCGAGGAAACCCTGCGGGACGCCACCACCAAGAACACCTATCCTCTGGAAACCTTGAGGAAGATCCTCGCCTCTCCGGACTACCGCTTCACCCATCGCGGCTGGGTCGAGGCCGTC
>MGSU01000129.1:0-1848 GCA_001799195.1 Deltaproteobacteria bacterium RIFOXYA12_FULL_61_11 | reverse complement strand
GAACTGAGCCATCCATGGACCGCTTGCCGGCCGGGCTCACCCCCTGGACCGACCTCCTCGACTCCGAACTCGCCCCCCCGCCCCCCCGCTTGCCGATCCCCACGCTCGCAGGCGAGGAACTGGAAGCCTGCCTCGAACGGCTCTACCATAGAGGGGACTTCGAAGCTCTCGACCGGCACTGCCGCGCGCTCCTCGAACGCCGGCCGTCGGTCCCGGACCTCTGCAACCCGGCCTGGTTGTACCTCGCCAAGTCCGACCTCGCCCGTGGCGAACCCGCGGCTGCCCTGGAGGCGGCTAGTCATCTCGATACCGAGGCCGACCCGCGATGGCAACTCCAGCTCGAATTGCTGCGCGGGGTCGTGGCCACGAAACGCGGTGCCTACGGGGAAGCCTCGCGCCGATTCGAAGGCATCCTCGGTAACCCCACGGCCGACCGGTATGAGGACCTCAGGGCCGATACGCTTCTCCACCTCGGCTTGTTACGGGTGAAGCAAGGGCTGAGCAACAAGGCGAAAGAGGCTTATTTCGAAGCCTTGGAGCTCCGCCAGCGCCGGGGCGAGTTTCATGCGGTGCTCGCGCTGGCCAATAACCTCGGCGTTCTGTACCACACCGCGGGCGAAACCGAACAAGCCCTGCGATACTACACCCTGGCCTCTGAGGTTGCCGATCGGATGGACGATCGCCGCAGCCAGGTCATCGCCGATTTCAACCGGGCCGACCTGTTGCTCGATCAGGCGAAGCATCAAGAAGCCGAAGCGATCCTTAGTAACTGTATCCGACGCTCGCGAGACCTCCAGCTCCGCGGCGTGAAGGACCGGGCTGAACTCTATCTCGATTTCCTCGCCTCCCTCCGGCTCGAACAGCCGGAAACGATGCACCAGCGCCTCCTCCAACGTTCCGAAGAAGCCCTTTGCGGAGGGAACCCCGAAAACGCGGTCCTTGCCGAACTCCTCCTCGGCAAAGCTCTGCTCCACACCGGGAAACGCGACCAGGCCCGTGAGGTTTTGGAACGAGCCCTGGCTCGAGCGGTACAACTCCAGCACCGGCATCTCATCCGAACCTTGGACGAATTGCTCTTCACCCTTACCCCTGACGAGGTGACCACCATGCCCACCCCTCTTCCCCGACCCTCTTCCGAGGACTTCCTCACATGTATCTGTCGTTTGGCCCGCGCCGGACAACAGGCACACGTCGACGAAGCGACCATCGACGCCCTGCTCGAGGCGTTGCTCCAGGCCTTTCCCTTCGAGCGGGCCTTCTGGTTCGAACGCCAGGGCAAAGACCTCAGTTGCCGAGCCCTCGATTTCGACCGGCAACGCCTGGACGATCCACTACGCCGCCTCGGCGATCATCCCTTTCCGCTCCTGACCGGTCCCGGGGCCTTCAGCAACCTCGAGCTTGAGCTCGGCACCATCCCCGGTCTGGCCGCCGGCGAGGCTCCGCCTCCGGCAAAGAGCTTCCTCGGCCTCTGGTTCGACGGGCAACCACAATTCGGACTCTACCTCGACCACCGCTTCCACCCGCCGAGCGCATGCCTCGACGAGGCCGGACGCCGCCGTCTGTCCGACCTCGCCGTACTGCTCGATGCCGTTCTCGGGAACCAACGCGTCGAAGTGCCGGTCGGCCCGACCGTTCGGCGCGACCAACTCACCGCCACCGCCCTGCACCGCGGGGCAGAGACCCAGCAGACCACTCATTCCCTCAGGGTCCCCATTACCCAGAGCGTGACCCACGCCCTCCTCGAACGCATCCTCCAACAGGATCCCGCAGCTCCCTCTCGGCTCGGACCCCTCGGGTATCTCGTAGGGACCTCTCCCGCCTTGAGCGAACTCTACACCATGATCCAGA
>MGSU01000128.1 GCA_001799195.1 Deltaproteobacteria bacterium RIFOXYA12_FULL_61_11 | reverse complement strand
TCTTCCTCGAAGTCGTTGGTCTGACCATCTCCGTCCCGGTCGTCATCTTGGAAATCGTACTTCCCATCCTTGTCGAGGTCGGGTGGTACAGCGGTCTTGTCTTCCGGGTCACTGCCCTGAGCGGCCTCGTCGGTGTTCGAGACCCCGTCTCCGTCCCGGTCGTCATCCTGGAAATCGTATTTTCCATCCTTATCAAGGTCGGATGGTACCGAGGTCTTGTCTTCCGGGTCACTGCCCTGAGCGGCCTCGTCGGTGTTCGAGACCCCGTCCCCGTCCCGGTCATCATCCTGGAAATCGTATTTTCCATCCTTATCAAGGTCGGATGGTACCGAGGTCTTGTCTTCGGGGTCGCTGCCCTGGGCGGCCTCGTCGAGGTTCGAGACCCCATCCCCGTCGAGATCCTCGTCTTCGGTGTCCCTCTTCCCATCCCCATCCCAGTCCACGACCAAGTCTTCGATGACGCGCAGGGCGGTTGTCCCGCCGCTCAGATAGGGGGCTTCGGCTAGGTCACCGGCGAATCCAATTGCAACCACGGCGATGCGATAGGTATAACTCTCTCCATCACTGATGTCGGTGTCGAGAAACGAGGTCTCGTCGGTACTGCCGATCCTCTCGAAGGTTGTGCCGTCGGCGCTGCGCAGCACGGCGTAGCCTGCCACTCCGGGCAGGTCCACGGCCTGCCAGGTGAGCTGGACGCCGTTGTTTTTATTCTCGACCACGAGCTGGTAGGGGTCGCCCTTGGTTTCGGGGTTGTGCTCGTCCAGCGGGTTGTTGAGGTGGTCGAGTTGCTGGAAGGAGGAACAGGCGGTAAGGAGCAGGCACAGGGCCAAGAAGCTCGGTTTCATGGTCAGTACCTCACCGCAAGCACGGCCCCGGGGGTCTGGCCGTCCAGCCAAAGGGCCAGGGTGGCCGTGGGGAGTATGGGCAGCGTGGTGTAGTTGTAGGTCATGTAGCCCAGGGCCAACATCCCGGCGCCGAGCAGGGTGAAGCCGGTCGCGGCCTTCCAGAGGGCCGACGAGGCCTTGGCATTGGCCTGGCCGCGCAGGTCGTCCAGCTCGCTTTGGCTGCCGACCAGGTTCTCGCCGCGCTCGACCAGGTCTTTTCTGGCCTCGATATCTTTCCAGGCCAGGTGCAAGGGGGTTGCACTGAGTATCACGAGACTGATGCCGACCCCAGCGCTCCAGAGGCCATGGCACTTCTTGCGTTCGTACTTGCGTTCGTATTCGGCGAAGACGGGTTTGAGCGTGTACTGCACCTCCCAAACCTGCCGTTCGGCGCGTTGCAGCACCAGCTCGCGGCGCGCGGGTTCGTTGCGCAGGCTGTGGACTTCGATACAATGCTTGCCGGGTGCGAGGAAGAGGGTCTTGCCGAGGCGCCTGGGCCCAGCGCCGCTTCCTTCCGTGGGGGAACCGTCTCTCAAAACGTCCCCTTCTTCGAGTTGGCCTCCATCCACCAGCAAGCGGGCCTCTTCGGGCAGCCCGGTCAGGGTCACCTGGGCCGGTTCGGGGGCGAGCTGCAGGGTCAGCTCGAAATGTTGCCCGCGGGTGAGCTCCACGGTCTGTTTCTTTTCCAGCCAGGTGGCCTGGCGGCAGGTCAGCTCGTGCGTGCCGACCTGGGTCTCGAACCTGTCGACCAGGCCGAGCTCTTTCCCGTCGAGCAGGATGGTCCCCTCGGGCAGGCAGCGAACGCTTAAAAAGGCCGGAATAGGGGTCAAGGTCAGGGCCAGGGTCTCGGGCTTGCTCACCTCGACTTCCTTGGTCAGGATTTCATAACCCTCGAGGGTGAGGACGAATTCGTGCTTGCCCGCGGTCACGGCCGCGCGCCAGGGGGTGTGGCCCCGCTGCTGGCCGTCGAGGTGCACCGCGGCGCCTGGGGGTGTAGACTGCACCTCGAAGGCGAGGCCGGGTTTCAGGGTCAGACGCACGGTCTCAGTCTTGAGTCTGGTCAGCTCGCCGGCGTGGACGACCTCGGCAAAGCCTTCCTTGAGCACCCGCAGGGTGTACAGTCCCGGCTGGTCATAGCTGAGGGTCAGCGGCGAACGGCCGAGCAGCTTGTCCGCGGAGTAGACCTCGGCGTCGGGCGGATTGGTGATGATGCGGAGCTGCAGCTTTTCTTTGGCCAAAGGGAGGTTCAGCTTTTCCAGGCTGTCCTTGCGTACTTCGACCTCCAAGGTGCCGGTCAGCTCGCCCAAGAGCAGCCTGAGCTGGTGGGCGCCGACCGGGAGCTGTTCGATCATCAGCGGGGTCGTGCCCTTGACCGAACGGCCGTCCACGTAAACCGAGGCGCCCTGCGGCTCTGAGTTCACGTACAGGTCGCCCGTGGCCGAGGTCGCGACCGTGCCCAGCACCAGCTCCAACGGCACGGGCAGCCCGCACAGCTTGTAGGCCTGTTGCTTGACCACGGCGATCAAGCCGTCGCTTTCGCCGCGGTAGGACTCCTCGGCCGTGCGCTCGATCTCACCGGTGGAGACGTTGGTGAGCTGGATGACCAGCGAATAGGTGCTGCCGACCTTGCCGATCGTGCCGGTGACGATGCGTTCCACGCCGAGAAGTTGGCCGATCCTGGTCTGGCAGCTCGCCACGTCGCAGGCCCCGCTGAGCAGGAACTTTTGCTCGGCGAAGATCTTGTCCATGTTCGAGCGGTCGAGCATGACGAAGTGATCGAGTTCGATCAAGGTGTTGCGCAGCACGTCGGTCAGCAGGCGGACCTGGTCCTGGCCCAGAGCGCCGCTGAGGTGCAGGTCGGCCACGGCCACGAAGGGCTTGCGCTGTTGGGCGGGCGCCTCGCCGCCGAGAAGCAGGCCCCACAGCACCATCGAACAGACCACGCTTCTCATCTCTTGTTTCCTTTCTTCTTGGAGCGGGCCGTGGGCTCCGGCTTGGGGGCGAGGAGGGCGCCGAGCTTCTGGTCCAGCTCGGCCGAGGCCTCGAAGGAAGCGACCTGCCGACCGGCGGCGTCGAGGACAAAGGTCCTGGGCACCCGGACCAGGCCGTTCTCGACCAGACCGTAGGCCTTGGCCGCCACGGCATAGGGGTCGGACAGCACCAGCAGCGGCAAGGGGTGTTCCTTGAGAAAGGCCTCGAGCTTGGCGCGGTCTTCGTCCACGGCCAGCAGCACCACTTCGACCCCCTGCCCTGAAAACCGCTCGTGCACCTTGGACAGCAGCGGCAGCTCGGCCCGGCACGGCGCGCACCAGGTGGCGAAGAAGCTCAGCACGACGAACCGTTTACCCTCGAGCAGCGAGGACAGGGTGTGGAGCCGGCGATCGAGGGTCCACAGCGAGAAAGGCGGGGCCGCCTTGGGTTCCGCGGCCATGGCCGGTGAGCAAAGCAGCATACCAAGCAGGAAAAGCGAGGCGGCCTTGAGGGCGAGAGAGCGGTCCATCACGAGGTTGGGCTCTGGTTCCGATCGGTGGCGCATTGTTGCAGACGTGACCGGAGGTGAGCAAGGGGAATCGTGGACCACGTTTCCTGGTAAGGCGGTATCTCCTAATGTTTGACTTCCGTTCCCCAAAACGCCTCCCATGCACCAGGAGAAGCCCCCACTTCGTCATCCCCGCCACGAATACGCTTGCCGCGCGGGGATCCAGCTCGGCCATGCGGGCCAGGAGTACGTGTGCGAAAATACTTGTAAAGACAAAATATTACTCACAACAGATCACTGGCATTCGGATAAGCGATTCGGCGGATTGACGTCCAACGTGGGTTTTCAGCCGAGAAGGACGTGCGGTCATGGACTGAGCCGGTTCAGGGCTGACACTGATTGGCAGCACTGTTGTAGGTCTTACCGGCGGCACAACAGTACCAGGTATAGAGGGGATTGCCGTTCGCCGAGCAATAGACCTCGTACCCGGTCGGAATAGCGTAGTGGCTGCACGACAACCCGCTGCCACACATCGGGAGGTCGGGGAAGATGCATGAGGTCTGGGCGGCATTGAAGACTTTATCGAGAGGGCAGCAGGACTTCGATTGCCCGCTGGTGGTGCGGCAAGCGATGGAGTTGCCCACGTCCATGGCGTCGCTGCAGTATGCTCCCTCCTGGCACGTGGGTTTCAGCCGACAGGCTTTCCCGCTCTCGTCGAGCACCGAATCCGAACTGCAGCAGTACCACGTATAGAGGGGATTCCCGGTCGAGCTGCAATAGGTTTTCCAGCCGGTTGGGGCCTCGTCATGTCCGCAGGCAAGGCCGCGCGCGCAGGTCGAAACGGTGTTAGGGAAGACGCAGGCGCTGCGGTCGGCATTCAAGACCCGGTCGGACGGGCAACACGAACGACGGTCCCCGTCGTCATCGGCACAAGCGAAGGAACCGGTCACCATCACCGTGTCGGTGCAGTATGCCGAGGTAGGACACGGCGAGAGTTGCTCGGGTTCGGGTGTCGGCAGGACGCAGGCCGTCTCGGCTGTATCGAGGATCTCGCCGCTCGGACAGCAGTACTTCTGGACGGCGTTGTCCTGGCACGAGAGTTCGTAACCCGTTGGCGGAGTCCCGGAGACACACGTCCTGCCCGCGGGGCAGGGTTGGGGTTCGACCACAGGGTCGTCGGTGGGGATGACGCACTCAGTGCCGGAATCGTTGATCTCTGAGCCCAGAGGGCAACACGATTGTTCGATGCCAACAGTATTGGTGCAACGCAGGGTGGCTCCGGTCAGACTGGTCGAGGCAGCACAGGACAGTCCGGCAGGGCAGGGAGTTCCACCGATCTGGACGGGGTCGTCGGTCGGCTCGACCTGGTGCCCGTCCTCGAAGGGATCTTGCCCCGGTGACTTTTCGCTTGGATCAACCTGGACCAAAGGTGGCCGGACTGGGACCTCTAACCCCGTGGCGGATTGTTGCGGGTTCGACGAGACGGACGGATCGGTTGGGAGGTTTTGATTGGCAGCAGCCGCGCGATTCGTGGCTGGTTCCTCGCTGGTCAACCCACAAGCCGTCAAGAGGGAAAAGAAAAGAACGAGTCGCCAGAATCGCATGGACGTTGCCTCGTTTGGTCATGGGACCTTCCTGAAAGTAGCGCCAAAGACGTGCCAAGGCAATGTGGGGAACCAACTCCGCCTTTATAGCGGCATGGCGGCGCGAGGAATTCCAACCTGGGTTGTGGAAAGCATACGTCATATCCACGTCCACTCATAGTGGTCTTCCATCCGTAGTTCGGTACAGCACCTGGTGCCACCTCACCTTTCTCGAGATAGTTCGGGACAGGACGTAAGGGTCGGCGGTTCACAGAATAAATTGCAAGGATTCCCTTGCCTTCGGATGGGAAAGAGGATAATGGTGGCTCCGTTGGAGCGGGTTGTGGAGGCCGCGCCGGAGATGAGCTCCACGCACCTCGGGAGGCAGGCCATGACCGTTCGTCTCGGAGTTCGTCGCGAGGATCGCAACGAGTGGGAGCGTCGGGTTCCCCTCGCACCTGAGCACATCGGCCAACTCATAGGTGAGCACGGTGCGACGGTACGGGTGCAGACCTCCTCCCAGCGAGTCTTCCCGGACCACGCCTATGCCTCTGCAGGAGCAGAGGTGGTCGCTACCCTCGACGGTTGCCCGGTCATTGTAGCGGTCAAGGAAGTCCCGATCCCATTGCTCGCTCCCAAGACCACCTATCTCTATTTCGCTCATGTGGTGAAAGGTCAGCTTTACAACCTGCCGATGCTACGCAGGTTACTCGACCTCGGTTGCGACCTCCTCGACTACGAACGCATCGTCGATGCGACCGGAAAACGGCTGATTGCCTTCGGCCGCTTCGCGGGGCAGGCTGGGTTGGTCGAGACCTTGGTGGCCTTCTCCCGAAAGCTCGACCTCGAGGGTCTGCGCAACCCTTTGGCAGCCTTACGCCAGCCGATGACCTACCGAGACCTTGGCGAACTCCACCAGGCCCTCGACGAAACCTCCCGGCGGATTGCGGCCGTGGGTTTTCCCTACCCCGTGGTCTGCGGCATCACCGGTTACGGTCAAGTCTCGAACGGGGTCCAAGAGCTCCTCGAGCTCTTGCCGGTCGAAACCCTCGAACCCGAGGAACTGCTCCTCGGAGGTCGCGTCACGGCCACGGATCGCCTCTACAAGGTCGTGTTCCAGGAACGTCACCTGGCAGAACCGCTCAATCCGGGCAAAACCTTCGATTTGCAGGAATATTTCACCGCACCTGACCGGTACCGAGGCATTTTCCAGCGGTATCATGCGCACCTCACCCTGCTCCTCAACTGCATCTATTGGGAACCCCGTTTTCCTCGGCTCTGCAGCCGAGCCGACCTGCGCTCCGGACTGCCGCCCCACGCCCTGCGAATAATAGGCGATATCAGTTGCGACCTCGACGGTGCGATAGAGATCAACCGCGGCGCCACCACTCCAGGTCAACCCTGCTATACCTACCGACCGGCGACGGACGACTATGTCGAAGGCGTGGCGGCCGAGGGCATCACGGTCATGGCCGTGGACAATTTACCCTGCGAGTTGCCGGCCGAAGCCTCGAGACATTTTGGCGACCTCTTGGTGCAGTTCCTGCCTGGGCTCCTCGCGGCGCGCGACCAGAATGGCTTGAAGGCCGCGGCTCTGCCCCCGGAACTTCACCGCGCACTGATTGTCCACAATGGGAAGCTCACTCCCACCTATTCCTATTTGCACACCTTCCTCGAAACAACCACCAAGGCGGTGACAGCATGAAGCGAGTACTCGTCCTCGGCTCGGGCTTGGTCATCGACCCTCTCCTGCGCTACCTGCTCGACCAGGGTTTGGAGGTCGTGGTGGCCTCCCTCAACTACCGGCGGGCGGCCAGGTTGATGGCAGGGTATCCCAACGGTCGAGCCGTTGCTTTCGACGTCGAGGACCGGGCCGGGCTCACCCGTTTGGTCGATGCCAGCGATGCGGTCGCCAGCTTACTCCCCTGGAGCCTCCACCCCAAGGTGGCCGAGGTCTGCCTTGCCCGGCGCAAGCACCTCGTGACCACCTCCTATACCAGCGATACCATGCGCCGCTTGGACGGCGCTGCCCGTGAAGCCGACCTCCTCTTCCTGAACGAGTGCGGGCTGGACCCAGGCCTGGACCACATGACCGCCATGCGCATCCTCGACCGGGTCCGCGCCCAGGGCGGTGAAGTGCTGGAATTCCTCTCCGATTGCGGAGGATTGCCGTCTCCCCAGAGCAATACCAATCCCTTCGGCTACAAAGTGTCGTGGAGTCCCCGGGGGGTCGCCCTCGCCGGACGCAACGGCGCCCGCTACCTCCGCGACGGCGAGGTGGTGGAAATTCCCCCGGGAAAGATATTCGAGGACGTCGAGCGACGGACGGTCGCCGGCCTAGGTGACTTCGAGGTCTACCCGAACCGCGATTCCCTCCCCTATCTCGACACCTATGGGTTGCATGGCGTGCGGACCTTCAAACGGGGAACCTTGCGCAACCTCGGTTGGTGTCAGACCTGGGAGGTCCTCGTGGCCCTCGGTCTGCTGGACGAGAAACCGGACGAACGCTTGGCCGGAAAATCCCCCCGGGACATCGTACGCCTGATCGCGGGTTTGACCCAGGCCAATCCCGTGGCCGAAGTCGCGGCCAGGACAGGGTTGTCCCCCACCAGCGACGCCCTCCAACGCCTCGTATGGCTCGGTCTCTTCGAGGACGAAGGTCCGAAGGATTGCTCCTCCCCCCTCGACCTGCTCAGCAACCTGATGGAGCAGAAGTTGGCCTACGGCAGGAACGAACAGGATCTCATCATCTTGCAACACATCTTCGTGGTACGCTACCCGTCTGGAGCACGGCAACGCATCACTTCGACTCTCTGCGAGACCGGTCAACGCCGCGGCCATCGAGCCATGGCCCGTACCGTCGCCCTACCCGCGGCCATTGCCTTGCGTCTCCTCCTGGAAGGTCGGCTCGAGCTGCGCGGAGCCCAGATCCCGATTCACCCGCAACTCTACGGTCCCATTTTGGACGAACTGGCAGGACTGGGCATCGAGGCCCGGGAAACGGTGGAGGAACTATCCTGACGAAGGTGGATCAGCGGTAGAGCCCCATGGCTCGCAACAGGGCTTCTCGGGATATCCAACGGGTACAGAACAAGAAGAAGGAATTGAGCACGCCGGAGACCACCGAGGGCTTGCCGCGCCGACGCAACTCGGCCACGGCCCGCTGCGCCACGTGTTCCGGACTTTGCACGACCAGCCTAGGCGGCTTGAAGTGTCCACCCATACCCGAGCGTTCCTGGAAACGGGTCTCGGTAACCCCGGGGCACAGATTCATGACATACACCCCGCGCCCGCGCTGTTCTTCCCACAGGGCCTCGGACAGCGAGGTCACAAAGGCCTTGCTGGCGGCATAGACCGCCATCTTCGGCATCGGAAGGTAACCCAACACCGACGAGACGTTGATCAGGGCATCGCCGCTCTGGCTGGTCCGCAGAAAGTGATGCGAGAGGGTCAGGACGGCATGGCAGTTCACAGCCAAGAGATTGTCGAACAGCGCAAGGTTGGTGTCGGTAAAGGCCTCGTAGTGGCCGAAACCGGCGTTGTTGACCAAGAGATGATAGTGCTCGGCACCGAGTTCTCGCAGGACCGTCTGCTGCCCTTCTTGGGTACCGAGATCAGCGAGCAGGTACGAATGGGAATTACCGTCCATCTCCTGCAGCAACCCCTTGAGTCGCTGTTCATTCCTCGCCACGGCACAGATGGCATAGCCCTCTTTGCACAGGGCTTTGGTCAGGGCACGCCCGATCCCCTCGCTCGCTCCGGTGATCAGCGCTTTCTTCATCCCCCAACCCCTCGAACCATGCAGGTTTTCCTATACTCGTCAGGTAAGGACAATTCAAGGAGATCATACAGCTCTGCCTCTCCGGACCGGCAGGGCCGGGATAGCGCCTCATCTCTGAAACGACAACCTATCGATTCAAGAGAGGACCCCAAGCTTCTTGCCGACCTTGGTAAAGGCGGTGATGGCTCGGTCAAGGTGTTCAAGGTCATGGGCTGCCGAGATCTGTACCCGGATCCGAGCCTGCCCTCGCGGGACTACCGGGAAGCTGAAACCGATGACATAGATGCCTTCGGAGAGCAGGTTCTCGGCCATGGCATGAGCCAGACGCTCTTCATACAGCATGATCGGCACGATCGGATGGATCCCGGGCCGGATGTCGAAGCCGGCCGAGGTCATTGCTTTTCGGAAATACAAGGTATTGTGTTCCAGCTTATCGCGCAACTCCGTGGTCTCGGAGAGCAGTTCGAGGACCTCGAGAGTGGCTCCCACCACCACCGGGGCGAGGGTATTCGAGAAGAGATAGGGTCTGCTCTTCTGCCGCAGGTATTCGATCATTTCAGCGCGTCCCGAAACACACCCGCCCGACGCGCCACCGAGGGCTTTCCCGAAGGTGGTGGTGATCAGGTCTATTCTGTTCCGGACCCCGCACAGTTCGGGGGTGCCCCGCCCGGTCGCTCCGATGAACCCCGTGGCATGACTGTCATCGACCATGACCAGGGCTTTGTACCGTTCGGCGAGGTCGCAGATCTCGCTCAACTTGGCGATATCTCCGTCCATGGAGAAAACCCCGTCCGTGGCGATCAAGCGGAAGCGGGCCTCGGCGGTCTCGAGAAGCTTTCGCTCGAGGTCGGCCATGTCGGCATGGGCATAGATGAGCCGGTTGGCCTTGGCGAGGCGGATCCCGTCGATGATCGAGGCATGGTTGAGGCTATCGGTGATGATGGTGCAGTCTTTGTCCAGGAAGGGTTCGAAGACCCCTCCATTGGCATCGAAACAAGCAGCGTAGAGAATGGTGTCTTCGGTACCGAGAAAAGTCGCGACTTTGGCTTCGAGCAGCTTGTGGATTTCCTGCGTGCCGCAGATGAAGCGCACCGAAGACAGGCCGAAACCCCATTCATCCAACGCGCGATGAGCCGCCTGCAGGACTCTCGGGTGACTGGAGAGACCTAGGTAGTTGTTTGCACAGAAATTGAGAACCTCCTTGCCGCCCTGGACTCTGATCCTCGCGCCCTGCGGCCCGGTGATAATCCTCTCGTGCTTGTACAATCCGGCCTCGCGGACGGCCGTCAGCTCGTTCCTGAGATGGTCCCGCATCGCTCCGTACATCGTCCTTCTCCTCAGCTAGTATCTTGGCAAGTGTCAGGGCAGATCGAGAATGACCTTGGCGCAGTTACCCTCGAGCATGGTGTCAAACCCTTGTTGGAAGTTCTCGAAGGGGAACGTGTGCGTAATCACCGGGGAGATGTCCAGCCCACTGCGCAGCATGTTCTCTCCCTTGTACCAGGTCTCCCACATCTCTCGACCGTAGATTCCCTTTATGAACAAACCCTTGAAGATGACCTGATCCCAATTGATGGCCGCTTGCTCGGGAAAGAGACCCAGGAGAGCGATACGACCGCCGTGGTACATGCACGAGAGCATGGTCCGGAAGGCGGCGGGGGAACCGGACATCTCCAAACCGATGTCGAAACCGATCATACCGATGTCGGCAATGTGCTCCTCGACGCTCTCTCGGGAGACATTGATCGCCCGGGTGGCTCCCAATCTCCTGGCGAGCGCTAGTCGATAGTCGTTGACATCGGTGATG
>MGSU01000127.1:6922-10582 GCA_001799195.1 Deltaproteobacteria bacterium RIFOXYA12_FULL_61_11 | reverse complement strand
ATTCGCAGCTACTCGGCAGTGTCCCTCATCGCTCGAGTTTCCTGAGTTTCCTGCGCGAAGAATAGACGCTCTTCATCGCTGAGTAGCGTGGAATACTTGACCCGTATCGCTCTACTTGGTAGGTCGAGGCCCTCGGGTCGACGAACTGGCCTCCTGCCCGTTCGGACCTTGCTCACCACTGTTTCTCACCCCGAGGCATCGATGCAGCGGCGTCGCACCGTTCTCTGGACCTCGAGCATCGTTGCTCTCCTTACCCTCGCAGCGCTCCTCATGTACCACCGTCCCTTGCTCGGCTACCTACTCCGCCATCGTCTGGAAACCCTTGCCGGAGGAAGAGCGACCGTTGTCCTCGGAACAGTTTCCTTGAGAGGTTCTGCCCTGCATCTCGACCGGGTCGAGCTACGAGGACCTGGAACTAGCTGGTCCTGCGCGGTAGAAAAAATGCACAAACGCTTATCCTGGGGGGATCTCCTCGGAACACGCGATCCACTCAACGGTGTGACGATCAAGCAGATCAATTGTCTCGACGCTATCGTCTCGCCCCCCCCACGGTCCGAGAAGAAGAAGCCCGCAGTGTGGGCCTCCACGATCTTCAGAACCGTGGAGTGGGGCATCCCTGCCATCCGTCTGCTGAACCGTCTCCTCGCGGCCGCCCCTGAGTTCCACCGATTGCGGTACCAGCGACGAGGCGATCCCGCTCACCCGCTCGAATTCACCGTGGATCACAAAGGAAAAGGGCAGTATCTCCTGGCCGGGAAACTCGGGGCGAAAACCTTCGAGACTCCGTTCTCCATCGAAAACTTCCCCGACACCCGAAGGAAACTCATCCTCGACCAGTTCGATCCCTGCACCCTGTTGCAGGTCGCGCAGGTCGTACCCGGCTACGTCCGTTGCCCTACTCGGCGACTCGTCGTTTCCTTCCAACAAGCTCCCAAAGAAGACAAGGCCGACGTAAT
This sequence comes from Deltaproteobacteria bacterium RIFOXYA12_FULL_61_11, assembly GCA_001799195.1. Taxonomy (GTDB): domain Bacteria; phylum Bdellovibrionota_F; class JAHFAK01; order YA12-FULL-61-11; family YA12-FULL-61-11; genus YA12-FULL-61-11. The sequence goes on along the minus strand of MGSU01000127.1, from coordinate 9,626 downwards.
CCTCGAGTTCGCCTTCGAACACCTCCTCCTACGCCATCCCGCCTTGTCCACGAGAGCCATCCCTCTCCCCCACCTTTCGCTTGCCCTGCGGCTTCAAACCGAGCCCAAGGTGCTGAGCATCCTCCCCGGCTCCTACGTGACACTTGGGAAAGAACTGCAGGCAGCTCTGGTGTGCAGCGTGCGAAGCAGCCCTCTCATCTCCTTCCACTTGAACAGCGACCTGGAAGCCCCCCTTCAGACTTTACTGCGGCTCCTGCCCTCGGAGATCCCCGTATTCAACGGGTTACGCATAGGCGGGCACCTCGAGCACCATCTCGAACTGCTCATAACCGGTCTCCCCGAAGCTCACCCCGATGTCTCCTTGGACGTCTCTACCCGAGGCAGGGGGTTGACCTTGCTCGCGGCAGGCGCTCAGGACCTGCGGCTGCTCGCCTCCCCTTTCCTCTATCATCCCCCGAGCGACACCTCCGCGGACCGAAGTATCTTGCTCGGTCCCGAGAATCCCGAGTTCGTGCCCCTGAACGAGATGCCCGAGCATCTCCTCGAGGCAGTTGTCATGGCTGAGGACGCGAGCTTCCGCGCTCATCGGGGCTTCGACCTCAGCGCCTTGGCAGAGACCCTGAGCCGTGACCTGGAGCGCGGCCGCTTCGCCAGAGGCGGGAGTACGATCACCATGCAGGTGGTCAAGAACGTGTTCCTGCATCGGAGCAAGACCCTCGAACGCAAATTTGCAGAGATGCTCCTGGTCTGGTTGATCGAACGACTGGGTCTGATCGACAAGGACCGACTGCTCGAAGTGTACCTGAACCTGTGCGAATGGGCGCCCGGGGTGATCGGCCTACGCCCTGCCGCTGCATTCTATTTTGCTACGGGAGCAACTCTGCTGACGCCAGGAGAAGCCCTCTTCCTGGCTACGATGATTCCCCGCCCGAGTCGCTACCTCCTCGCCTTCGACGAAGCCGGCAGACCTACCCCTTCGCAACGCGAGCGCATGGCCGACCTGGAGCGGAAACTCCTCACTCGCGGTTGGGAACCCGATCCAACGCGGCTGGATATCGTGATCGACGGACCGGCGGCACGGCGATCGCTGCCCGAAGACGAACACCGTTTGTCCGAGGCAAGCGTAGACCTCACCGAGAGCGAAGAACTCGAACCAGGAATTCCTGATGAAGAGGAAACAGAACTCGAGAGCAGTTCGGACGAGGGAGCGCTACACCCCTGAAACCCGGCTTATCCACCTCGAGACTGGGTACGAACGGAACTACCCGATCAGGACTTGTTCAGAATAGGGTCACGAGACAATCGATGATAGCCGAGATGTTCCGTTTCTTGGAGTGGAACAAGCCACCGGAGACCGTTTTCCGGTACTCGTCGGCTTCGTGATACATCTCCTTGATATCCTCGACCGCTTCCTTATTCTGCAGGCCCCACTGGTACAGTCCCTTGGCAAAGAGTTGGACCAGGGTCCCCTCGGCCGCCGCTCCCCGGTACGGATCGTCCGAAATAGCTTCGGTAAAGGCCATCTCCTCGATCACATCGGCGACAATGGCCTTTTTCAGAACCTGACGTAACGCTCCGCGGGTTGCCGGGCTTTGCAGCCGTGCCAGTTTCTCGGAGAAGTCCGACAGCCAGAGTTGGGCCTGTGCAAAGGTTTCCGCCAGAGTATCATCGTCAAGACCGAGCAAACTCTCGCGAAGCATCAAGACGCGATAGCGGAAAGCGCTGCGATTGTAGAAGTTCCCGGAGATGGCCTTGGCGACCTCGAGCTTGTCCTTACCGAGCAACGAACTCGCATAGAGGAAGGGGAGATCCCGCTGTTTATCCTGGTCCTTGAGCTTGTAATTCCAGGTCTGTTCGGACCGCAGCATGGCACCGAACCCTTCCTTCGCTGCTAGACTTTCAGCCTCGACGTTGCTCACCAGCAACTTGCCGCCACGAGCGAGATAGTTTGCGTAGAGCGTACCGTGCTGTAGCAGTTCTCCTTGCTCCTGCCCGGCGAGTACCAACAGGACCATACGCTCGGTGTACGCGGCTAACACCTCGGGGCTCGGACGGCCCTCGATCGCCATGTCGTAGATATCGGCCGAGAGACCGGCCCGCTTGAGCGCGGTCGAGATCCGCCTGGTTTCCTCTCCCAAGCCATTGATGAGTAACAACAGTTGCGAAGAGGCATTGTGGACGTATTTCGTCGAGACGCTCCCCTTCAAGCTCACCGCGCCGGCCAGGCTCTCACCACGCCGCGCTTCGAGTTCAACGGTCGCTTGTTTGAAGAGTCCCTCGGCCTGGACCTTGAAAGAAAGTCCGGCAGAGGCAGCCTTCTTGGGTTCGAGGGTGCCGAGTTCGACCTTAGCCTTCACAGGGAGCAGGAACTCGACGCGGGGGAGGAGTTCAACGCTTGGTTCGGCCTTGGCGCTGCTGGCATTGGTGAGTTGGAAGGTCAACCCGGTCTCCTGGCCAACGAGGATATCACCATCGAAGGTGGCACTGGTGAACACGAGCGGCCAGGCGATGACCTGATGGAGGGATGTATTCTTCAGGCCACCGCCCGGTCCCGTTATCCCAATTTCCAGAGCAAAGTCGACCGTGGCATTGTTCAGCAGTTCTTCAGCCAGAGCGCGACCGACCGAACGCAAGGTGACCATTGCAACGGTACGGGGCGGCACGGCCACGAGGACCACACTGTCCTTGTGGACCACAGCGGCCT
>MGSU01000127.1:0-6916 GCA_001799195.1 Deltaproteobacteria bacterium RIFOXYA12_FULL_61_11 | reverse complement strand
GCAAGCGCAAGGAGAGTTGGACCGTGGCACCTGAGGATGCAAAGCCGCTATTCCGAAGGCTCAGTCGCACATCGAAAACCTCTCCCGGTTGCAACACACCATCCCGTCCCTGGTCGAGCAGTTCTGGCTCGGCAACGGCCAACACGGGATTACTCTGGTAGTATGCGACAACCTCTTGCTTGGTCCGTTCATAGTGCGTCCGGTAGGCCTCTTCATAGGCTGCTCGGCGCGAGGGTTCGTAGGTTGCGGCGTAGCCCCGGTCGAAGAGTTCCTTGGTAGCCTTGGCATAGCCCTCGGCCTGACCTTTGACCCTGCCTTGTTCGTAACTTGCTGGATCCTGCTGGTCTTTATTTTCGTAGGCCAGTTTGCGGAAGTGCTCGAAGGCATCGGTCTTCGAGCGCTGATAGGCCGGTTGATAGGCCTCTGAATAGCCTTGTTCCCGGCCCTGGGTCAGTCCTTCGCGATAACTCTCGGGATACTGCTGGGCGGCGTGCATCTCGAAGGCTGTACGATAGGCTTCTTTCCTCCCTTGGGCAAAAGCCTCTTCGAAGTAATGCTTGTAGGCATCCTGCCGGGCCTGGTGGAAGGCTACCTCGAAACCTTCGATGCAGGAACGGCGGAGCACCTCTCGAGAGTAGGAGCAGGCCGTGGCCACGCTGGCGGGGAGGTTACCTGCGGAATTGGTCAAACTATTCCGTGAGTTCTTGATCATCGAACTCGCGTTCGCGCTGACCGGACCAATCTGTTGCTCGAGGGTCGTTTCGGCGAGCGGGCCCTTTTCGAATTCAGCGGTGGTGTCATGCTTACCTTGGATCGCGCCCTGAGCTTGTCCCTGGGCAGTACCGTCACGCCGACCGACTTCTTCACCCTTCTCGCGGCCACGTTGCTCCGCATCCGAGGCATAACCTTCTTCGAGCCCCTGGGCATGGCCATCGGCATATCCACGCTGCCAACTGCCCTTGACCCTGCCCTCGCGTTCTCCATCCCGCGAGCCGTTGGCCAGTCCTTCCTTGCGTCCACGGGCTTCGCCTTCGATCACACCCTCATTGTAACCCCGACGATGCTCGCGCTCTTTTCCCTCGGTGATACCGTCGAGACGTCCCTGCCGCTCACCCTCGATGCGCCCTTCTCTGGTGCCGTCTTGGATACCAGCATTTTTGCCCGCCGCGAGTCCCTCATTCTTTCCCCGGTCCAAACCGATCCGGTGGACGTTTTGCATTTCTTGCCCGAGCGAGTTCCTGGCACTCTCGTACCGGGCCACCGCCTGCTTGAAACGTTGTTCGAGGTCCCGGGTACGCGCAATCGCCTGCTCGACCCCATTTTTCTTCGTGGTGAGCATGGCAGCAAGTTGATCGACTTCGCGCTTCTTCGCGGTCATCCTGGTTTCGAGAGCATCGACCTGGGACTTGAGTTGGGTGAGTTGCTGTTGTTTCGCTTGGCCGTTCGCTTTCTCTTTCTGAGCCAGGTCGTAATACCGTTTGGCTTCTGCCTGGTTGCCCTGGTTCTTGTATTGGGTAGCCAGGGTCATGAGGCGTTCGTATTCGTCCTTGTGCTTCTTCACCGCGGCGTTGATCAGATTCCCTTGATTGACGAGTTGGGTCCGCTGGGTCGTCATGGTGGCCAACTCGGCGGCAACACGGTCGTGCTGACTCTTCGTGGTCTGGAAATCCGCTTTCAGCCGCTCGACCTCTGCCACCGAGGTCTTGAAGGCCACATGGTGTCGATCCGCCTCTGCATGGAGGCTCCGGATTTCCGGATCATCGTCCGGGGAAAGAGCAAAACCGGGGACCACGATCAGCAGGAAGGTCAGCATCACCAAGGAAAAGAGAGGTGTTGAGGAAAGCCGGAAGAAATGGATCATGACAAACCTCCCGAGTACGCTTCCAAGGTCGTAGCAATACGAACGTTCCAAGGTTAATCAACCTTCATGCCAATTTAACATATTAAATTAACTTCATTTTGTTATTTCCGCCGGAGCCAAATGGCGTTGGTTTCGAGCATGATGCACCTCCCGTGAGCACGACTGCTACCCCTGGTAATGGACAGTCGATTAGGAACGTCACGAGAAATGCTTGCCTTCTTGCCACACCCCTGCTACGTTTCTGCCTTAGTGTTGGGGTATCTCGGATTCGAGACACTCCCTTGAGGGGGGTTCATGCTGCGCAGCGCGCTGATTATTCTCTTTTTTTTGCTTCTCTCCGGTCCTGCCGGTGCGATAACCGAAGCAACACCCTCGTCATCTCCGGAACTCGAACTCTCGACCCACCACACGTTATCCACCAGCGCGCCGCTGTACCGGAGAGCCCGGCTCTCCAAAGAGAGCTTCTGGGTCAACGCGGGATTCCGCTATTGGCTATTCAATCTTTACCAGAACATGTACAGCATGTTACCGCCCTCGATGCAAACCGGCCACTTGGCACCGGTACTCAGGCTTGGTTTCGGTCGCTGTTTCCTCGGCGGTCAGTACAGTAAGGCCCTCGCTTGGGTCGAGAGTGCAGAACCCGACATGGCCGACAAGGGCAACGGCTTGGTCACTCGCATGGAAGCGATGGCAGGTATTGACCTGCACCGCGACCTCTACCTCGCCGTGGGGTATTATTCCTTCGACACCGACCTCACTACGGAAATGGGGTTATCCCCTAAAATGGCCTTCTCCGGCCTTTTCGCTTCCATCATGCACAAGGTTCCTCTGGACCTCTCCACCACCCATGCCCTGGAATACAACCTCGACATCTTCCCCGCTGCCAAACAGGTCAAAGGCGTGGCCATAGTAGGGTATCGCACTCTCCATCTCCCGGAAGTGGTCAAGTACGGGACTTCGATGCGCACCTCCTTGGCCTATGTCCATGCTTTCGACAATGCTCTCGATCTCAGCCTCGGTCTGAACCTCGAAATGTTCACCGCCGAGACCGACGTGACCGTGTTTTACGGTCCTCGTATGGCTTTGAATTACAAAATCTGACCCTGTACGACAACGCCTAGCCCTACGACCTCTCCATGAGGGTCGTGCCCCCCTCTGCACTGTCGCATTCGCAGCCCCTACTTGGGACGACCGAGCGAGGTTCACTTCTTGCAGTTCGGTCCTAGAACATCGATCGTTCCAGGAGTGAGCATGCCTCGCCTCGTGCTGAAGATTCTCCTAGCCTCTTGGATTCTCAGCGCAATAGCAAGCCAGGAAGCGGCCATTCCAGGTCGGGCTGGTGAGGCTCTGGCTCCACGGGTAGGGGCGGAAAGCCCCACTGATCCAACGGTGTATTCCGAAGACACGTCGAGGGTGCTCCCACGCTATCGCAGAATCGCGACCTCGCGATCGCAACTATGGACGGATGTGGCCATCGAATATTGGCTCTTCGATTTCAGATCGAACGTGTACTCGATGATGCCGCCGGTGATGCAGACCGGTGAGGTGGGGCCCAGAGTCCGGTTGGGTTTGCAACGACTGTTCTTAGGTGGGTCCTATATGCGCGGCATCACCTGGTTCGAAGCGCAGGGAGGCATGGACGACAGCGGTGTTGGTCCAGCGAGCCGGACGGAACTCCACGCAGGCTTGGACCTGCATCGCGACCTCAACATCGTTGGGGGCTACTATTGTTTTGAAACAACCTTTGTGACGGAACACATGGGGATCCAGGGAATGGGCCGCTTCGAGGGCTGGTTCGGTTCCCTCCAACATTCCTTTCCGCTCACCAGCGACACTCGCCACGGACTCCGGTACCATCTCGATTATTTCCCGTTCTTCACCATGACCAAGGGGACCAGCCTTGCCGGCTACGAAACCCTCAGTCTTCCCGAGGTCACCGAAAAGGCTCTGGCCCTCCGCATGGGGTTGGAATACAGCTATGCTCTGCAAGTACCGGTCGAACTCAACCTCGGCATGAACTTCGAATATTTCAATGCAAAACAAGATGTTACTGTCTTCGTCGGACCGAGCATGTCCTTGATCGTCAAACTCTGAATTCCTTCACAACTTTGCTCCTACCGCGAGCAGCGCCCCGAGAAGGTGGCTGTAACGCCCCTCGCCATCGAAATGTCTGAAAGCGAAGCGGGAGGACATCCCCCCTTGGGCGAACCAACAATCGGAAAAATCGTAGCGCCCCGCACCGAGCACCAGGGTTCCATCCCTTCCTGGACGCACCAGGGGCGGAGCACCTACCGTCAACTCGAGGCGCAAACGTGACCTCGGTCTTGCCCAGAGGGTCCCCAACCATCCCTGTCCATGGACGGTGTCCTGATGCTCGTATTCGAGCTCCAGACCGAGATACTCGCGCACCTCATACCCGAGCTCGAGCAGGTATCCCCGCCTGGCCGCACCGGGCAGGTCGTCGAGGACCTGGACCTTGGTCCTCGCTTCACCCTGGCCGCTTATCTCGCGGGAGGTCAGATCGTACCAGCGGTCCAGATACGCAGGGAGATATTCCCCACGGAGCCAACGCAACTCGAGCCGGGCCTTCAAACGTTGATCGATGGGGTTTCCCGGTACGGTGGCGCTTCCCTCTGCTCCGTAGTGGAATCCCGTGCCATCGGTTCCTACAGCATTGAGGTCGGCCAGGAAATGAACATGATAGAGAGCATCCTCGAACAACGGCAGAGTCAGACCACCACCATAAAAAAATAGATCCCGGCGCTCGGCGAGCTCGTAGCCCCAACCGTCTTCAGCGAGTATAGACATACCTGTGCTGCTCTGATGATACCTCGCGGGTGCATCGAGATGCGCGACGGAAGAACCCCGGAAACTCATCTTCTGAAGAGGGGTCGGGGTCGAGGCCGTCTTCAGAAAAGGTTTTACGGAGACCATGGTGCCCAAGGGTCCGGGTTCAGTAGGTGAAGCGGAGAAGGCTTGTACCTCGACCAAACGCCTCGGGTCGGTCCAGAGACGGAAGCCCACCCTGGTCTCCTCACGTAACAGGGCACTGCTGTAGTTCCGCACCAGAGTCCCTGAGCCCAACGTGACGTCCCGGAGGACTCCCAGGCCGACATGGAACGCGGCGCTATCATAGGCAACCTCTCTGATCGGAGCGAGCCAGTCCTGCCAATGATCGAACATCCCTGGAACCGGCTTGCGTTCTGCTAGGGAAGCCCTGAGCGGGTTCCCAAGGCTCAGCAAGAAGCCGGAAGCAGCGTAGGACAGGCGCGGTGCGAAGACCAACCAGACATCTTCAGCTCCCGGCCCTCCTACCGGTTCGAGACCGGTGAGCAGATCGAGCGAGAACCGTTCGTCGAGGGAGTAGCGTTGATCGCCGAAGGGGTGATCGGGCAACACAGAAACAGGAGCGGCGGCAACACCGCTGCACCAACAGGCCAGGAAAAACACCGAGAAGGTCCGATAGCCCACGTTCTTCGCACTCCTCCTCGCTCGAGTAACAGTTCCCATCCAACCACCGAGGCCATGAGGATTCCTCAGGTAACGGGCATCCTCATACTGCGAGTATTTACTTTTCCGGGCGGATTTCCACTGAATTCTCCAAAGAAGGATAACAATGCCCGACAATCCAGCTCTTGGTCCATATTCCTTTACATCGTTGGGAAAAATGTTGTATTCCCAAAGCAATGGTCGTCGTGATGCTGCGCACTGCGGAGGACTGAGGATGATCGTCAGGTTCTGGGGCACACGTGGGTCCATTCCCACTCCCGGTCATGCCACCAGTATCTTCGGCGGCAATACCACCTGTGTCGAGATCGAGGCCGGAGAGGAACTGCTGATTTTCGATGCCGGTTCGGGTCTGCGCGAACTCGGCAGCTCCCTGAACAAACGGTTCCGCAACAAATCGATCCGCGCTTCCTTGTTCATCAGTCACACGCATTGGGACCACATCCAGGGCTTTCCCTTCTTCGAACCTGCCTTCCGGCCAGGTAACCACTTCGATATCTATGGGGGGCTCAGCAACACCGGAAAGACCCTCGACCAACTCTTCGAAGGCCAGATGGATCTCGATTACTTCCCGGTTTCTCTATCCCAAATGGCCGCGACCCTGACCTTCAACAACCTCGATGGAATCCCCTTGACCCTTGGAGAGGCGACCATCACCTACTGCTACCTCAATCACCCCACCAACACCCTCGGTTATCGCATCGAACACCAGGGCAAGGTCATCGTGTTCGCCACGGACCACGAACCACCGAGCGAGATTGTCCACCCGGTGACCTGTCATGTTAACACAATATCAAATGATTTCAAAAAATTATTCTATGGCACCGAGATCCTCATCGCTGACTCCCAGTATACGGAAAAAGAATATCCCAAGTGCCGCGGTTGGGGCCATTCCAGCATTGCCCATGCCCTCGCTTACGCAGTCGAAGCCAAGGTCAAAAAACTGGTACTGTTCCATCATGATCCGACCCATACCGACGACATCGTCACCAAAATGGAAGTCGCAACCCAGGAAAGAGCCATTATCATGGGTGACACCGGTATCGAGTGTATGGCTGCACGCGAAGGCATGGAGCTCGAACTATGAACTCCCCTATCACGAGAGTCCTGCTCCTCGTCCTGGACAGTGTAGGGATCGGAGCCTTGCCGGACGCTGCCGACTACGGAGATCAGGGTGCCGATACCCTGGGCAACATCGCGCGCCATGGTGGTGGTCTCAGCGCACTCAAAACCCTCGGCGACCTTGGCCTCGGCGCCATCGCCCCCCTCGAGGGATTGCCACCTGTGTCCAACCCGAAAGGAGCTCACGGCAAGATGCGTGAACGATCCGCAGGTAAAGACACGACGACAGGGCACTGGGAACTCGCCGGGTTGATCACCGCTGTTCCCTTCGCGACCTTTCCGCAGGGGTTCCCCGAGGAACTCCTCCAACGTTTCACCCACGCTACCGGTTTCGGCTATCTTGGCAATGTCGCCGCCTCGGGTACCGAGATCATCGATCGCCTCGGCGAGGAGCACCTTTGCACAGGTAAACCCATCGTCTACACC
>MGSU01000126.1:10294-10633 GCA_001799195.1 Deltaproteobacteria bacterium RIFOXYA12_FULL_61_11 | reverse complement strand
CTGCGTCCCCGCCCCAAACCACTGATTGAGAATGGAAGCATAGATCGATCGGAAATCGTACTGCATTTTCAGATTGCCGCTTGTCAGGTCCGTGAGGCTCGGGTTATAGCCAAGAATCCCGTTTGGAACTCCCCCGTTGACCCCGCGGCCAAAGATGAAGAGAGGCGCGGCAGTACCATGGTCGGTGCCCAGACTCGCGTTGGACTGGACGCGGCGGCCAAATTCGGAGAATGTCAGGCCGATCACTCGCTGATCGACGCCGAGAAACGCCAGGTCGTTCTGGAAGGCCACGATCGCATCGGAAAGCCGTCCAAGAAGCGTGGCGTGAGTTCCGCTCGC
>MGSU01000126.1:2658-10145 GCA_001799195.1 Deltaproteobacteria bacterium RIFOXYA12_FULL_61_11 | reverse complement strand
GAACCACGAGGTCCATGTCCACGTACCGGCCGGCGCCATTCCCAAGGACGGTCCGTCCGCCGGGGTGACCATGGCCACGGCCCTGCTCTCGGCGATCTGCCGCGTCCCGGTTTCCCGCGAGGTGGTCATGACCGGTGAGATCACCCTCCAGGGCCGCGTCCTCCCGGTCGGAGGTATCAAGGAAAAGGTGCTGGCCGCGTTGCGCTCGGGACTGTTCCAGGTCATCTTGCCGGCAAAGAATGCCAATGATCTCGAAGATATACAGCCGGCATTGCGTCGTAAACTCACCTTCCACCTGGTCGAGAGTATCGAACAGGTCGTGGCCAGGGCCTTCCGGGAGCCGGTGCGTTTCACGCCAATAGCGCTTCCCGAGTCCGGAAAGCCTCCGGCCAGGCCCAGGCTCAAACGCGGCGAACGTGTTGGCAGGGTGACGGTATGAACGCCAGGCGAGGTAGCCGGGCCCGATGAGCGAGGTAGACCTCCTGCCCCTGATACTTGCCGGTGTGGGTCTCCTCCTGCTCACGGTCATGTTCAGCGGTACCGAAGCCGCCTATACCAGTCTGGACGAGCGCCTGCGAAAGCAGGGTCTCGACGAGGACGAACAGCGCCGCGCCGCGCCGTTCGGACAGACGCTCGAGCGGACCAGACTCCTCTTCTTCACCTTGCTCCTCGGAAAGAGCCTGTCCCAACTGGCCCTTGCCGGCGTTGTCCTGGCGCTCGGCGTGCGGTTCGAGAGTCCGATGCCCTGGTTGGGGGTGCTCACCGCAGCCCTGCTCCTCCTCCCCCTCCTCCTGTTCCTCGGGGAGATCCTGCCTCGGCGCGTGGCCGAGCGTTACCCTCTCCCCTGGCTCCGCGCCTGGAGACTGCCCCTGGGCATTGTATCCTATGTGCTCAAACCGCTGGCTACGCCCTTGTGCAGTCTGACCGCCAGCCAGGTCACTCCGCACCCGGCCGAGGTGGGTCAGGAACCGCGCAATCTGACCGAGGACGAGGTCCGACTACTGGTTGATCGCGGGAGGACCGAGGGTACCATCGCTGCCGAGGAACGCGAACTGATCGACAAGGTCTTCGAGTTCGGCGACAAAAAGGTCGCCGCGATCATGCGGGACCGTTCGTTGATCGAGTTCCTGCCCGACGATCTCGGTTTCCAAGAGCTCGTCGAACGGCTGAAGGCCTCCCGCTACTCGCGCGTCCCCATTTACCATGGCGACCAGGACAATGTCGTGGGCATCCTCTACCTCAAGGACCTCTTGCCCTTATTCCTCGAATCTCCCCGCACCTTCGTCCTGCGCGATCACCTCCGGCCACCGCATTATGTTCCGCCGAGCCAGAAGGCCAGCGTCCTGTTCCGCGAGTTCAAGACTAGGCGCATTCACTTGGCCATGGTAGTTAACGAATACGGAGCCATTGCCGGACTGATCACCATGGAGGACCTGCTCGAAGAACTGTTCGGTGACATCCGCGACGAGTACGACGACGCCGAGTGGACCTACGATCGGGTCTCCGACCAGGCCTTCAGCGTTGCGGCGGCCATGTCCCTGGAGGATTTCTCGGCCCTGATCGGCCGGAGTTTGAACCACGCGAACCAGGATATTCGCACGGTCGGTGGCTTGGTGCTCAACCTCTTCGAACGCATCCCCCGCTATGGGGAAAGCATCGTCCATCAGGACATCCTCTTCCGCGTGCAGGAGGTCCACGGTACCCGTCTGCGTAAGATCTACGCTGAACTCCAACCTCCCCCCGTGCCCCAAGAGGGGGCGGTGGGGGGGCGTACCTGAGGGAGGTCCCGCGTGGTCTGGTCGGCCCTGAGCTATCTTGCGTTGGTCAATCTTGCGGCGATGTGTACTGCGGTTGAGACTATCCTGACCGGACTGACCGCGGAGTCCTTTGCCCGCACCGCGGATCAAGGGCGCTTGCTCGACCGCTTGGCCTTACGCTCTCTCGAACGTCCCGAGCTGATCCAAGGGCTTACCGGGCCCTGTTCCATCCTCTCTTTGATCGGTCTGGCCTGGGTGCTGCTCCTCTGTTTCGGGGACACGTTCCAAGCCGAGACCCCCCTGACCTTGCTGCCCTGCCTCGGGGCAGCTCTCCTGGCCGTCTTCTATGCCCAGATCCTTCCGCGGGCCTATTTCCAACTCCATCCCGAACGCTGGGCTAGACCGGCGGCGCTCGCCCTCCGGCTCTCGAGAATCCTGTTGTATCCGCTGGTCTTCTTCACCACCCCGCTCTTTCTGGGGGCCACGCGACCCTTCGGCCTCTTGCTCGGTTCGGTGACCAAGGAAGACCTGCGCACCCTTTTGGCCGCCGAACCGGGTGGAGGGGACGTCGCCGACGTCGAACGCGAGATGATCAACCGCATCCTGACTTACTCGCACAAGAAGGTCGAGGATGTGATGCTGCCTCTGATAGAGGTCTGCGCCCTCGAGCGCAAGACCACCGTCGGCCAGGCCATCGCCCTGATCAAGGAAAACGGCTACTCCCGCTATCCCGTCTATGACCAGCGCATCGACAACATCATCGGCCTGATCCACACCCGGGATCTCTTCGCCGTGACCGACCGTGAGGCTCCGGTCTCGATGTTCCTCCGACCTGCCCTCTACATCCCCGAATCCCAGAGCGCCAAGGACCTGCTCGATGTCTTCAGAGCCGGGCAGAGCAACCTCGCCGTGGTCGTGGACGAGTACGGCGGCGCCATCGGCATCTGTAGCGTCGAGGACATTCTCGAACTGGTGGTCGGCGAGATCGAGGACGAGTACGACGACCAGGTCGAGGACCTCTACGTCCGCATCGCTCCCAACCACTACCTGATCAACGCCCGCATGGAGATCTCCAGGATCAACGAGGTCCTCGAACTGGACCTGCCGGAGGGCGATTACGACACCCTGGGCGGCTACCTGCTCGAACTCTTGCGCCGCATCCCGGGCAAGGGCGAGAAACTCAGCGTGGGCAACCTGGAGTTCTCGATCAAAGAAGCCACCCGCCGTGCGATCGAAGAAGTCTATCTGACGGTGGGTTGATGCCCCCGTTCGTACCCCTGTCGCTTTCGTCGAAGGGAAAGAGAGGTTATCCCTGATAGCGCACGAAGATGGGCAGGATGGTCTGTTCGAGGATGCGGAAGAAGGCGGTGTAGACCACGGGGTCGTACTTGTCGCGGTCGGCGGAGAGGGTTTCCATGACCTGGTCGAGGGGCATGGCCCCCTTGTAGACCCGTTTCGACATCAGCGCGTCGAAGACATCGCACAAGGCTACGATGCGGCCTTCGAGAGGGATCTCCTCGGTACGCAAACCCCGAGGGTAGCCCGTGCCGTCATAGCGTTCGTGGTGGGTCAACGCGATGATACGGGCCATCTCCATCAGCGAGGAGCGAGACCCGGTGAGGATCTTCTCCCCGATCTCGGTGTGCGACTTCATCACCTCGAATTCCTCGGGTGTGAAGCGGCCGGGCTTCAGCAGAATGTGGTCCGGAATGCCGATCTTCCCGAGGTCGTGCATGGGGGCTGCCGAGCGGATCCGCCCGATGAAATCGGGGGAAAGACCCATGGCTTCGGCAATGGCCTCGGCATAATAACCGATACGTTTGACGTGGTTGCCGGTCTCGTTATCGCGGAATTCGGAGGCGATCGATAACCGGTAGATGGTATCCTCGGCCACGCGGTTGAGTTCGGCGATGGTGCGCATCAACTCGTTGGTCTTGGTGCGGACCTGCTCCTCGAGGTTCTGAGTAGCTTGTCGGAGCAAGAGTTGCTGGCCGAGCCTGGCCGCGAACATGGTCAGGAGCTGCAAAAGGTCGCCATCGAGGTCGAGGTGGCGGCCGAAACCCACGACCACGTCCGCCGCGATACGATCGGCATGGGGTAACGGCAGGACGACCAAGGTCTGCGCGAGCCCAAGTCGGGAACATTTCTCGGCATCGCGATACGAGACATGAAAAGGGAAGGTCGAGTTGAGCTGGTGGATCCTCGCGTAGACTTCATCGGTCCAGTGGATTTCGGCCTCGCCGATTTCGTAGCCGACCACGAGCTTGAAACCCCGACCGTTGCGCACAAAAACGCCGAGTCGGTCGAAACCCACTACTTCGGCCAAGGTCCTGCAGACCTGACCGAGTTGCGCCGTGATCTCGCCCCCGCTTGGGAATTCCATGCGGGTGGAGGCCAAACCGCGGAAAATGGCAGAGTGCCTCACCAGGCTGTCACGCTGGGTCTTCTGCACCAGCATCGAATTGACCCGGACCGTGAATTCGACCCTGGTCACCGGTTTGATCAAGAACTCGTCGGCACCCGCACGGAAGGCCTCGAGCAGGGTGTTGCGATCGCTCTGTCCGGTCAGAATGACTACCGGGAGGTGCCGGTGCCGGCCATCCCGCTTGAGCCTCCGCACGGTCTCGATGCCGTCGAGACGCGGCATGGCCACATCCAGGACGACGAGGTCGAAAGGCTGGCCTGCGATCCGTTCCAGGGCTTCGAGCCCATCCGCCGCTTCCACCACGTGCAAGCCGGCATGTTCGAGGTAAGCGCGATGGATGGCACGCACTTCGGGCTCGTCATCGACCAGCAACACGGCCTGACGTTCTTGCCGCTCGGGAAGGTCGTCGGCTTTACGGACCCTGCCTCTCCCGTGGAGCTTGCTGGCGGCCAAGGTCTCGTCGAGATAGGCGGGTAACTGTTCGGGGTAGCCACAGTCATGTGGACAGCTAAAGACCAAACCGCTCACGGTCGGGACTTGGGGTCCGGTACCATGCCCCGAGAGTTCCGAGAGCAGCGCCCGGCCTCGTTCGAGTAAGCGCTCGACCGGGCTTTCGCTCGAGGCCAGGACCAGCCGGTCGTCCTTGAGCTTGGCCAGGAAATCCCTTTCACCGGCCAGCCCCTCGAGTCCGTCTTCCAGCGCGGCGAGCAACGAGAGCAAGGCCTCTCGGTCCGGACCTATCATGGCGCTGGTGTAATGGTCGATGTCGAGGACCAGGAAGGAGAGGGATGCATGGTGCATCGCCGAACACCAACTGATCAGGTCCTCGGCGCTGAAGAAGCGTTTTTCGAGTTCGTCCTCGAACCGTGGCGGGGTTGGTGGGTTCATGGTCCAGGATCGTGGTATACCGGAACCCTACGTACGATAAAAGCGAGCGAAGATCAATGCTCTTGATGCGGGGAGCGGAAATCAGGCCGCGGGGGTTGGCGGGAGGAAGACCCGTTTGGCCGCTTCGGCGTCGAGCAAGAGCAGACCTGCGCCGTTGCCGGCGTTGAGTTCGAGCCTCCGCAGGTAAGAATCCACCGTCTTCTCTTCCTCGATCTGTTCGTCGACGAACCATTGCAGGAAGCTGACCGTGGCGTGATCGTTCTCCTCGTGCGCCAGGGTGAGGAGCCGATTGATCCGTTGGGTCACCCCCTGCTCGTGTTCCAGGGCCACGGCAAAAACCTTCTCCAGGGAAGTGTAGTCCCTCTCGGGAGCAGCGATCGCCCCTAGTTCCATCCGTCCTCCTCGATCCAGGAGGAAGTCGAATTGCTTGAGGGCATGGAATTCTTCCTCCTGCTGTTGCACGCGGAAGAAATTGGCAAACCCGTCGAGGTGGTGCTCGGTGCAATAGGCTGCCATGGCCAAATACACGTATTTGCTGTAGAATTCCCAAGTGATTTGGGCATTGAGTTCTTTTTCCAACCGTTTGGATAGCATGGTGGTCCTCCGTTGGCATGGGTTCGGGCTCGGCGCTACCGCCTGAGGCCTCGGGCATACTAGGGTCGGTACGGGTGGGTGTCAATCCCGGTAGCCGCGGGTTCCAGGCGAGCAAGGAGGTGCCGCAACAGGGTTTGTTCGAGCCGTAGAGCCAGGTGACGCCGGCGTGGTCGGTCGAGGTGGTCGGCAAGTTCCCGGGCCTGGTCGACAAGACCTTGACCTTGCAGAATTTTGGCCAGACTTGGGGTAAAGAAGAGGGGGTCGAAGGTCTTGAGGCTGCCCATGGTGCCGTGCCGGTCTCCAGAATTTCGGCCGAGCCTACGGCACCACCGCCGTCCTGTCAATCGAGGGGGTTTCTCCAGCCAGAACGTGCTTCAATGATGAGGCGCACTACCGTATACTTCCTCGGAGAACCGACTGGAGAGACCAGCGATGCCCCGGATCTTCCTCCCTGCGGCCGGCTTTGCCTTCGTGCTCCTGGGCTTCTTGATCCGTGCCCAGGGCGAGGGGCAGCTCGGAACTCCCCTGGTGCGCGAACCCGCGCCGATCCTCGAGGAAGGATTTTCCTACCCGGCGTTGAGCGGTGAAGCGCAGGCGATGAAGTACTTCGAACGCCCCTACCCGAATGGCGAATACGTCGTCACCACCTTCGGCGGAGGGTCCGACGCCCAGGGAACCGCGTGCGGGGTTTACGTCGACGGCAGCACGTACTATTCCACCGGGGTGTATGGCTGGGGCTGTCATGCCAAGGTGCGGGTGACCGCCAACGGGAAATGCGTCATCGTCCACGTCCTCGATAATGGCCCCGCCGCCTGGGTCGAGGAAAAAGCCGCCGGAGCCTGCGGCCAGGGCCGTATCCTCGATGTCTCTCCGCTCGTCACCAAGCACCTCTTCGGGATCAACGGTTCGGGTTGGAGCGACTGCAATACCGTCAACGTCGCAGTGGTCGACAAGAGCGCACCCGAGGGCCCCTGCACTCTCGGTGCAGATCCCGGGGACGACGCCCCCGAGGTCGAAGAACCTGCAGAGAATCCTACCCCTCCGGCCGGGACCGGTACCCAGGTCTACGTCCCCCCGTATTCGGACGACGACCTCCCCAAACCGAGGGTGCAGCCCCGGGAACAACCAGCTTCCACGCCGGCACAGCCCACACCCACCGTCCAACCCCAGCTTCCCGCGCCTGTTCCGGAGCGCGAAGCGTTCTCCGACGAACCGCCTTCGGTCGGAGGGTGTGGCCTCGTGCGTCGGAACTGACCCGCCGGGAACCGGGGGCAGGCTGGGGTCGAGGTCAGGTCGGGAGTAGGCCTGCGAATGACCATTCTCTAGGTCGCAACCTGATCGGATCAGAAGTACCTTACAAGGAGCTGCGTGAGGCCGAGTTCCTCTCGGTATGTGCCACCACAACTCGTTACCCAGGCTTGGACGACACCGTCACCGCAGGGGAAGAGGTCGAGGCAAGTCAGGTGGCCGGCAGGGTGCGACAGTTCGTCCGTTCCTCGGTACTATCGTCCAAGATTTAGCGCCTTGCACCTGAATCGAGATGCAACACGTTGGCAGCACAAAGGATGCGGTCGGCGGTAGCCCGGCCGAAGGTCGGCGGAGGTAACGGTTTGCCGTCGGCTCGGTACAGGGCGATCACTTCCTCGACGATCTGGCATAGTTCGTCGAATACGGCTCGTTCGTCGGAACCGTGGCATCCAGCCGTGAGGAGGCCTGGCGCGCTGCCGATGTAGCACTGGTCTTCTTCGGACCAGGCCACGAGTTTCACGTACCTGGTGCTATCGTTCATTGTTTCGACTCCTCGATGGCATTTTCTACAGCCC
>MGSU01000126.1:0-2651 GCA_001799195.1 Deltaproteobacteria bacterium RIFOXYA12_FULL_61_11 | reverse complement strand
GTAGTGCTTCGCGTCCTCGCCAGCATTCCCCGACAGGGTGATCGGTTTCACGACCTTCGGGTGGGTGAAATTTCGATGGCTGCCTTTGCCGCATCGATCGACGAAACCGGCACGTTGCAAGGCTGCTATCAAGTCACGGAGCTTGGGCGGCATATGGTCTCGCGTGAGAACTCCCCCGTGGCACCCTGCACTGCTCGGTCATCGACCTCACCATGGTACCCTGAGATCATCAGCGGGTGCAACCGGTGGCAGCCCCAAGGGGGCAGCATCTCATAACACTCCATAACACTCCGAACCTCAATTCAAAATTCTTGTTCAATGCTCAACGGTTCAGGCGGCGAACGTCGTCATCGCCTTCGGTCGGAGGGTGTGGCCTCATGCGTCGGAACTGACCCGCCGGGAACCGAGCTCAGGATTGGGGCGAGGCCTCGTTAAGAGAGGTACTGCTCGTCATTTCGCCTCGAAGAGCGTTTCGATCTCCGTGATGGTCTTGTCGAAGAGCGCAGCGGCGGCTTCCACCGCCGTTGGCTTCGTAAGGTCTACCCCAGCTTCCTTGAGAAGCTCGAGCGGGGGTTTGCTCGAGCCGCCTCGCAACATGTCGAGATAGGCCTCGGCGGCTCCGGGCAGACCCTGTTGCAAGCGATCCGCAATGGCTATGGCCGAAGAAAGCCCTGTCGCGTACACGAAGACATAGAATTTGTAGTACAGGTGCGGAATATACGCCCACTCGATACTATCCGTGGGACCCATGACATACTCGGGACCATAATACTTTGTTATGAGAGTACCATAGGTTTTGCCAAGCAGGTCGGCGGTGATGGGGGTTCCGGCTTCAGCCGCTGCATGGATCAACAGCTCGAATTCGGCGAACAGCGTTTGCCGGTAGATCGTCGTGCGCAGGGTTTCGAGCCGCTCCGTCAGCAAGTAGAGCTTTTCGGCCGGGGTTTTCGCTTTCGCGATGAGGGTGTCGGAGAGCAGGATCTCGTTCACCGTCGACGCGATCTCGGCGATGAAGGAGGTGTACCGAGAGGTCCATGGGGGTTGGGCCTTCATCGTGAGATGCGAATGAAGGGCGTGACCATATTCGTGGGCCAAGGTGCTGACGTCGTCGAAATCGTTGAAATAATTCATTTTAACATACGGAGTCACCCCGTAGCAGCTCGAGGAGAAGGCCCCGCTCTTCTTGTTCTTGTTGGGGTAGACATCCACCCAACCGTGCTTGGGGTTCATCCCTTCGGCCAACACGTCGAGATACTCTTGGCCCAGCGGTTTCAGCGCTTCCTGGATCATCTCGACGGCTTTTTCATAAGGAATGTCGGACTTCACGCCTGCGACGAGCGGAGGATAGAGGTCGTAGAGATGCACCTGGTCGAGCTTCATGATCTTCTTCCTGAGCGCGACATAGCGGTGGAGTGGCTTTACATTGGCATGGACCGCTTCGATGAGGTTCGTGTAGACCGTGACGGGGAGGTTGTCCTTATCGAGATACGCCTCCATCGCGGTCGGATAGTTCCTCGCTTGGGCGAGGAACTTGTTGAACTGGGCTTGTCCGCCGAGCAACGTGGCAAAAACGTGCTCGTACCTGTGTATCGTCTTGAAAAAACTCTCCACCGCTTCTTTGCGCACCCGGCGATCCGAAGAAGCTCGGTATTTGGGATAGTTCGACAACGTGAGTTGTACCTCTGTTCCCTTTTCGTCCTTGATCTTTGGCCAGACGATGTCGCTGAGCAAGGCGTGGAAGGCGCTCTCGAGGGGGGAGGGAAGCTCATTGAGATCGATCTCGGCCCATAAATTATCTCCGGCCATGGACAGGACGCGTTCCGCCTCCGGGTTGAGCAGTCGTGCGCGTCGACGCCGGAGCTCGTCGAGATACGGTTTGTATTGGGTAAGCCCGGGTTTGCTCTTGTACGCCTTCGCCAGCGCGGTGTCGCTCATTTCCAGAACTTCTTGTTTGATGAACGAGGTTTCCCGCATGAAGTCGGCCATCAGCGCCAGGGCTTCCGTATTCATCGCTTGGGTGAGGGCATCTGTGGTGTCGGAGTCTTCCCTGAGGTTGGCGTACATGGTTACTCGGTTCGCCAACCCATGCTTCGCGAAGTAGAGGTCCAGACACCGGTTCAGCTTGGAGGGATCCGAGAGTTTTCCTCTCAGAGAGGCAAACTCTTTGAAGGAGGCTTTCACCTCGGCGATGCCTTGTTTCCACAGCGCGTCGCTCTTGAAAATTTTCGTGAGGTCCCAGAGGTATTCCTTGGGGATCTTGTTGCGGGGCATGGTGGCCTCCGGCGTCACTGCTGCATGGGCCATCCGTATTCCTCCTAGGGCCAGCACACCAAGACACAAGACGGCGGTCAGTTTCTTCATCTTCATCCCTCCCAAATCGGAGCCGGACGAGGTATCCACGCGATCCCCTCTCGGCCATCCTCATTCCTGCCTACAGGGCTTTGGTTGTCCCGTCAATCACTTCGAACGTTCAGGCCAAGGGGGGTGGTACCCTTCAGTCTTACGAGGTAAGGGGTCCTGTCACCTCTCACCCCCACCATGCTCATGCTTGCGCGTGGTGGGGGACCCCCGTCGGTGCCACCCCAACGTGGTGACAATCAAGCTGCAATCCACCCAAGACTGAAGCGTTACCCAAGGGGGGCACAGCGATG
>MGSU01000125.1:14739-43667 GCA_001799195.1 Deltaproteobacteria bacterium RIFOXYA12_FULL_61_11 | reverse complement strand
AAGCAGTGGGGAACCCTGCAGGCCCGGGCCGAGCTGCGCGGCAGGCCCATGCCGGTCCTGGACGGTCTCATCGCCGCCACGGCCGTGTGCAGAGGTTGCACCGTGGTCACGCGGAACGGTGCGGACCTGGCCGAGAGCGGCTGCATGATCTTGAATCCCTGGGAACCATGACGCTGAAGGGTGAGAACCGCCCGGAGCAACGGTTGCCTCGCTCCTGCACCAGAGGGAAGGTCGAGCACTGAGCCTGTCGCGTCCTGCGGGCCCAGCACCTCCGCATCCCTGCGTCGAGCTTGCATGCTCAGGCAACCCTCACGGCCTTTTCGAAGGTTGCGAAGGCCGTGGTATGTCCCTCGGCTCGGGCCCAATCGGCAATGGACTGCAGGTCGATAGGCTGCGCCTTCGCCACCAGGATGGCTTGGTGGAAGGACTGTTGGTCCTTCCACCAGAAATAGGCTGCCAGCCTGTCCATCACACATTGGGTAGGGGTGAGCAAACGCAGATACCCCCGTGCATCGGTCACTTCGCGGACTTGGTCGACCGGGTGGTTGCCGATGGCAAGAGGTGGGGAGGGGAATTCCACGATGAAGTCGGTCTCGGGATGCGTATAGTGTCGGCCAGAGGTGCGGGCGAAGCCGATCGAGGCCATGCAGGTGTCGAGTTCTCTGCGTGTTGCGTGAGCGACGAAATCGAGGTCCAGGGAAGCATAGCGGTTCTCCGTATAGAAGGAGACGACCGCGCCGCCGGTGAGCACCGCGTGGATGCCGTGTTGTTGTAAAGCATGACCCACCAAGAAAGCGAGTTCCTCGAGAGTAGTGGAAGCGTCGATCACCATCCGGTCACCTTCTGGGTCGGACGAGTGCGGAGTTGGTAATAGCGTTCGCGCAGCTCGGCGGGCAGATAATCGTAGGCTCGTTGCAACAGGGCTCTGAGTTCTTTCGTGAAGGGGTAGCGCGGGTTCCACTCGTAGAGCTTGGTTCGACCTTCAGAGCGGCTGACCAGCACCCCCGCGGTCTCCAGTTTGGCCAACTGCCGCTGCACCGGGGTGAGCGCCGAGCCGAAGGTCTTGGCGATCTGGGTTGCGTGTCCCCGCTCGTAGCAGTGGAGGTACAACAGCACGCGCTCGGCCGTGGCGTTGCCGAAGAGGAGCTCGAGCATTATCTACCTCATATTGAGTTTATTATGACTATATTATAGGTTGATAGCACGGCGGTCAAGGCCGGTAACTACAACAACAACCCCTTCAGGTAGCTCGAGGCGCGCCGCAAGGAAAGCCCCCGTTGGTCGCTCGGGTTGTTGAGGTGCCGCACGACCTGGAACCCTGGGAAACGATATTTCTGATGCTGTTGATAATACAATGAGATATGTAGCATGCCCATGCAGAGAAGTACAGCATCAGATTATCACAGGCCAGCCCCTGCCGTCGTGGTGCGAACCAGCCGATCGCTTACCTCTTGGGTAACAAACGGGTTGTTGCCGGAGAGGCTCAGCATTCGATAACCCGAAGTCCGGAAGGGGAATCGGTCAATCCGCGTCAACCAACGGTAACCGCACACCGTCATTGACATTGAATGCGACTTGGTTCAGTAGAGGGGGCTTGGTACTGCTCGAGCGTGAAGCCAGGCGCTGTGGGAGACCTTGTTATGACCGATGAATTGAATCCTTTCCTCGACGACCCTAGAAATACCAGCCTCCGCAGTTTTATCCTCCGTCAATTCATCTCCGGGGTGATGACCGACGAAGAGCGCGCGAGGCTTTGGGGTCTTCCGAAGGGTTGCCGGATGCGTGAAAATGCCAAGATCATCAGCCCGGACAAGCTCACCTGCGGAGAGTACGTCTGGATTGGTGAAGGGGCTATTCTCGACGCCTCCGGTGGATTGGAGATCGGCGCCCACACCAGCGTGGGTCTGAATGTCTATCTCTGGTCCCATACCAGCTTTTTGACCAACCTGACCATGAACAACATCATGGGCAACCCGCTGATTGAGCGGAAGAAGACCACCATCGGGAAGGGTTGTTTCATTGGTGGGCCTTCGGTTATCTACCCTGGTGTGACCATCGGCGATCGAACCGTGATCTTACCGATGACCGTGGTGACCAAAGACCTACCCGGCAACATGGTCGTTGCTGGTTCACCGGCAAAAAAAATGAGTGACATCAACGATGAATGGATTCAACAGAGAATAGATGGGCTGAAAATTGCTCGAGGATGACCCAATGAACCTCACCATCGGCAGTGAAGCCAGCCTTTCGAAATGCGAGACCGTATGCACCAACCAGGATGGCGTGGCCGTGCTTTCCGGTGAAGCAGTAGTTTTACTGCCCCGAACCTAGTAATGCACGCCTCAATCACTACAACCAAGTATTTCCATTGAGGAAAACTTTTCGTGAAGACCATTCGCGAACTCAAACCCGGTGCAGCTTGCAATGAAGTCCTGCTCACCTTCGATGTTGACTGGGCGCCCGACGAGGTCGTCACTTACTGCATCGAACTGCTGCGCAGCCACGGTGCTCGGGCGACCTTCTTCGCCACCCATAATAGCCCATTACTGCAGGACCTATCTGTTTCGTCCGACATCGAAATTGGCATCCATCCCAACTATTTCCATTGCACCGAGTTCGCTCGGTTGGTCGATGGGCTCTTGGCCTGGTACCCCAATGCAACGAGTATCCGTGGGCATGGGCTCTATACCTCCTCGAACATCCAGGCGATGTATGAAGCCAAGGGGCTTACTCATTGTGTGGACACCATCCTGCCCTACCATCCTCAGCTCCAACCGGTGTACCTCTTTGCCACTGGGGGGTTGATTTCGGTGCCCTACTTCTGGGAGGACGGGCATGTCCTCCACCATGTCGCTCAACCCAAGTATCGGCTGGACCTTGCCGCCTACCCACCCGGCCTCAAGATATTCAATTTTCACCCGATTCATGTTTTCTGCAATACCCCCAACTACCAATTCTACGAGCAACACATCCGACCTGTGTATAAAGATGTCAATGCCTTGCGAAATCTCAGGCAAGAGCTGGGGGCGGAAACGATGTTGAGGAGTATTCTGGGGGGGAGTCGGAACAATCACTGAGCCCACGAGGTGAGGTCCATACGCAAGGCTATTACCAAACACCAAGCTTACTCTGGACATGATAATCCGCCTGTGTTTCTATGCGACCCGTTGTTTTGAGAGGCTGTTGTAACGACACCTCTTGTTAAGCGGAGTTTCCTTTATGGAAAGGACCATGAACCTCGCCTCCTTGATCCAAGAGCTCTTTGCTCTCACCTCGGAAAAGCCGGTTGAAGTTCAAGCCCTGCGTCTGCTCGGTTATATCGACACCGAACCGGTACTGACCTTTCTCGATGATGAGAAGTTTCTGCCCATGCTGCTGGCCGAACCCCGGGTGCAGACGGTGTTCATCACCCCCGCGCTCGCCCCGCGCCTGGCCGGTACGCAGCTTAACCCGCTGGTACACGAGGACCCCCGCTGGTGCTACTACACCTTGTGGAACAAACTCGCCGCCACCACCCGGCCCCCTGTCCCTACGCTCATTCACCCTTCCGCCCGCATCCACCCGACCGCCTTTGTCGAAAGCCACGACGTCGTACTCGCCGAGGGGGTGATTCTCGAACCCAACGTCACGGTGCTCGCTCATGTCGAAATCGGCCGCAACACCATCGTTCGCGCCGGTTCGGTGCTCGGTTCTATGGGTTTCGAACACAAACGAACCAAGAAAGGCATCGTTTCGGTCATACACGACGGCAAGGTCATCATCGGTGAGAATGTCGAGATCGGGGCGAACTGCTGTTTCGACCTTGGGTTTTCCTATCGCCAGACCATTATCGGTGACGAGTGCAAGTTCGATAATTTCATCCATATCGCTCACGGAGATCAACTTGGTAAGCGCTGTTTTCTCGCCGCAGCGGCAATGGTTGCCGGTTCGGTGACCATGGGCGACGACGTGTGGGTGGGCCCGGGTGCGTCCATCTCCAGCCAGATCACCCTTGGGGACTGCGCCTCGGTTACCATCGGTGCTGTGGTCACCAGAGATGTCCCCGCGGGGAAGAAGGTGAGCGGGAACTTTGCCATCGATCATCAAAGATTTTTGACCTTTTTGAAAACGATCCGTTGACGAGCATCTACCAACAGCTCATTCACCCGTCATTCCGCGGGGGGAAGGTTCTCGCTTTCCAGACAATTCTAACAACTTTTCCAATACTCCTTTTCCGTGGTGGCGTTCGTACCAGGCCCTCTCTTTCTCGGCGAACTCTACCCGGATGCTCGGCTGGGAATACAGCGCGGTCAGATGCTCTGCGATATCCTCAACATTCTCGGCATACAGGAAGGGTGGCATTTCTTTTCCCGGAAATATTTCAGGCATCGTACGATCAAAGTACGTTATTGCAGGAATGCCGAACATCGCCGCCTCGATCTCCGACATACCGTAGTTGACTTTGATTTTCGAAACCTTGTTCTGGGCGAACTGGCCGAGGTACACGCTGGCCTTGGAGAGGTGCTGCTGCACCTCCCCCCGAGGAAGCGTGGGGAACCAGTGGACCTGACTGGCGATACCCAGCTCTTCGATGAGCTGTTTCGAGGCATCGACATCTTGCCCCTTTTCGAACAGTTGTAATACTGCGCAGGGCGCAACGTGAGCGTGCAGGAAGGCGGCAAAGGCGCGAATGACCAAGTCGTTCCCCTTATAGGAGATGTCATCTGCTGGCCGGTCTTTCCAGATGTGCCGGGCGGTGGAAATGACAATAAACGGCTTTTCTGGCTGAAACGCAGGCCGGGGGAACCAGCGTGTATAATCCACGCAGTAGAAACCGAGGTTGAGGTGTTTTTGCAGCACAGCCAGCTTGTTTCGGGTGTTTCTTCGCTGAAGATCGCCGTAATTGCCGGCAATGGCGGTGAGCCGGTGTTCGAGAAAGTGCCTTGTCGGCAGTTCGAGCAGCAGGTTCTGGGCATACCTCGCCAGGGATTTTAATGAGGGTTTAGGTTGGAAGGGACCAGGGATCACATGTTTGTTGAAGAGCAGATCGTAATCATGCCCGTAAGGCAGCCAGACTGCTGGTACATGTAATCGGCAGAAGAGAAAAAGGGCATGCAGGTTGTAACAATAGGTCACTAGGTCGTAGGTTTTCAGGGTATTCACTAACGTGTGTAACCTTCCCGCATTGTTCATCAGCCATATAAGCGAATTCGCCTCCGGCCAAGCTTCAACGCAATAATGTAATCGGCCTACAATTTCAGGATAATAAGGTTCAGCACTCGGTTGAAAACCTTCCCGCGAACCAAGAAACAAGTCAGCATCCATCCCCATGCCGAGAAAACCATAAAGCAACGCGGTATGGTTATTGTTCATGTTGCCGACCAGGGCTATCCTCACCTTTTCTTTGTGCATCATGCCTCCAACCAACTTCCAGATGCTTTCTTGCTGTCTAAAAAACTACCCTGAACCCTCACAGGCAACATTCCCCCCCCAGAAAACAGTGAATGCAACACTCATCGAGTTTTTCTGGCAAGCCAAAGCTGGAGCTTCCGTCTCAGCAGGCCCGACACAAGAGCACGTTCCCTTGTGTTCAAGGATACTGTCCAAACCAGTAACCCATAAAACAACATTGCTCCCCCTGCACGGAGAACAAACTGCATGAAACCGGCAGCAGGAACAAGTTGGTACATGACTTCGAGCATCAACGTCCCGAAGGTCACCCCCACGACTTTGTCAAGGGAGTATCGGTTTGGCCACACTTTGTAGGCAAAATAAGTTTTCAAACAGGTTTGAACACAACGCCCCAGCAATACGCCCGAGGCGACCCCGACCATGCCTGCAGGTTTGACCAACAACCAGACGGCCAGCACGGTGATGGACAACCCGAGCAAGTAATTGAGCGAGGATAAATAGGATTTTTTCGATAAATCGACCCCGACACCGGTAATCCAGGATATCCCGTCGACAACAATGGCCATTGACAAGGGAATGATCACAAAACGACTCTCGAGGTACTGAGAGGTACCAAAAACACAGATCAATGGATCGGCAAAAATGACCAGGGCAAAACTGATGGTAAGCATCAGCATAGTGAAAAGTCGTAGCACGCGGTCGTATGTTTCTGTTGCATTGGTTTCTTTGTATAAACTAAAGACAAACGGACCCCAAGCAACTTGGAAGCCGTGGAACGGCAAATTCATCAGTGAGGTCAATTTCTTCCCGAGAGCATATAAGGCCATAACTTCAAGGGTCACGATATTTACCATGAACAACCTGTCAATTGCCGGGATCAAAGCGCCGGCCACGGCGATGAGCATGTACGGGTAACCAAAGGTCAACAGCCGGGTAAGGTAGCCCCAACCTCGTATCCTGCCCAAGAAATTTCGGCAGTACCAGCAACCAAGCCCGGCAAAGACCATGGTACTGATCAGTTGCCCATAAAAAATGCCAATGATGGATCGCTCGACCAGAAGGAGGTAGCCGAGAATACAACAAAATTGGACCAATACCGAAACCAGGGTCATGACCATGAACCGGCGGCGTTGGAAGGTCCATTTGAGTAGTCCGCGAGTGATTCTGCAGAGGGTGATGAAAGGCAAACTCAAGGTGATGATGCGAAAGCTCGGGGTAAAGGTCGGTTGGCTAAAAACCCAACCTACCACTTCGTCAGCGAACAGGGTCAACACCACTGCGATGAGTACGGAGAGGGCGAACTGGAAAGCCAGACTCTGGGTCACCAGGGCTCGCCGCTCTGAAATGTCCTCGGTTTCGTAGAAATAGCGGGCTACCGCTGAATCCAACCCCATGAGTAAAAAAGGAACGATCACCCCACTGATCACCGACAGTGCATCGTAGGAACCGAACTCGCTCTTGGAAAACATCCGTGTATAGATCGGAACGAGAAAAATGTTGGCCATGGTGGCAAAGGCATCAAGTCCGCCATAGAAGGCGGAGTCCCGCAACAGGAAGGCAAGTCGACTCTTGATCGTACCCGAGCGTAACCGTTCGATATCCTTGATCACATGGTCCTCTTACCGCATATGAGATCCAACGACCTGGGCAGCTCTAGTCTTCTGGTGCAAGGAGGTCAACCTCTAAGCGATACTATCACGGTCATCACCATCCGAAAGGGATCCAAAGCCGGACTCGGTGTCGGTCTTCGGCCAGAGCCGCTACCTCGAGACCACGGCCGATGACGGCAAGGTCGTGGTGACCGACGCAGTGACCAGTTACTCTTGGACCAAGGACTTCACGACCGGGCTGACCTGGCAGCAGGCACTCGCCCACTGCGAAGGTCTGGTCTACGGCGGCCACAGCGATTGGCGCTTGCCGAACGTCAACCAGCTTACCGACCTGATCGACCTCGGCCGAGGTTCTCCGGCCAGTGCCTTCCCCGGCACCTCGAGCAGCCTGTTCTGGTCGTCGTCGACCTACCTCGGCAGTCCAACCAGGGGCTGGTATGTGCGCTTCGACGATGGCACGGTCAACGACGCTCTCAAGAGCAGCACGTATTCGGTCCGCTGCGTGCGGATGTGATCGCTGCCGACGGGGTTCTTCCTCACCCCATCAGCTCCCGTTGCAGTGCCTCCGCACATCGGTATCCTTGCGTTGAACACGGGGCCTAAAGAAGTTTGTCGTACTCGGCATGGGTTCCTATCCAAAACCACAACACCCCATCGGGAACACTCACGCCAAGCGCTCGATACATCTTCCCCACCCGAAGAGATCGGAATTTCCCGATAGTTGTATAGTGTAGCGACGGATGGTGAGGATTCGCTTTGAAAAGATTATAGTTTTTACGAGCTATGGCTTGAACCTCCAGGGGTAGGCTTTGCAGGAGAATCCTGAACTCCGACGATGTATAATGTTTCACAGCTCTTGAGACTTGCCTTGTGCATGGGCGGTAAGGGCTTTTTCGGCCAGAGCATCGAGTTTCCCTGCTCGGGCATCCGCTTCGAGACGCTCATCCCAGCGCTGATAGTCGAATTCCAGGAACCAGGTGCGGAATTTGGCAAACTCTTCTGGCGGGAGGTTGCTGATCTCGCGCTCGAGCGATTCGATGTTCATGATGGAATCTTTCACCTTCTTGAAAGTACTGAGAAAAGGTACCACATCCAAGCAGTGAAGTACAAGCCTCTCTTCCATTCGGCGTAAGCATTCAGTCTTGGGTGGGGCAAGGGGTCCTGTCGCCTATCACACCGACGCCGCTGCATCCTGCGCGTCGCTTGGAGGTCCGCATCCTTGCGGTCACCCCCACCATGCTCATGCTTGCGCGTGGCGGGGGACCCCCGTCGGCGCCACCCCAATGTGGTGACAAAAATATCCGGCAATTCACCCAAGACTGAAGATACCGCGCCCAGTTCCGGGCATCCCCGGCACCTCGAGCAGTCTGTTCTGGTCGTCGTCGACCTATCTCGGCAATCCCCCCAAGGGCTGGTACGTGCGCTTCGACGACGGCACGGTCAACGACGCTCTCAAGAGCAGCACATATTCGGTCCGCTGCGTGCGGATGTGATCGCTGCCGATGGGTTCGGCCGCGTCACCCCATCAGCTCCCGTTCTCCCGTTGCGAGTCCCTTGAGGGTAGTGGAGGCATTGATCACCATCCGGTCACGCTCTGGGTCGGTCGAGTGCGGTGTTGGTAGTACCGTTCGCGCAGCTCGGCGGGCAGATATTGGTAGGCTCGTTGCACCAACCAGGACGGGGTGCCCGTGCTCTCGGGCGAGGCCGTGGTGCTCCTCCCGGCTGCCCGGGATTGACGCAACCCTCTGATCATCGCCCCCTATACAGACAGGCCACCGGCAGGCAAATCACGTTACCGAGCTCTCGATAGTCGAGACCGGGGTAGAACACATAGGCTTTGCGCTTGTGGGGGTCCTGGGCGACGAACGCCTCGAGTTGACGGGTGTCCGCCCGCGAGGGCGCGGTGGTGGTCTTGATCTCGACCGCCCGGGTCACCTCCGGTTCCTCCAGGATCAAATCAATCTCCGCTCCCGAGGTTGAGCTGTAGTAATAGAGCTGCTCGCAGTCGTAGAACCCGAGCTTGCGCCGCTTTTCCAGTTCGCTGAGGACGAATTGCTCGAGAATTTGGCCTGCGGAGAGTTGCAGCCGCAGCGCGGTGATCATGCCCACGTCGGCAAAGTAGCACTTCATCGCCCGTAGATACCGTTTTGCGGGGCCGTATTGGTAGCCGAGGAGCCGGAAGGCGAGGTCGGACTGAAACAGGACCCCTAGGTATTTTTTCGCCGTGGGGTGGCTCAGCGCCGCTTCGCGGGCGAAGTTGCTGACGGCCAGACGGCTGCCGAGGGATCGGCCGAAGTGTTGCAACATGGCCCTCAGGCCGTCGAGGTTGTCGAGCGCCGAGAGCTGGGCCAAGTCGCGGGTAAAATAGGTGTCGCGATATCGGCGCAACAACTCGGTCCGTTGCTCGGGTGGAGTGGTCAGTACCTCGGGGAAGGAACCGTGCAGCAAGACCTCTTCGAGTTCCCGGGCCGCAGCACGAAGTTGCAAAGGATCGGCCTGTTGTTCGAAAATAGCATGCGTGGGAGCCCCGTGGTCCTCGCCCCAACATGCAGTAGGGCAGTGACGGATCGAAATTCTTCCGGCCAGAGTATCCGCGGCGCTGTCGAGCAAACCGATGCGGCTGGAACCGGTCAACATCACGCGATAGCCGAGGTTGTCGAGGGCGTACTTGACCGCAATGGTAAGCTCCGGAACCCTCTGAATCTCATCAATGATCAGGGTCCGGCCGGGTGCAGGGAACAGCGCCTTGGGGTCGCGTCGGGCCACGTCGAGGTAATCGAAATCGTCGAGCGTGCAATAGGCCACCTCGGGCCAGGTCTCGCGCAAGAACGTGGTTTTACCGGAGCGGCGTGGGCCGATCAGAAGAAAACTGCCCTCGGGTTTGGCGAGCCATCGTTGAAACATGATGTACAAAATATCATGGAATTTTTGTAAATCAAGATAGAACTATTGGCTCCATCTCGGTGCTGCTGACAGGAGCATATCCAAGTTGGACTTGGTTGCCGGCTACCTGCGGGGGATCTCTGGTCGCGGCGGCGTGGTTACCTCATCATGACAGGATAGGGCTCGGGGTGTTTGACCATTTCCGGGGTCAGGTCATTGACAGGTGCTCTTGTTTTTTCAGATCATCGCAGAGCGGGGCAGGACAGCCATGCAGCGTTGCTCCAAGGGGGGAACTCTATGAATATGGTACCTAGACAAAGAAGAGTCCGACCAGGGTGGACTGTATGAAAACTTTGCGGCTCTTTTCCGAAAATTTCGCGGCGGTACCTGTTGCCACCTCGTGGTATCTATCGGATCTTGCAGAAGCGCGGGGGAAACAGGCATTATTCACGCACCAATCTCCCCAACGTCTCAAGGTGCTTCGCGAGCATGCCCTTATAGAAAGTGCTGTATCATCCAATCGTATCGAAGGCGTGGAGGTTGAGCAATCACGGATCGCCACCATTGTTTTCGGCAAACCCCTTTTGAAGGACCGCGACGAAGAGGAGGTTCGCGGCTACCGTCAGGCGTTGACCTTGCTTCATGAGCAAGGCCACACACTTCCTATTACAGAAAAAACCATCTTGACCCTCCACAGCCTGGCACGTGGAGACATTTGGGATGCTGGAAAATACAAGGAAAAGGATGGAGACATCATCGAGCGGTTCCCAGACGGTCGGTCGCGGATACGGTTCAAAACCGTTTCTACAGCCAACACACCTCTTTACATGAAAGAGTTGCTTGACCACAATGACCAACTCATGTCGGAAAACAACATTCCTCCCCTGATTCTTCTCGGGGCCTTCAACCTCGATTTTCTCTGTGTCCATCCGTTCAGGGACGGCAATGGTCGGGTCTCTAGGCTGCTTTTCCTGCTGCAATGCTACCGTTTGGGCTTCGAGGTGGGGCGATACATCAGCATTGAGCGTCTGATCGAACAGAACAAAGAACGGTATTATGAAACCTTGGAGCAAAGCTCTCAGGGCTGGCACGAAGGCAAGCACGATCCCTGGCCTTATATCAATTACCTTCTTTCCATCCTCAAGCTAGCGTATCGTGAATTCGAGCAACGCCTCGGTCAGCTCCAGAGTTCCAAAGGCGAGAAAACCAGTCTTGTTCTGCACGCTATCGACCAGACTCTTGGTCCGTTCAGCGTGGCTGATCTTGGGCTACGATGTCCGAATGTCAGTGTCGACATGCTTCGCCGGATTCTAAAAAACTTGAAGGCAGAGCATCAGGTCCAATGCCTTGGCCGCGGTCAGAACGCCAAATGGCAAAAAAATGCCACGTGGCAATTGGGTACTACCGAATGAAATGGGTAATGAATAAGGTAATATTCAGTTCCAGGTCGGACTTTCTTCACCGGCCCCGGTACAGACTGGCCACGGACTGACACGGCACCCGACCGAGGTCAGCCAGCAGAGTCCGGGGAGTCGCCTGGGCCGAGCGAAGGGAACGGTGTGGTGCGAGCATGCAGGGAACACACTTATAGGTGACGGAGTTTCCTCCCGAAGGCCAGGACCTGAGCTCGTTCGGCTGGATCGAGGAAGCCGAACCAGGTGAAACCGAGGAAGGCTACCCCGGCCAGCATGCCCCCGAGGGCCTGTGCCCAGAGGAGGTTGGGCAGGGCCTGGAAGGCGAGACTGAGGAGCGCGGTCACCCCGAGCAGCAGGGAAACCCGGCCGAGTGACAGACGCAAGGGCCAGACCCGTCTCGCCAGGTAGGTCTTCACCCCTGTCTGGGCCACGCGGCCGAGCAACACCCCCCAGGCGGCACCGACCATGCCGAAGGGAGGCACCAGGAGAGCGACCGCGGCCACGGTGACCGACATGCTGATGGCGTAGACGATGGTGGTGAGGTAGGTTTTCTTGGAGAGGTTGATCCCCACCCCGGTGATCCAGGAAATACCATCGACCACAATGGCCAGCGCGAGCGGCAGGACCACCACCCGGCTCCCGAGGTATTGCCCGGACCCGAAGACCAGGATCAGGGGGTCGGCCAGGAGTACGACGCCGAGGCTGACCCCGGTCATGAACAGGGTATACAGGCCCAGGACGCGGTCATAGGTCGCGGCGGCGTCTGCCTGTTGGTAAATGCTGAATACGAAAGGCCCCCAAGCCACCTGGAAGCCCTGCAAGGGTAAATTCAGGAGAGAGGTCAGCTTTTTGCCGAGGGCATAGAGCGCCAGGGTCTCCAGGCTGACCACGTTGACCATGAAAACCCGGTCCACCGCCGGGGTGAGGGCGCCGACGAGCGCTATGAGCATGAAGGGCCAACCATAGTTGAGCAACCGGCCGAGATAGTGCCAGTGGCGCGGCAGGGTCAGGAAGTCTCGACAGTACCAGACCCCGAGCAGGGCGAAGACCGCGTAACTGAGGAGTTGGCCTACAAAGATGCCGACGATCGACCGCTCGATCAACAAGAGGTAGCCGAGAATGCAGGCGAATTGCACGATCACGGAAACCAGGGTCATGACCAGGAAGCGTTGGCGCTGGAAGGTCCATTTGAGCAGGTTGCGGGTGATCCTGCAAAGGACGACGAAGGGGAGGGACAGTGCGATGACCCTGAAATAGTGGGCAAAAGAGGGTTGACCGAAGAGGTGGGAGACCAGGAGGTCGGCCGAGAAGAAGAGGACGCACGAGGTCGCCAGGGACAGGGCGATCTGGAACACCACGGACTGGGAGACAAGGGCGCGCCGCTCGGCCTGATCCTCGGTCTCGTAGAAGTGGCGGGCAATGGCCGAGTCTTGGCCCATGATGAGGAAGGGTACGACGACCATTACCACCACCGAGAGGATGTCATAGGAGCCGAACTCAGCCTTGGTGAACATCCGGGTATAGAGCGGGACGAGGAAGACGCTGGCCATGGAGGCGAAGGCGCTGAGGCCGCCGTAGAACGCGGAGTCGCGTAATAGGAAGGCCAGGCGGCTCTTGATTGAGCCCGTGCGCAGCTTTTCGATGTCCCGGATCACCGTTGCTCTCCTTCCTCGCCGGCGGGGCGACAGCCCCGACTGAACCGGGCCGACCCTAGACTCCTCGGACCGAGAGGTCAACGCGAAAGCGCGGGTCCATCTGACCGCACCGTAGCGTGAAAGGTCATGGCGCGTCTCGAGTTGCCCTCGTGAGGAAATTGCGGTATCGGCAATCGGGGACCCCCAGCGCCTTTCCCGTACAGGAGAGTCTCATCGATGTGTGGTATTTGCGGTTTCCTCTGCCCCCCGGGTCACCTTGCGGGCGAGGCGATGGCCGAGCTGATCCTGGCCATGGCAGATCGCCTGCACCACCGAGGACCCGACGCCGGCGGCAGCTTCGTGCGGCCAGACCTCGGCGTCGCGTTGGGGCACCGCCGCCTCTCCATCCTCGACCTCACGCCGACCGGCGGCCAACCCATGACCTCGGTTTGCGGCCGCTACGTGCTCGTGCTCAACGGTGAGATCTACAACTTCCGCGAGCTGCGCGCAGAACTCGAGCGGGAAGAGGCGGTGTTCCGGGGCAGCTCCGACACCGAGGTGGTGCTCGCCGCCTTCACCCGTTGGGGTATCGAGGCCTCTATCCCACGGCTCGAGGGGATGTTCGCTTTCGCCGTCCTCGACCTCCGGGACCACCTCCTCGTGCTCGCCCGCGACCGTCTTGGCGAGAAGCCGCTCGCGTACGGTCGCGTCGGTACTTCTCTGGCTTATGCTTCAGAGTTGGTGGCGATGCAGGTCCTTCCCGGCTGGAGCGGTCGACTCGACCGCGGCGCGCTCGGCCTGTATTGCCAGTACAATTACCTGCCCGAACCCCTGGCCATCTACGAGGGCTTGCACAAACTCCCGGCCGGGACCTGGCTCGCCCTGCCCACGGACCGACCCTTCCCGCTGCCCGAACCGCGGGCGTACTGGTCTGCCAAAGACCTCGCGGCGCGGGCCTCGAGAGAACCTTCGGCCACGAGCGCTGCCGAGGCCGACGAACGCCTGCTCGGACTACTCCGCACCGCGGTCCGGCGGCAGATGATCAGCGACGTGCCGCTCGGCGCCTTCCTGTCCAGTGGGATCGATTCGCCGCTCGTGGTCGCCCTGATGCAGGAACAGTCCTCCCGACCGGTCAAGACCTTCACCATCGGCCTTGATGACCCGGAGCGCAACGAAGCCCCTCGGGCGAGACGGATCGCCGAGCACCTCCGGACCGAGCACCACGAGGAGTACCTCACCGCCGACACCCTGCCCGCCATGCTGCCCGAGCTGCCCGGTCTCTTCGACGAGCCCTTCGCCGACCCGTCGCAGCTCCCGACCCTCTTGGTGGCAAGGTTCGCCCGGCGTCACGTCACCGTCGCCCTGTCCGGCGACGCCGGAGACGAACTGTTCGGTGGGTATCTCCATTATCAACATATACTGACCCGCTGGGCGACTCTCCGTCTTGTACGCAATCTCCCTGATCTCTTCAGGACGCCCCTTCTCACGCTGCTATCAGTAGCAATGTTGCTCGAGAGGAGCGTCGATCTTATCAGCGGGTTGCCTAAGTTGGGCAGTTTGAGTTCGCTGCGACGGCTGGGTGAGCGGGGCGACAACCTCCGGCGTTTACTCCTGGATCCGAGCCTCGACTGCTATTACCAGAGGCAGCTCGTCCACCCGGGCGGGAGTGGGTTGTCGGCCGCGCCTTCTTCGGCAGATCCGCTCTTCGATGCTCCATCCCGTTGGCTTCCCTCTGGAATAGACGAGCTCTTGCGGCTCTGTCATCTCGACCTGTTGCACTACCTGCCCGGCGACATCCTGACCAAGGTCGACCGCACGGCCATGAGCGTGAGCCTCGAGACCCGCATTCCGCTGCTCGATCCGGCCGTGGTCGACTTCGCCCTGCGCCTGCCCTCGCGGCTGAAGCTCGGGGCAGGGGTCGGCAAGCTGCCCTTGCGCCGCCTGCTCGGCCGCTACCTGCCGCCGGAATTGCTGTCGCAGCGCAAGCAGGGCTTTGGCATACCCCTTGGAGCCTGGTTGCGCGGCCCACTCCGGAGCTGGGCCGACGACCTGCTCGCGCCCTCTTCCTTGCATCAGCAGACCTTCCTCGATCCGGTGAGCGTCACGCGGCTCTGGCACGAGCACCGGAGCGGGCAGGAGTCGTGGGAATGGCCGCTCTTCGCCGCCCTGGTCTTCCTCGAATGGGCCGGCAAGAACCGGGTCTCCTGACTGCGTCGCTGTTGCGTCGAAGCTGCCCGAGACGCCGGACAAGAGGCATCTCAGCTTGAACTGGGATAGGGTTCGCACCAGTCCGGCAGAGGCTCGCCGGTCGCGGCGGCGTAGAGGGTCTCTGGGGCGAGGTCGAGGTCGCCCGGCCAGACGAGGTTCTTGAGTTCCGGGTCGATCCTGAAGGCTAAAAACTCGGCGTGGTCCTTCCAGCGCTCGAAGACGCCGCCGCGTTCGAGATAGGGAGAGAAATCCACCACCCCGGACCTGCCGTCGTCGAAGTGCAGGCGCAAACAGTAGGAGCCAACGGGTTCGGCGGCGAGGAGGTCGTGCAGCATGGGGTTTCCTTCAGGGTAAGGGTGGGATTTTTTGTGGGTGCTGGTTACTCTGCGCAAGGTCCCAGGCACGGAGAAGTTCCTGCTGGTGCAGGGCAGCCCATTCCACTGTCAGCCCGAGGGCGCGTGGGGGTAGATGACCATCTAAAACTCGCAAGGTCTTAATCTCAATAGCAATGCTGGCGGAGCCGTACCTTGCATGAAAATGAGGCGGGTGGTGTTCATCGAAGTGCATGACGATGATGATCCCGTAGAAACGGCTCAGCTCGGGCATGGTAGTGCCATTGAATAAACTTCTGTCACTATAGCAGCTCAATGCATGAAGTACTATGCATGAAGTACTCGGGATATTTTCCCGGTGAAGTCGAGGAAGTCGTATACCCTGTCGTTCACTCGGCGATCTGGTGCATCAATACCTTGCTGGTCATGAGGTGGCATGTGTTTTGAAACAGTCCGGCAGCCCAGCATGGTCAGCGTGCTGGGAAATGGACCGGAGACCATGGAACGCAGCATGATGCCTAGAAAAACTCTGGCGCCCGGCTTTGTGTGGTGCGGCATCGCTGGCCTGTGCTTCTTATCGGTCGGTGCAGCGGTACGGGCCGACGAACGCGCTGCTTTCGTCCAGGGGCTGCAAGAGGTCATCCGGCAAGCCGATCCAAACCTGCAAGGTCGGACCGGGCGAATCACCCGCGGCCTCGAGGGGCTTTTCGAGGGGCCGGTGGGCTCGGGGAGGATGCAACGATATTTCGACCTTTCACCTCGAGCCCAGGGAACGCTCCAGGGCGAGGCGTGGCGGGAATACCTTCTCGGCAGCAGCGAGCCTGTCTCGGAGAACACCTTTCCTGTCCTGCTCGCGGCCAGAGCGTGCCCGGGCGCTTCCGATCCTGTGGTCGACCGGGCGGTCAGCTATATTCGAGCGGCACGGGATTACCACGAGGATCTCGCAACAGGGCGCGCCGGGGTCTATGAAGAGCGCGGTAAAAATCTCTGCAACGAATCGGTGCAGGGGGTCTTCGGGGCGACGCGCCGTCCCGGCAACAAAGGCGACACCATCACCAGAAAGCCGGGCAGCGGCCACATCGTGGTGTTCTACCAAGGGCAGCCCTATCTGGTGCCGCTCTACGGGGAGCGCCACGGGAAGAAATATCCTTTGAACGACGTTGAGTTGCGTGCAATGTTCGAAGCCATTCGGGCTTGTGGAAGTCCGGGGCCGCCGTCCGCTGAGACCTGCGAACTAGGACGTCCTGCGGGCCGGAACCTGCGCGAACTCGCCGATCACTGCCCCGACGGCGAGGTTCTGCCAGTCGCGGCGCTCGGTCACCTGCCGCGTAAGGCCTATGCCGCGGCCTATCGACAGCTCAGCACCGAGAACCCTGCGACGGTCAAAGCCATCGAAGATGCACTGTTCACGGTTTCTTTGGAACCGGGCTCCGGTCAAGCTCCTGGTACCGATCCGGCAGCCTTGGTCCAGTACTCGCGCGGCCGCATGGATCCTGCCAACGGTTGGACCGGCAAGGGCCTCCACGTCGTCTTTACCGAGCACGGAGTGCTCGCCGAGTGCGAGCACTCCATCGTCGACGGCACCGGTTGCATGCAGACCCAGGTCGAAATCCTGCGAAGGGAGGACGAACAGCACTTCTTCGAACAGAGCTGTGCCTCGCGCGATAAGACTGCCTCCCGGTTGCCGGAAGGCTTCGGCGAGCTCACCTGGAAGCTGTCTCCGGCGTTACAGCGCAAGGTCGCGGAGGCCGACGCCGCGTACCGCGGTCAGGTCGGCGCGACCTCCATCGACCTGTTCGACCTCGCCCCGGCGGGCTTCGGGCAGACCAAGGCCAGTGTCAACACCATGTTCCAGATGTCCCATTACCTCACCAAGTACACAGCGTACCGCGACTGCCTTGCCGCCGGCCGGAGCGGCTGCGTCATGCCGACCATCGGCGAACCGATAGACACCCGTGCCCTGGCTCCTGGGTCCCGCCTGGGCATCAACCTCACCAACACCGAGGACATGCAGCGTTTTGCCGAAACCGCCTACCGAGCTCAACGGGGTGAAGCGGTATCGAACAAGGCGTTGATCGAGCTGTACCAGCAGGCAAAATCCGCTCACGTCGGCACCATCAAGGCCGGCAAGAACGGCCAGGGGACGCTGGCCCAACTCCTGGCCATCAATGCTGCCGGCAAGGCCGATGCGGACGGCCGCATCGCCGTAGGCAGCGCCGCCGGATACATCCACGGCCAGCAGGTCCTGTTCACCCGCTTCTCGCCGCAGATCAGCCGAGCAACCGCCCCGCAGGACATCGTCTCCAACGGCACGCCGCTCTTCCAGAACGAGGCGGGGACCCTGAACGGGCAGAGCCTCGGCGTGGTCGGTTTCGGCTCGGCCAAGTCCGACCTGTCCGGGCCGACCGATTCTCTCGGCTTCATGACCACGCCCACGGGCTATCGCGTGGTGCGTTACACCACGGACGGCGCCTCGAACCAAGAGTATCGCACCGCCATGCAGCGCAATCTGGAATGGCTGGTGTGGGTGGCCGGGCTCTGAACGTGATCGGCACGCTGTTGTCCCCTCCCTGCCCTGCCGCTCGGGGGAGGTCTCCCCGGAGGTGCGCCATGACTACCGCGTCCTGCACCGCGACAGCGCCTCCTCCTCAACGGCAGTTCGCGTTGCGCCGGCTGGCTTAGTACAAGGGCTCGTGGTGGCCAGAGTTGGGCCGATGCGGCAGGAACGAGGGAAATCCACGCAAGAACCTTTCCTTGCAGAGCGCCAGAACAGAAGCTACCATCCTCATTCATGGACCCAACCAACATCGTGATCGACCAAGGTCACGGTAGGTAACCATGGAGAGGGAGTATGCGAGTTCTCTGCTGCTCGTTCGTACTGATTCTGCTGCAAGCCTGTCCGGATTCCGGACCACCCGCGTTGGCCCCTGCTACTCCTCCCCCCGCCAATGTCGCAAGCTACTTGGAAGAACGCCTCGACCTGGCGAGTGAGGTTATCCTCGGACCGACCAGCCAACAACCGCTCGCGCGTCCACTTGAGTTCGTGTTCTCGAAGCCTGTTATCCCGCCGCACCTCGTCGGACTTAACCTCGATCATAATCCGTTCCAGTTCGAACCCGTGATCGAAGGGCGAGCCCGTTGGATGACGTGCGCCACCCTGCGCTACGTGCCGACACGACCTCTCTCACCCAATACTCTCTACAAGGGGGTGCTGCACGGCAAGGCTCTTTTCGGGGAACAGCGCAAGGTCAGTGACCTGACCTTTGAATTCCGCAGCAGTAAGCAAGAGATCCTCCACTATAACGGCGACTTCGAACCGAGTCAGGATGGTTCCGCCTCGGTCCGCTTCAAAGGTTCCCTCTTCTTCGCTCACCCTGTAGAAGTTGCGATGTTGCTCAACGATCTTACCGTGACCCTGGATACGAAAAAGCTCTCCGTCGAGGTGACCAGGACCGAGGAGACTCAACGTATCACCGTGACCGGCCCTTGGTTGCCGCGGACGAAGAAGGATCAACATCTTCGTTTGAGCCTACCGTCTTACTACACCTCAGCCGACCATGCCTGGGAGGTGGCGTTCCTCATGCCGGCCCTCCATACTTTCCGGTTATTGGGCGGCAAAGAGCGGAGTTTCCAGGACAGCCTGGAACGTCGCTATGATCTGTTCTTCAGTGATCCGATCAAAGCAGGGCTCGATGTCATCGGCTACCTCTCGATACTTCCACAAGTTCCGGTGACCGCGAGCACGAAAGAGAAGGTGCTCACCATCAGCGGTAATTTCCTCCCCGGGACGGATTACACCCTCACCATCGACCAAAAGCTCCCCAGTATTCATGGGCACACCTTGAGCGGTGTGGCGTCGGTCAGTATGGTTTTCGAGAATAGTATGCCCGCGTTCACCTGGTTGTCGCCGGGAGTGATTTTCCCTTCGGACAACCAAGGTAAACTGCAAGGTAAGGCCATCAACCTGAAACAGGTCCATCTCGAGGTGTGGAGCATCCTGCCCCGGAATTACGGATTCTTTCTGCAGGACAACGACCTCGTCGATCGCTCCGTTCAACGCAAGGGCGGGGGCTATCAACAACGAGTCTATGCCGACCTCTCGCGGGTTGCCCAATCCATCCACCGACAGGTCCTTACCCTGCAAGGGGAGGTCAATCGCTGGACCAGGAGCGAATGGAACCTCGAATCCTTGCTGCAGAAACACGGGAAAGGCATGTATGTCCTGGAAGTGAAGTTCGCTCAGGAGGATCTCCTGGGAACATGCACGAATGACCGCTATACGCAGCGCGACGGACAACTGTACTTCGATTCTTCCAACTACGCACGTGACCCTTGCCAGCCCTATTTTTACTACGACTCAGGGCTTCAACAGCGGCTTCTCATCGTGAGTGATGTTGCATTGACAGCCAAAGTTGGCGAGCGATTCCTCGATCTGTTTGCGACCGACCTGCTCAGTGCTTGTCCGATACCCGATCTGCAACTAACAGTATTCTCCTATCTCGGCGCTGAATTGGCCTCGGGCCGAACCGATCGGCACGGCTATTTCCAGGTCCCGGTCAAAGACGCTGCTTATATAGTCGGGCAGAACCGCTCGGGTCTCGCCATGTTGAAACTGACTTCGGGCGCGTGGCGCCTGAATACCTTCGATGTCGGTGGTGCGGTCGGATCCAAGCACGGGGTCAATGCCTTTCTCTATACCGATCGCGGTGTGCATCGTCCTGGCGACACCATCCACCTCTCGGCCCTCCTACGATTTCAGTCCGCGCTCCCGGCCGAAGGACAGCCGATCGCTCTCGAGGTTACCACTCCGCGCGGCAAGGTGGTTGTTGCTGAGACGCAACCGGCGGGGCCTTATGGGCATGTCAGCTTTACCATCCCCACCTCCCTCGACGATCCCACTGGGACCTGGCAAGCCAAACTGTCGATCGGGGATCGCAGCTTTGAACTTGCCTTGCCCGTCGAAACGGTCAAACCAAACCAACTCAAGATCGCTATCGACCTTCCCGAAGTGGTGCTGCCGTCAGCGAAAGACGTCATCGGCAGTATCAAGACCAAGTACCTGTTCGGCCTGCCCGCCGCCGGGTTGACCGCAAAGCTCAACCTACGCTACCGGAACCTGCCTTTACGTTTCGACGGGTATGACCAGTACCGTTTCGATACGCCGGCACGTACCTTTTCGCCAGGTACCCTGACAGTCCAGGAAGGTGTTCTCGATGCAACAGGCGGTACCTCGTTCAAGGTCCCGGTGACGGCCTTCGGCTCGACCACCGGTGCCCTTCGTGCGCAACTGAAAGTCGCCGTCCACGAGCGGGGCGGCAGCCTTGTCGAACAGTCTGCTAGTACCATCATTCACCCTTATGGAGGCTACGTGGGGGTCGGCACCTCGGACCAAGATCGCTGGCTCCTTACCGGCCAGACAATCATGCTACCGGTCATTGTCCTGGATCCACACGGGAAACCGCTCGAAGGTCACGATCTGATTGTGAAAGAATATGTCAACAGCCAGTACTGGTGGTATGACTATGGTGACGACGACCGGAAGGAGTTCCGCTCTCTTCCCTCGACCACGCTGGTCGGCGAACACCAGTACCTTTCTGCCGAGAGGCCGTTTCTCCACCCGCTGACGCTGAACGGCGAAGGGCGCTATCTGGTCATAGTGACGGATCGGAACACCGGGCATGAAGCAGGCATTTTCCTCTACAGCACCCCCTGGTCATCCAACCAGGCATCGCCGGAAGAGAAGGAAATTCCGTTCGTGAGCATCAACTCCGACAAGAATGTGTACCATCCCGGGGACACCGCGACACTGTGTTTCAAAACACCGGCTGAAGGCACCGCCCTTCTTTCGATCGAACAAGGTGCGGAGGTGCTGCATCATCGAGTCGTGGCCCTGACTGCGCATGAGACATGCCAATCCTTGCCTATTCTGGAGAGTCATATCCCAAACTGCTATGTGACCGTCAGCCTCATCCAACCGCATGGCAAACCGCAGAACGACCTGCCCTTGCGACTGTATGGTGTGAAACAACTCTTTGTCGAAGAGGCCACCACTCGTTTGCCGCTGACCTTACAAGTGCCGGATCAACTCAGACCCGGTCAGCGTTTCAAGGTCACACTCCATTCGAAAGCCGCGTCGCCGGTAAGTTGCACCCTCGCGATCGTGGACGAAGGTCTGCTCGACCTCACCGACTTTACAACGCCGGATCCATGGAAGCACTTCTTTTCAAAGCTCCGCCTCGGGGTGAAAACCCTCGATTCTTTCGATACTGTTATCGGCCTCCTGCTGCCGAACATGAATCATTACATCACGATTGGCGGCGATTTCGATGACAGCCAACGTAGGAACTACGCCGAAAGGAACGAGACCCGACGATTTGAACCCGTTGCCCTCTTCGAAGGTCCTTTTACCATCGCAGCCCAGAGTAACTATGCCGTCGAGTTCACCCTGCCACAGTATATCGGTGCCGTCAGGATCATGGCCATCGGTGCAGCAGGTAACAGCTACGCAGCCCTCGAGCAAACCGTCCCGGTAAAACAAGAACTCATGACGCTGCTGACAGCACCGAGAGTGGCGCGACCCGGGGATCAGTTCAAACTCCCGGTATCGGTGTTCACCCTCCAAGAAAAAGTAGGCCCGGTAGAGGTCGCTCTCGAGGTGACCGCTCCCTTCGAGCGAACGAGCAACGATACGATCCGGTTGACCTTCGACCGTGTTGAAGAACAGGACGTGGTTTTTCCGATCAGGGTCAAGGCAGAACTTGGCGCAGGCAGCATACAAGCAACGGCGAAATCCGCCACCTTTGCCGCTACCGCGTTGGTCAAGCTCCCCGTGCTCTGCCCTAATCCCCCCATGACCGAGGTCAAGGATCTCATCGTCAACCCGGGGGCGACCACGGTGGTATCACCCCGTGCTCTTGGGCTCAGCGGCACCAACCATGCTCGGCTCGTCTTGACGAGGATGCCCGAACCTAGATTAAACATGCACTTCGTGAGCTTACTCCAGTATCCCTATGGTTGCCTTGAACAGATCCTATCCGGGGCCGTCGTGCAGGTGGTGGCGCCAGATATGCTGAACTTCTCACCATACGAGCACACGCGGATCACCGCCAATGTCAATGCCGCTATTGCAAAATTGGATGGGTTCCTCGTGAGAGACGGATATTCGCTCTGGCCGTCAGCGGCCTCTACCCAGGAGCCCTATCATATCTGGGCCAGTGTTTATACCGGGCACTTCCTGCACGTTGCCAAGGAAGCCGGGTATCACGTTCCGCAGCGGCAGGATCACCATTGGAAGACTAAGGTGCGCGCTATCGCAGTGAGAAAGGCCCCCCTCGACCATCGTCCCCAGACCTACGCGCTATTCCTGCTCGCCCTGAACGGCGAACCCGAGTTGGGTGCGATGAATCTACTCCGGGAGAGCTATCTTGGCGTTCTCGACCCACTCTCGAAGCATTTCCTTGCCACGGCCTATCACCTGATGAACCGAGCGGATATCGCCCAGACCATTCTTGCCCATCTGCAAACCGAAATCACGGACTACCGGGAAATGTGCGGAACTTTCGGCTCCGGTCTCCGAGATCTTGCGCTGCAGTGTTACTTGAGCGTGCTGCGCAAGGATGCCCCTCGCACGCGGCAACTCCTCACCGCACTTCTGCCGGCCATGCAGCGACAGTCTTGGTATTCTACACAGGAGATGGCCTTCGCGCTGCTGGCCATTGCAGCGACCAGCCGACAATTCCAGTTCGATCACGCCACGATCCCTTACCGAATACGCAAGGGAGATGAACCCGCGGAGCGGCACACTCTGGCAAAGTATCGGAACGAGGTCGAGCTTGATGCGTATCTGGGGAAAAGCATCACTGTCACCAACGAGTCGGCCAGCCCGCTCTTCCTATCCTTGCAAGAGCAGGGCGTCCCGCTCGAGGCAGTGGTCGTTGCTGCCGCCAATGGCATCACACTGCAGCGTAACTTCTACGACGAACAGGGTAGACCGCTCACCGTCCTGCAGCGGAAACAAGGCGCAGCGTTCTGGTTGGTGTACTCGGTAGGCAATGCCGTCGGTATCGATCTCGAGGGGGTCGTTCTCGCGAGCATGTTCCCGGCAGGTTGGGAAATCGAGAACCAGCGCTTCAGCGACGCTGCTTGGCCCGACTGGATGAAACACTTCGCACACGCCCAACCGACCTATGCCGATATCCGGGATGACCGCATCAACTGGTTCTTCGATCTTCCCGCCGGGAGAAAGCCGATCGTTTTCTGCGTGAAGATCAACCCGAGCTTTCGAGGGAACTTCACCTTGCCTCCGGTCAGTTGCGAGACCATGTACTCCCCCGAGTATTTCGCCCGTATTCCCGCGGGTCGTGTCACGGTCGAATGAAGCTGGGACCGTTACTGGCAACAGGGAGGTCGTGTGGAGGCCGACAGGTTGCGATAGGGCTAGGGATCATTACCCTGGTCTGGTTCATGCTACCCCCTGGGTCTCTGTATGATTGCAGTTTTTCGACTGTTGTCCAGGATAGGACCGGGCGGGTCCTGCGTCTCTGCTTGAGTAAGGACACTCAAGTGCGGTTGCCGCCGCTTCAAGAGGTTTTACCCGAGAAATACCTCGCCGCAGTCCTGCATTACGAAGATAGGCGTTTCCAGGTCCACCCTGGTGTGGACCCGTTGGCCATCCTCGGTGCGACGTGGGCCAATGTACGCGCAGGGAGGCGCGTACGCGGTGGGAGCACCTTGACTATGCAGGTCATCCGCATGGCGCGGCGTAAACCGAGAACGTACCTCAACAAACTGATCGAGGGCCTTCAGGCTGTTCGTTTCGAACTACATCATTCGAAGGAAGAGATTCTCCGCCACTACGCGACACATGTGCCGATGGGTGGGAACATTGTCGGGGT
The DNA here is from genome assembly GCA_001799195.1 of Deltaproteobacteria bacterium RIFOXYA12_FULL_61_11. Classification (GTDB taxonomy): domain Bacteria; phylum Bdellovibrionota_F; class JAHFAK01; order YA12-FULL-61-11; family YA12-FULL-61-11; genus YA12-FULL-61-11. The sequence goes on along the minus strand of MGSU01000125.1, from coordinate 19,300 downwards.
AGAAGCGGCCTCGTGGCGCTATCTCGGGAGACCCTTCGTCGACCTCTCGTGGGCCGAAGCCGCCTTGTTTGCCGTACTTCCGAACAACCCGAGCTTAATCAATCTTCGCCAAGGGCGGAGTTTGCTCCGCGTAAAACGCGATAAGCTGTTAAAGGTAATGTTTGATAGAAAGGTCTTCGATGCTGCGACCTATGCCCTTGCCTGTCTTGAGCCTCTCCCACCCCAGGCGCGACCCTTACCTTTCACTGCTCCTCATTTCACAGAACTCGTCCTTTCCCGGTCTTCGCCGCAGCAATACCTGACTACCACGCTGGACCTCGAGGTCCAGATGGTGCTTGAACACCTCGCTCGACCCCATGGTGAGAGCTTGCGCCGCCAGGGTATCACCAACCTGGCCGCGATCGTGGTTGATTCGGCCAGCGGCAAGGTACGGGGATATCTCGGCTCCCTCGATTACTTCTCCCACCAGGACCAAGGGCAGGTCGACGGCGTGCTGGCCCGTCGATCCACCGGCAGTTTGTTGAAGCCTTTCCTCGTGGCCAAGGTGTTCGACCGTGGTCCCTTTACCGTTAACAGTCGCATCCAGGATGTTCCCACCTTCTACGGAACCTTCGCCCCGCAAAACGCCTCGAAAACCTACCAGGGATTTGCCAGGATCTCGGAAGTCTTGCAGAAATCCTTGAACGTTCCTGCCGTTCGTCTGCTCCATACGTACGGGGTTGAGAATTTTCTCGAATTCTTGCACCAAACCGGCTTCCGCGGTTTGTTTCGTTCCGCCGAACAGTATGGGTTGACTCTGATCTTGGGCGGAGCCGAGGCGAGCTTGTTCGAGTTGACGAGAGCCTACCTCTCTTTCAACCATGGTGGGCGCCGCAAGGACTTGGTCTTGCTCGAGCGCGTGGAGCAGCAGCAAGAAGTTCCCGTACAACTTTTCAGTGCCGGTAGCGCCCATCTAGTCACCGAGATCTTGATGGAGGTGCCTCGGCCGGGTATCTATCAGGATCAGCCACACCTGTCGGGGGCTCGCTCATTCGCCTGGAAAACCGGCACAAGTTATGGGCAGAAGGATGCTTGGGCCATCGGCTACGATGGACAATGGACCATCGGGGTGTGGTGCGGCAATTTCGATGGGACAGGCAACGCCGATCTGTCTGGCGTCACCTCCGCTGGACCTTTGTTGCTCCATCTCTTTCAAACCCTTTCCAAGGGGGAAAACCGGACCTGGCCACAAGCACCGGATGGTGAACTCCGGAGCATCTCCTGTTGTATGCGCAGCGGGTATCCGACAGGTCCGCATTGCCCAGAAACTGTACCGGTTTTCGTGCCGCGCGAGCAGCAGGTTCTCCGAAACTGCCCGTATCACCAGCGGATTCAGGTCGAAACGGGTGGACGATATCGCCTCTGTTCAAAATGTTGGGAAGGGCGGATGCGGGAGTACGTCACCAGGTTCGTCCCACCGGCAAGCGTAGCGGCCGTTTACCGAGATCACGGTATACCCGTGGACGAGTTCCCTGCTCATCTCCCAGGATGTCCGTCAGATTCCGCTTCAGAACTCTTCGAACTGGTCTACCCGGTACCCGGCCTTACGATCAGTCCACCGAGGAATTTCGACGGTGTCCGGGAGAAGGTCGTATTCTCGGCTCATCATCAACGCAAAACTGCCTCACTCTTTTGGTTCCTGGACGGCCATTTCATCACCGAAACCCAGGACGACCATGCTATCGCCATCGAGGTTTCAGCCGGGAAGCACAGCCTGACCGTTCAGGACGAGCAGGGTGGAACGAGAATAGCGCCGTTCAATCTTCAGATCGATGACTGAGCCGTACTATGGTTGAAGAACATATTTTGTTTGTACGATACCAGTGTGTTGCCAAATCATATATGGCACGTGTTTTGAAACTGACCGGCAGCCCGTTGCGGTCGCCGCGTCGGGAAACAGACCCGGAGACCATGGAACGCAGCGTGATACCCAGAAGAACGGTGGCGCCCATCTTGGTGTGGTACGGTATCGCTGGCCTGTTCTTTTTGTCGGTCGATGCAGCGGTATGGGCCGACGAACGCGCCGAGTTTGTCCAGGGGCTGCAAGAGGTCATCCGGCAAGCCGACCCGAACCTGCAAGGTCGGGACGGGCGGATCACCCGCAGCCTGGAGGGACTCTTCGAGGGGCTCCGCAACGAATCGGCGGGCGACACCACCAGCCGGAAGCCGCACAGGGGAGGTCTCCCCGGAGGTGCGCCATGTATCCAGTGACGAAGGCCGTGCTTCCGTTCTTGCTGCTGCTTTTCCTCGCCTGTAGCTCGACCTCCGTCGATCGCGAAGCGGACCAGTCCGACGATACCTCGGGAACAACTGTCGAGGAGCTCGACGAAACCCAACCCGAGCCTCCCCCTGAGGGAACGCCGAACGAGCAGCAAGACGACCTGTCCGCGGATACACCGCGGGTACCGACTTCGGACGCAACGGATGCTTCGGCCGAGGGAGGGAACGTGGCACCCTCGGTTCCCCCCGACCCCGGTACCGGGAAAACCCCGGTCGAGCCGACAACCCTTCCCGAGGTTTCTGCCGACGAGGAACCGGAGGCGCCGGCCGTCGCCGACCCGACCTCCGATCCGCCCCCACCCCTTCCCGATCCGAGCGCTGATCCCGAGCCGCCGGTCGATACCAGCGACGACCCCGCTCCGCCCGAACCGAGCACCGACCCGGGTCGGCACTACCTCCTCGCCGGCAACTACCTCGTAGGGTTCGATGCCTCCGGTGACCTCTTCGCTGCCTCGCTTGCCGAAGGCGCGCTCACGTGGGACGAGCTTCCTTCCGAACCTCTCACGGAACCGAGTACGCTGGTCGACGACCATACCCTCGTCGCCGCCACGCCCGACGGCCTAGTCTGCAGCGTCGACATCGGCGGGGATGGCTCGCCGGTCTGCCTCGTACCCGCCTTGCAACCGCGCTTCCTCGCAGTGCTCGGCGACGAGCTGCTCCTCGCCGATGCCACGGGCGACCTGGAAAGGTTGCCGCTCTCACCGTTCGGCCAGCCAGGGGGTCGCCTCGCCGGCTCGCTCCAGGCCGCTCCCTCGGCGCTGCTGGGATGCGGAGACCTGCTCCTGGCCCTGGAAACGGATCGGCTCGAGGTTCTTCGCACCGATTCCAGCGGCGACCTCGGCCTCGAGGCCACGCTCGACCTCGGAGAACCCGGGCAAGACCTTCGCTGCGAAGGCCGGGAGATTCTCGTCCGCACCGAACTCGGTCTGCAGTGGTGGACCCTGGAGCCGGACCACGGCCTCGTGGAGCGGACCTTCCTGGAACTCGACGACCCGCCCCTCGGTTGGACTCTGGCGAGCGGCATCCTGGGCCTGGTCTTCCCGGACAAAGCCGAGTTCCACGCGTTGTCGGTCCTCACCGGTACCTTCGAGCTCTTCGAGACCCTCGACCTCGCCGAGGTCCGACACGCGCTGTTCCGGGGCGACCGGGCCTTCGTCCTCGATGCGCCCGGCGAGTTGCACCGGCTGGGCGGACTGCGTTTCCGAGAGTTCTCGTCCTTCCTCGACGGCAGACTTATCACGGCGGAGGATCATAGCGCAGCCTGGAGCGAGGATCTGCTCAGCGGCGACGAGCTGTACTGGTCCCTCGGCACCTATCAGGAGCTGGTCGAGTACTACGAACTCCACCTCGGACGGTTTACCGCAGCCTATCCCGCGGACACCTTTGACCTCGACCTCGGCCGCGCCCTGACGAGCTTCTCGGGTTTCGCCGATTTCGTCTGGGCCGAGGCCCACGCGCTGCCGATGCAACCCTTGAGCGTTCTGGTCTTCGACCCGGACGACCTGCACTTCGAACGCCTGGTGCTGGACTGCGCCGGAGGTTCCGTCCAGGGGCTGCGCCTCACCACCAGGGTCAACCCGGTGTACTTCGATACCTGGGCCAACCGGTACATCTCGGACCTGGCCTATGTCCCCGACGTCAACGCCCGGATGCTCGGCTTCCGCTCCGCTCGAATCGTGTCCGAGCTGTCCGCCCAGGTCACGGCGGCAGAACAGTTTTATTACAATGGATTGCACGATTGGGACACCCATGGGTCCCTCGACGCCGACGACCAGTTCGAGCGAGCCGTGGGCTTGACCAATTACCTGCATCTCGACGGTGTGGGCAACTACGTGGTCAGCTACCAACCGGACTTCGCCATTTCCTTCCCCAAGGAGCCCCAGACTCCCGTGGTCCTGACCGTTTTCCTGTGGCGCGACGTGCCCACCGACCCGCTCGCGGTGCCCGACTTCGTCTACCAACTCAGAGTCCTGCCGAGGCCGTGACCGGACCTCTTCACCGCCCGGGAGCCGGAATAGCCGGGGTGATCGGCGCGGCGCAGCGGAAACCCACCCCAGGCGGTTTGGCCAGAGGCGAGTGGCAGGCCCGGTAGGCCGCGTGCAGGAATTCGGGCTCGGTGTCGTACCCGCCGCCGCGGACCACCCGCATGCGGCCACCCTCGAGAGCGACGGGATCCTGTTGCGGGGCGCGGGCATAGAAATCGAGGTCATAGACATCGCGCACCCACTCCCAGGCATTGCCG
>MGSU01000125.1:8230-14719 GCA_001799195.1 Deltaproteobacteria bacterium RIFOXYA12_FULL_61_11 | reverse complement strand
CGGGTTTCTGCCCGCAGGCCGGGAGCAGACTGCTTGCGGGGTTCGGTGCTTGCAAGTACCATAGCGCTCGCTGTAGACCGCGCGACTGCAGTCGGCCGAGGCGTCGCCCCAGGGATGGGCCGAGCCCTCCGGTCCGCGAGCCGCGAATTCCCATTGCGCTTCGGTGGGCAATTCCCGCCCGACGAAACGGCAATAACCATTGGCATCGAACCAGGTCACGCAGGTCACCGGCAGGTCCTCCGAGTCCTTCCCCTCCCAGGTACAACCGCGCTGCTGCAAGGCTCGTCCCGGTTCTCCACAGGCATGGGCCTCCCGGCAACGCCGATACTGCGCCACCGTGACCTCGTGCAGGTCGAGCAAGAAGCTCGCTACGCAGACGCGGTGGACAGGGGTCTCTCCGACTCGACCGTCCGGCCTGCCCATGGCGAAGCACCCCCCCTCGAGCAGCACCTGTTCGTCGTGCTCTCCCGGTTGCCCGGGAGCACCAGCCATGGTCCCAGGAGGAGTTGTTGCCGGTTCTCGATAGATACCCAGGGCCGTCAAGGCCGCGAGGACGAGCACGACGGAGCCACCTACGAGGAGGAGGATCGAACGCCGGGAGCGAGGCTTCATCAGGTTCCCCCGGCGACATCCGAGCGGCTGAAGCACTTGATGCCGCGAACCTTGATCAGGTGAGAGAGGACCTGGTTCGCTTCCGGGTCTGTGGCCATCCCGAGCAACACGGCCCTGAGCCGTTCATGCTGAGGGTTGTTGCCCTGATCGAGGACCACCAGTGGGTCGGCGCCGATCCAACCGCTCGTGCCGAGGATGCGCAAACGCTCCCTCTCGGCCGGCGGCAAGAGGGCGACCAGGTCTTCGTAGACCGCGGCGGCATCGAAACGTCCTTCCAACACCCCCTTGGCGCTGGCACCGTGACTGCCGGTGAAGACGATGGTGCCGAAGAAGCTCAACGGGGTGATACCCCGATCGCGTAAGATCTGGTTGGGGGCCATGAAACCCGTGCCGGAATGACGGTCGACATAGGCGAAGGATTTCCCGCGGAGCTGGCCGAGGTCGGCGATGCCGCTGTCGGCCCTGGTGATCACCAAGCCCCTGTACCCTCTCTCGTTCAGCGGTAAGGCATGACAGAGTATGGCCCAAGGCCTATGTTGTTTGGCCAGGAGGAGATCATAGGAGGTCCGGGAGAACCAGGCCACCGAGATCCGCCCGCTGTCCACCAATCTGGCCAGGTTCTGATAACTGGAGGCCACCAGCACGGAGACGGGTCTGGCGAGCTGTTTCGAGAGATAGCCGGCGAGGGGCTCGAGTTCACTGCGCACCTGCTTGGGGTCTTTGTAGGGCAAGATGCCGAAGGTCAGGGTATCGGCTTCCTCCAACTCGTACCGCAGCTTCCAGGAGGAGGCCTCGGCCGTAGCAAGGGTCAACAGCGCCACCATACTGTACACTGCTTTCACGAACATGGATGTCCCTCCTCATCGACGAGACGATCGATCGGCAAACCGCGGCACGTGGCGAGGAGCTCTGCGTGCTCTTCGAGGGGGCGCTCGAGCAACCGCTGGGGCTGATGCCGGTAACGGAACAGAGGGATAAGTTGCCGGCCGAGAGCGACCGACAGCACGGTTTCGATCAGTTCGCGGGCCAGGGAGCGTTCGACCACGTCTCCGTCGGAGAGATGGTCGAAGGCCTGGTGCAGGTTCTCTTCCTTGGAACATTTGGCCGCGGCAAGATGCACCAGCGCGTGCAACAAGCGATTGCGACGGTTGCTGAGCTTGATGAGAGACTCTCCTCCGACCCCGCGTTCCGAACAGAGTCCCAGGACCAGACTGTGGCGCCACGCGCTGTCCAGGACAGCCCGGAAGAACCTCCGCCCGGCGTGCCCACCGCCCTCCTGGTCGAAGTGTTCGAGAACCCTGAAGAAACCGGACCAGTGGGCTTCCTCGGGTAGCTCGGTGACGAGTTCGAGGATCTTCTGGACCGGCGGCAGACCGGAGACCACAACCCCGAGGACGAAACTACAGGCAGCCTGGTTGCGCTCTTCCTGCAGATAGCCCCGCAGCGCGACCCTCGCCTCGGGCGAAGCCGCCGCGAGCCTGGCCGAGAGTCGGTCGCCATCGACATCGAAGCTGCGCTCCAGGGCCAGGATGTCACTCGGCGACATGCTCTCGAGGGCTTGCGAGAGGGCCAGCAAGGCCGCACTTTGGAGACGCTGCTGGAGGACCAGTGCCCTGGCGTGCAACTCGGGTTGGGCTTCCTTCGCGAGGTAACGGTTGAGGACTCCGAGGGCCCCCGGGGTATCGAGCCGGGCCAGGGCCAAGAGAGCATTGCCCCGAACCCCTTGTTCTCGGTCGTCGAGCAACTGTTCCAGGGCGGAGAGGAAGAAGGGCGTGGGGTGCATAGCCATGACCACCCCGGCGGTCCTCCGCAAGAGCTCCGCCTCGGCTTCGATGAAGCTCACCAGGGCTTCCAGGGCTCGCTGCAAGACCTTTTCGTCCTGGCTCCGGCGCAAGGACCACAGGATGGCACTGGCCTTGACCCGGTGATTGGGGTGGTCGAGGTGCTCGGCGATCAGTCGGTTCAAGCTCGGGGAGTGATCGACCTCGCCGAGGGCCTCGAGAATACTGGCCAAGATACGCTCGTCCTTGCCGTGTACCAGAAAATGCAACAAGGCCGGGCTATCGGCCCCCTGCTCGAGAGCGATGAGTTGACGGAAGGACTTGGCCAACACCCGTTGATCGGTCTCGGCCTCGAGGTGCTCGAGGAGCAAGTTCCTCTGGTCCTGGACCTGGAGTTCGGCGACGGCCTCTAAGGCCTCCAAGCGCACGCCCGGATCCGGATCCCGCAACAAGGTGCCCACCGTATCCCGGCTGACCGTGTACGAGGTGTAGCGCAGGGACGAGACCAACTCCCCGCGATGCTGTGCCGAGCCCGAGGCCAAGCGTTCGACGATACTGCGCACATAGGCCCGATCGACCCCCACGACCACCAGGAACATCAGGCCGGTGAGACAGAACAACCCCCAGGCGATGACCTGAGGCCCGAGCATCGGCTTGAAGAGAAGGATGAACACCCCGACGAGGAGGGTCCCCAAGGAACAACTGAAATTGATGCCGATGCGAGCCCGTGCCCGGTGTTGTTCGGTGAAGGGGTTGAGGGTGATGTGGCTGATCGGCAGGTAGAAGACCTTGAACAGGAGCACGTAGAGGAACTGCGTGAAGACGAAGAGTACGGGCAGATTGGAGATTGCGGCTCCCAAGGACATGAGCATGGCTCCCAGAGGGAGGAGGCCGAGCACGGCGCCCAAACGCCAGCGCCGCAATAACCGGCTGGTGAGGAAGAACTGGACCAGCACGACCATGAGGTCCAGGACCGAGGTGAAGACGCCCAGGAACGCGGCAAAATCCCCTTCGGTGGCGTAGAGGACGTCCACGGTCAGGTTGAAACCGAAGTCGAGCAAATACCGGGCGATGAAGACGATGAACCCGAGGAGGAACAACCAGACGACCAGGTTCCCGCCAAAGGCTGTGCTGAAGATCGCACGCAACGACTGACCCGCAGGAGGGGAGGATCCCTCGGTTCGGCTCTCCGCGGCTTCACCACGGCCGTGCCGGCGTAAGGACGGGAGCAGGAAGAGCACCGCAGCGATCATACCCAGCCCGATGCAATAGATTGCGCGCAAGGAGATCCATTCGAGCAGTAATTTCACCCCGAAACCGGTCACGATATTGCCGAGCGTGCCCGCGGCCATGATGGCCGAGAGCCTGCGTTTGAGCTGATGCGGCGCATAGATTTGGGCCAGGTGCTCCATGAGCATCAACCCGGTCAGGTTGTTGTAGAGCATGGTGACGGTCAGCAAGGAGAAGACGAAGAGGAACGGAGCCTCCCCGAAGAAGGGCACGAAGGCCACGGCCGCGAGGAATAATACCCCGGTCTGCGTACGCAGGATGCGCAGTGGCCGGATGGTTCCCGAGCGCAGCAACAGGAATTGGGCGAGGATCATGGACAGATTCAAGGTGATATAGAAATAGGGGATAGCATCGGTGCCCTGACGTTTCAGGAAGAGGGTGAAAAAGATCAGGTAGAGGATATTGACGAGGCCTTTGTGCAAGAAATTGAGCAGGTAAAATTTCCAGGCCGCTTCCTGGTAGAACAGCCGCAAGGAGAAGGCGGTGAGGCGTTTCAGTCCCGTTCGCGCCATGTCCGCTTCCAGATGGACTCCAGGAACCGCTGGCGTTGGAGGTTGCTGGCCATGGTGTTGAAGGCCGCGCTGGCCTGCCCGAGTTCGTCATCGCGTGCGATGGTAATGCGGTGGGAGGTGTCCCCGGCACCAACCCGATTGATGCCCTCGACCAGCGCCAGGATCGGTGCACTCAGGTGATCGGAGAAGTAGACGCCCAGCAGCACGACCAGGATGACCGCCAGCAGGATTTGCACGGCGAGGGAATTGAGCAGGTGGCGGAGGAAGGCCACGACCTGATCGTAGGGTTGGCCGATGGCGATGAACAGGTCGAAGCCGGCGATGGCCGAGAAGGAGATGAGGTGTTCGTTGCCCTCGATGGTGAAACGACCGGAACCGACGGTCCGCTCGTCGAGACGCTCTTCTTCGGAGACGAAGCGGAGCCGGCGTAACGGCCGATCGGCGACCTTGCCCAGCTCGACGAAGACCGAGCCCTCGAGATCGGCGATCACCAGGTATTCGCCCGCAGCGAGCGGATAGAAGGACAGCATCTCTTCCAACTCGAAGCTCTTCAGCCGGATGCGGGCGCTGAGCATACCGATCAGGGTGGCGGGATCTTCGAAGGAATACACCGGGGTCATGATCTGCAGGTAGGTCCGTTGCTGTTGGGGATCGGTCCACCACAAGCGCAGGTTCTGCCCCGTCTTCTTCAATTGCAGGAGGTTCTCCTTGATGTCGTCGAAATCCTCCTGTTCCTGGGTCAGGACGTTCTTGCCGAGCAGGTAGCGGTTGCCCTGATAGCGATCCTTGTACTCGGCCCAGAGCAGCATGCCCTCGAGGTCGAAGAAGAACACATTGTAGAAAAGGTCGGAGAGGAACAGGAACTGCGACATGGCCCTGGCCATGCGCTCGGGTTCCAGGCTCTGCACGTCCATTTCCTCGCCCAGGGTGAGCAGGCCGCGCTCGTAGGACATGAGATGATGGGAAACCGCGTTGCGGATGGTCTCGATGGAGTGCCGCTGGGTCTGCATCACGTTCTCGAGCAGGTCGGTGCGGACCTTGACCAGGAGATAGGCGCTGATGAGCAGAGTCGGCGTCAAGCCGGTGAAGAGGAAGAAGGCCAGGGTGCGGTTCCGCAACCGGCCGAAGAGGAGGGTAGAAAACTTCATTGCGCCATGAGGAGGAAGTGGAACGTTGCGAGCATAGCAGAGCCTCGGACAGGGTTCAATGAGAGTCCTCACGCTCTGGTCAGCGAGTTCGACCTGCCCCTCGACCTGCTGATCGAGAAACCAATTCGGACTGTGCTTCAGTGTTGACCACAGGCGGCCCTGCAAGTCTTATGGTACCCTCGTCGTTTGTATACCCCGATGGTGTCTCGGTGGGCGGGCCGTCATGAAGGCCACGGCGTTTCCAGAGGTAGTAGATCGCCGGGTAGACGAGCAGTTCCATCCCGAAGCTAGTCACAAGCCCCCCGACCATCGGTGCCGCGATGCGTTTCATGAGATCCGCGCCTGTGCCGATGGACCACATGATGGGCAACAGTCCGAGCATGGCCGCAAAGACTGTCATGGCCTTGGGCCGGACGCGCTTGACCGCGCCGTGGATGATGGCCTCGACCAGATCCCCGCGGGTGTTGAGGTGCCCCGACTTCTCGGCCTCGTCGTGCGACAGGTCGAGGAACAGCAGCATGAACACGCCGGTCTCCGCGTCGAGGCCCATGAGCGCTATCACCCCGACCCACACGGCTATCGACATGTTGTAGCCGAGGAGCCACAGCAGCCAGACCGCGCCGACCGCGGAGAACGGCACCGCGAGCATCACGATGGTCGCTTTGAACACCGACTTGGTGTTCATGTAGAGCAGCACGAAGATGAGCACGAGAGTAAGCGGCAGGATCAGCTTGAGCCGTTCCTTCACGCGCAGCATGTTTTCGTACTGCCCACTCCAGGTCATGGAGTAGCCGGTCGGTATATTCACGCTGGCGCCAACGGCCTCCTTGGCGCGCTCGACGTACGTGCCCACGTCGACCTTGGCCGTGTCGAAATCCACATAGACGTAGCCCGCCAAGAGCCCATTCTCGTCGCGAATCATCGACGGCCCTTGGGCGAGCACGACGTCCGCTATCTCCTCCATGGGGATCTGGCCCTTACCATTCGGGAGCGGCAGTAGCACCCGGCGCAGGGCCTGCAAGTCGTCGCGGTAGTCCCTGGCGTAGCGAACGTTGATGCCGTAGCGCTCGCGACCTTCGACGGTCGTGCTCTGGTTGTCGCCTCCGACTGCCGTTATCACCATCATGTTGGCGTCGTCGACGGTGA